>CAZZFJ010000020.1:0-26416 GCA_964653415.1 uncultured Erysipelothrix sp. | reverse complement strand
CTTAATATATAAGTCGTTTCGTAAAAAAATTACACATTAGATTCTTTTTGATTGATAATTTACGTTTTTATCATTTGTATTTTTACAAGTAATTTTGTATAATAAACTAGTAAATCGTTGATAAGACAGAGTAGTTAAGAACCTTAGCAAAGAGAGTAGACATTGGGTGTGAGTCTATCTAAGAAGCTTAATGAATTCACCTTGGAGAGAAGCTAATCCCTTACGTGTTGTTGCGTTATAAACTATAAAGAGTATTTTGAAATATCAAAATAAATTCAGGATGGTACCGCGCTTGTCGTTTCTGGCTAGTGGGTACTTTTTTATTTATTGAAAAGGAGAAGGAAATGGAATTAAAAGACATACTAAAATTGGCCTTGATTGAAGTCATGGATAGTGATGATTTAGATGCATTAGAAGCACTGCGTATTAAATATATGAGTAAACGCGGTCTTTTAACCGATATAATGAAGCAAATGAAGGATTTAGACCAAGAAGAAAGACCAGCATTTGGTAAAAGAGTGAATGAGGCTAAATTCAAAATTGAAAAGATTCTAGAAGAAAAGAAAATTGAATTGGAAGCTTTACGTTTAGAAAATGAAATGGTGATGAGTGCCATTGATGTGAGCTTACCAGGAAATGAATATATAGTTGGTGCGCAAAATCCGTTGATTATGGTCCAACGTGAAATTGAAGAAACATTTAGAGAGATGGGATATGGTATCGTTGAAGGGGACGAGGTTGAACTTGATCTTTATAACTTTGAACGTGCTAACATTCCTCAAGATCATCCAGCCCGCGAAATGCAGGACACATTCTATATTGATGAACATCATTTACTAAGAACTCATACATCTGCGATTCAGACGCGTGCTTTAGAGCAATATGCACCCCATGTTCCTGTAAAAGTTGTATGCCCAGGTAAGGTATATCGTCGTGATGATGATGATGCAACGCACTCCCATCAATTCTTCCAAATGGAAGGTTTAGTAGTAGGACATGGCATCACTCTTTCGGATTTAAAAGGAACCTTAGCTCTTTTTGCGCAAAAAATGTTTGGAAAATCTCGTACAATTCGTTTCAGACCTTCCTACTTCCAATTTACAGAACCATCTGTTGAAGTGGATGTTTCTTGTCCATTTTGTGATGGTGAGGGATGTTCAATCTGTAAACAAACTGGCTGGATTGAAATTCTAGGAGCAGGCATGGTACATCCCTATGTATTAAAGAGTGCAGGATATGAAGATGAAACATTAACTGGTTTTGCCTTTGGTATTGGAGTCGAGCGTATAGCAATGCTAAAATACGGTATCGAAGATATTCGTTCATTTTATATTAATGACAAGCGTTTTATTGAACAGTTCAAACGTTTTGAGTAGTTGGAGGAAAAAATGTTAGTAAGTAGAAAATTATTAAACCATTATGTTGATATTTCGGATATCCCTACTAAGAAACTTGCGGATGAGTTAACCAATGCAGGTCTTGAAGTAGAAGGAATTGAAAAAATTGCACAAGGTGAAAATCTAGTAGTAGGACATGTTTTAGAACTAGAAAAACATCCTGAAAGTGATAAATTATCAGTTTGTAAAGTGGATATAGGAACATCCATTGAGCAAATTGTATGCGGTGCTGCTAATGTCGCTCAAGGACAAAAAGTTGTGGTAGCACAAATTGGATCGGTACTTCCAGGTTTAACCATAAAACCCACCACAATCCGTGGGGTACAGTCCAATGGCATGATTTGCTCATTAAGTGAATTAGCCGTTGCAGAAAAATATATGACTGAAGAAGAAAAAGAAGGAATTGTTGTATTAGACAAGGATGCTGTTGTAGGTGAGAATGCTCTTGTTGCATTGAAGATGGATGATGATATTTTAGATGTATCACAAACACCCAACCGTTCTGACTTCTTATCGATGCATGCGGTAGCTCATGAAGTAGCAGCTATTTTTGGTAAAGAATTGAAGTTGCCAGACTTTAATGGTGCTGCCAATATTGGCACAAAAACGAAGCTGAGCATTACATCTCAAACAGATAAAGTACCATATTTTAGTGGTAAAGTGATCAATAAAGTAAAAATTCAAGAATCACCTCAGTGGATTAAAGAAGCCTTGATGGGATCTGGAATAAAATCAATCAATAATGTTGTTGATATTTCAAATCTTGTAATGTTAGAAACGGGACAACCCATCCACTTTTATGATATCGATTTTTTAACTGTTCAAGATTTAAGTGTCAGAGATGATTTAGAACTTGAAGTGGTTGCTTTAGATGAAAAAAGTTATCAAATTAATCCAGGTGATATGTTAATCATGAATCAAGATACTCCTGTAGGTATTGCTGGAATTATGGGACTAGGCAATTCGATGATCCATAATGAAACCCGCGGATTAATTATTGAAGTAGCAAGTTTTGATATGGTAAGTGTTCGCAAGACTGCTTCTAAATTAGGGTTAAATACTGAAAGTTCTTCAAGATTTTCAAAACCCATGGATGATTTGGCACCGATTAAGGCTATGGATAGAGCCGTTGATCTATTAATAAAATATGCAAATGCATCCGATATTGAAGAAACTGTTGTTTATGGGTCAATTGATATTAAACCGGTAGTTGTTTCTGTTGTTTTTGATAAAATTAATGCCTATCTAGGAACCAATCTCAGCTTAGAAACGGTGATGGATGTCTTTGAACGTTTGCATTTTACACCAACAGTTAAAGAGAACGTTATTACCTGTACTATTCCATCTTTTAGAAAAGATATTTTAATTGATGTTGATTTAATCGAAGAAGTCATTCGTATGGTGGGTTATGATGTTTTAGAAGAAACACTTCCTAAACTGGATCTTACTATGGGGGCTTTAGATGATCGACAAAAAGGCATTGCACTCATCGAAAAAGTCTTACTAGGATTTGGTGGACATCAAACGCTGAGCTATACCTTGGTTAAAAAAGATTTTACAGAAAATGGCGAATCATTGGAGAACCCAATTAAACTTTTATCACCTATGAGTGATAATCGTGAGTACTTAAGAACTCAACTTACACCTTCCTTACTTGAAGTAGCAAGTTATAATGCTTCAAGACGTCAAAAAGATGGTTTGTATTTTGAAATTTCAAAAGTATATACTCAAGGGAAAACACATGAAAAACTCATTATTTTAGGAATGGGAGATCATCCAAAAACAAACTGGTTAAAAGAAGGAATCACACTAGATTTCTTTGCGATTAAAGGCATGTTTATGGCTTTAGTAGATAAATTGGGAATTAACCCAAGAAGGATAGATTTCGTAGCTGAAGATTTTGATACGAAACTATTTCATCCTTTCAAATCTGCTTCCATTACCCTGGATCGAAAACGAATGGGTGTCTTAGGCCATATTCATCCAACAATTCTAAAACATCATGATTTAAAAGATACCATTGTTTTAGAAATCGATTTAGATGGGCTTCTAACTAAGAAAAAAGCTTCAATTAAAGCTGAGGCCATTAGCCCTTATCCAAGTGTCAATCGTGACTTGTCAATCTTGTGTGATATGAATATTCAAGTTAAAGACTTAATTCAAACAATTGAAAAATCAGCATCCAGAATGCTTCAAGATTATCGTGTATTTGATGTCTTTACTTCTGAGAAGCTCCAAGGACAAAAATCTATTGCAATAGAACTTACTTTTGCAAGTGATCATACCTTAAAAGATGATGAGATTAAAGATGTTATGGATAAGATTACACAAAGCTTAATTGAGAAACATAATGTCACAATTCGCTAGATTTTTAGTGTATAATAATTAGATAAGAAGAGGTGAAATATGGGACGCGCATTTGAAGTTAGAAAAGCGGCCATCTTAAAAACTGCAGCCGCAAAAGCCAAAGTGTATTCAAAATACGGAAAAGAAATATATATGGAAGCCAGAAATGGTGAACCTGATCCAGAAATGAATGCTGGATTAAAACGAATTATTGAACGAGCACGTCAAGATCAAGTACCGAAGGATGTTATTGATCGGGCCATCGAAAAAGCAAAGGGTGGTTCACAAGATGACTACCGTACCGTACGATATGAAGGATTTGGACCTGCTGGATCGACTTTTATTGTTGAATGTTTAACAGACAATGATAATCGTACCATTTCTGAGGTTAGAAATGCCTTCACCAAGTCAGATAGCAAACTGGGTGTTAGTGGCTCGGTAATGCATGGTTATGATCATGTAGGGATTTTAGGTTTTGATTTTTCAGATGAAGAAAGAATGTTCGAGTTGCTTTTAGAAAATGAGATTGATTTTCAGGAAATTGAAGTAGAAGAGGGCAATATGTCCATTATTCTTAGTCCAAGTGATCTCTATAAAGCAAAAGATGTCATTGATCAGGCCATTGAAGGATTAACCTTTGAGGTTTTGGAACTGACATATTTACCCCACGATACTGTTACATTGGACAGCGAAGTCGATAAGAAAATGTTCGATAAGCTCATGTCCATGTTAGAAGCAAGTGAAGATGTACAAGAAATTTACCATAACATAGATTTATAGGAGAAAAGTTATGTACGATATACTAAAAGAATTCCATGCAAAATATCCAGATGAAAAAATGTTTGAAAATACAACGCGTGAGTTTGTTGATTCTATCTATGAATACCTAGATGAGGATATCCTCAAAATGATCTTGCACTCTGAACGTATTTTGAGTTTTAGAGTTCCTTGGATGGATGATAAAGGTCAACTGCAAGTGAATTATGGATATCGTGTACAACATTCTAGTGCCCTTGGGCCTTATAAAGGTGGGATTCGCTTTGATGCGAGTGTTACTTTAGATGTAATGAAATTTCTTGCTTTTGAGCAAACTTTTAAAAATGCCCTAACTGGACTCCCTTTAGGGGGTGCCAAAGGGGGTGCGGATTTCAATCCAATTGGAAAGTCTGAGCGAGAAATTATGACTTTTTGCCAAAGTTACATGAGTGAACTATACCGTCATATTGGAGCTACAGTGGATGTTCCTGCGGGTGATATTGGGGTAGGACATCGTGAAATTGGTTATATGTTAGGTCAGTATAAGAAACTGGTTCAATCCTATGAAGGTGTCTTTACCGGAAAACCTTTAGTTCTAGGTGGCGCAGCTGGAAGATCAGAGGCTACAGGTTATGGTGTTATTTATATTACACAAGAACTTCTAAAAGACTTAGGAGATAGCTTGGAAGGTAAGAAAGTAATCGTGACAGGTTCTGGTAAAGTGGGTGCATATGCAGCTAAAAAAGCCTATGACTTAGGAGCTAAAGTAGTAGCGATGAATGATATCTCAGGAACAGTAGTTAATGAGGCTGGCCTAGATGTCGATGCCATTTTAGAGGTTAAGATGGATAAAATGGGCTTACTCAAAGATTATGCAAATGATCGGGGACTAACACTTTATGATGCAAGTCATATTTGGAATGTTAGCTGTGATATTGCTTTACCTTGTGCTACACAAAATGAGCTCTCTGGTGAAAATCTACAGAAACTCTTAGATAATGGAACTCGATACCTTATTGAAGGAGCCAATAAACCATTAGACCATAACGCAGTTGTTTTAGTTCAAAAATCTGATATTTATTATATTCCTGGCAAAGCAGCCAATGCAGGTGGTGTAGCAACTTCAGGTATTGAAATGATGCAGAATGCTCAAATGGATGTCTTTTCATTTGAAGATGTGGATGCCCGTTTAAAGGTCATTATGGCTCGAATTTATAAAACTATTAAGGATAAAGCAGAAGAAGTAAACAAGCCATATAACTTTGTAGTAGGTGCTAACTTAGCGGGTTATGAGCGGGTAAAAGAAGCAATTCAATACCTAGGCGCAGTTTAAAATTTATTTAAGTTGGATTAAAATTTTTATTTTAGTCCAACTTTTTATTTTTTAAATTTAAGAAATTGCATAAACTTAGCAAAGTCAAAGAAATTACTTATTTTGAGAACAAATCAATAGATTAGCGACGGTTTGTCTTTGCATTTGCTAAGTTATGGTAAAATAGTAAGATAAAACGGATTTCATCGTTTGACAAGGGGGATGTGAATGCGCTATCATGGTCTTACACAAGAAATTAAGTCGAAGAAAGGAGGATCCATAGATTTAATTTCGGAAATAAAAAAAATTGGAGGAAACTATGAAAAAAACATTAAAAATCTTATTGATTGGATTGATTACCTTAACACTTGTTGCATGTAGCTCAGGTGGCGAAAAACCAGGCAATGGTGATGATAAAGTTAAAGTTGCACTACTTGTTCAAGAACTCGGAGACTTATCATTTAATGATAGTGCTAAAGAAGGACTTGACCGTGCTAAAGAAGATTTCAAACTTGATGTAAAAGTTATTGAGTACGGGACAGACATCTCAAAACAAGAATCAAGCTTAATTGATGCTGCTGACCAAGGATATGATGTCATTATTGCACCATCAAACTTCGTTGACTACTATACAGACCATGCACCAAAATATGAAGATATCACATTCATTCTATTTGACGCTCAAGTTGATTATGATGCAGGTGTTGATCTAAGTAATGTTTACAGTATCGTTTATAGTGCTAATGAAGCATCATTTGCTGCTGGATATCTCGCTGCTAAGCAATCTGAATCTGGTGTTATTGGATTCTTAGGTGGCGAAGAAGCTCCTGTTATCAATGACTTCCTAGTAGGATATATTGAAGGTGCTAAACAAGCAAGAGAAGATATTAAAGTTGCAATCTCATTCGTAGGTAACTGGACAGACTCTGCTAAAGGTAAAGAACTAAGCTTAGCTATGAATAACCAAAAAGCTGATATCGTCTTTGCTGCTGCTGGTGGTGCTGGAATGGGAATCTTTGAAGCTGCTCTTGAAAGAGGTACACAAGCTATTGGAGTTGACTTTGACCAAGCAACCGTCTTTAAAGAAGATGGCCGCGACGACTTTGCAAATATTACAATTTCATCAGTCATGAAAAACGTTGGAGATTCACTCTATCGTGCATTAGACCTATACATGAAAGATGAACTAAAAGTTGGAGAAGCTGAAGTTTTAGGTATTAAAGAAAACGGTGTTGGTTTACCCGATAACGAATTCTACAAAGCTGCAGTCTCAGAAGAAATAAGAAAAGATGTCGCTACATTTATTGAGAAGATTGCTTCTGGAGAAGTTGAAGTAACATCATACTATGGAATGGACCAAGGAGCATTTACAGAATTAAAAAACTCAGTTAGACCTTAAGTTGAATTGAGATAAAATACGTAATTCGACTCGGATTACGTATTTTTATTTATTGGAGGTGAGCATATTGCTACTAAGAATGGAAAATATAACTAAGGTTTATCCTAATGGTGTTGTGGCCAATCAAAACATTCAGTTCGATGCTAAAGAAGGTGAAATCCATGCTCTAATGGGAGAGAATGGGGCTGGAAAATCAACATTAATGAAAATATTATTTGGATCTGAACAAGCTGAAGGCGGGAAAATTTATCTACATGATAAAGAAGTTCATATTGATTCCCCACTAACCGCCATCAATTTGGGTATTGGGATGGTCCATCAACACTTTATGTTAGTGGATAATCTAACGGTAACAGAAAATATTGTTTTAGGTATGGAACCTAAAAAAGGCTTGTTTATTGATTTGAAGGAAGCAGAGCGTCAAGTTCAAGAAGCATCCGACAAATATGGTTTTGATATTAACCCCACAGATTTAATAAGTGATATGAGTGTTAGTCAAAAACAAAAAGTTGAAATCTTAAAAGTATTAATTCGCGGCGCAAAAATCCTTATAATGGATGAACCTACAGCCGTATTAACACCACAAGAGACGGAAGAGTTCTTTGATCAACTTTTACATTTGAAACAAGAAGGACATACTATTATCTTTATATCTCATAAACTGAAAGAAATTAAATCGATTTGTGATCGTATTACAATTATGCGTGCTGGTAAATATATCGGTGTTTATGAAGTTGAAGATATGAGTACAGATGATATTTCTCGATTAATGATAGGACGAAATATTGACACTGAAATTCACAAAACCAAGGCCAATCCTAAGCATACCGTACTGGATGCGCGAAATATTATCGTAGTGGATGAGAAGGGTACTGAGGTTGTACGAAATGTGAATGTGAACGTAAAATCTGGACAAATTCTAGGCATTGCGGCAATTGAAGGAAACGGACAACGTGAACTTTTAGATGTTATTACCGGTTTAAGGGATGCAACACTCGGTCAAATTTTTATTAATGGTGAACTTGCTGATGGAAGCAACGCTACTAAAGATAGACGGAGTCGTGGATTAGTTCATATTCCTGAAGATCGATTAACTTTTGGAACCATGTTAGACGAAAGTATTGAAGATAATATTATTGCAAATCGTTATAATTTAAAAGAATTTAACAACTGGAGAGGTCTTGACAAAAAGAAACTCGATGATTTAACAGAAGCATTGATTGTAGAGTATCAAGTTAAAACAGACAGTCCTTTAACCCCAATACGTATGTTATCGGGTGGTAATATGCAAAAAGTTGTTGTAGCACGTGAAATGAGTGTGGATATGTCAGTCTTAGTAGCGGATCAACCGACTCGTGGTATTGATGTGGGAACAGCGACCTTTATTCGAGATGAAATTGTAAAACTAAGAGATAAAGGAGCGGCAGTTATTTTATCATCTGCTGATATTAATGAGGTTCTCTCATTATCCGATTCTCTGATTGTTATGTATAATGGAGCCATTACTGGATATTTTGAGGATGCAAGTCTTTTAAGTGAAGAAGAATTAGGTCTTTACATGTTAGGTTTAAAGCAAATGGATCCAGTTGAAATTGTAAGGGAGATGTATTATGAGTAGACAAAAGAAAACTAAAAGCTTAAAGCTTCAGCAACGCTTTGAGGTTTTAAGAACGATGATGGCAATTTTAATTGCAGTTGCGATTGTCTTGGTTATGCTACTTCTAGTAAGTGATGAACCCTTTGTTGCTATTTCAAGTTTATTATTTGGACCTTTAACATCGATGAAGCGTTTCGCTAATGTTATTGAACTCATGATTCCACTCACCTTTACTGGTTTAGCCATTACTGTAGTCTTTAAAACCAAACGTTTTAACCTTGCTGCAGATAGTGCCTTCTTTATTGGTTCAATGACAGCTTTAATAGTAGCTCTTAAGGTGAACTTGCCTCCTGTACCAACGATTATCGTCGCAATGCTTGCATCGGCAGTTGTTGGAGGAATTGTTGGATTTATTCCAGCGATTATTCGCAGCAAATTTGGTGCTGATGAATTGGTTACCTCACTCATGCTAAACTATATTGTTGGATTCTTTGTTAATTACTTATTCAATTTTCATTTCAGAGATCCACAAAAGGCTTCTTTACAAACTTATCCCTTACCTCAGGGTACCAATCTTAGTGTGATAGTTCCTGGAACTAGAATTCACTCTGGTTTTATCATCATGATTGTACTGGTCATAGTGACTTGGTATGTTATGTATCGTACAAAGTGGGGATATGAATTAAGAGCTGCAGGTGCTAATGAAAAATTCGCTAAATATGCAGGGATGCAAGTTGGTTTTGTTGTATTAGCAGCTCAAGTAATCGGTACAGCGATTGCTGGCTTGGGTGGTGCCGTTGAAATGTTAGGTCTTCACAAAACATTCAGATGGACTAAATCTCCAGGATATGGATTTGATGGTGTTATCATGGCTACTTTAGCTCGCGGTAACCCAGCATTTGTTCCATTTGCTGCATTCTTCTTAGCATATGTTCGCGTTGGAGCTGATATTTTGAATAGAACAACCAGCATACCTGTAGAAATTGTTGCCATTATTCAAGCAGCGATTATTCTACTTGTTGCAGCACAATCATTCCTAGCTAAAAGTAGACACCGTTCAATTGTTAAACAAACAGGTGTCTTGGAAGAAGGAGGCGTTAAAGCATGATCGAGCAACTTTCAAGAATTATATTTACCCAAGAATTTGCTTATAGTGTTATTCGTTTAATGACCCCAATCCTCTTTGCTTCTCTTGCTGCTTTAATTGCGCAAAGAAGTGGTATTACAAATATGGCATTGGAAGGAATTATGCTTTTTGCAGCCTTATTTGGTGTATTAGGATCTGCTTTTACTGGCAGTGCATTTATTGGTCTTTTAATTGCCTTACTTTCAGGTGTAGTTGTATCGTTAATGCTAGCATTTTTCAAAATTAGGTTAAAAACGGATGAAATTCTAGCTGCGATTGCGATTAACTTACTTGCATCTGGAGCAACGGTTTTCCTACTCTATATATTCTCAGGAGACCGTGGAACTTCTACCAGCTTAAATTCAAAAATGTTGCCTATTATTAATATTCCATTTATTAAAGACATTCCTTATATTGGAGGCGTCATTTCAGGCCACAACATCTTGGTATATGTTTCAATCGCATCTGTTATTCTTCTTCATTATTTCTTATTTAGAACAGCTCTTGGTCTTAGAATCAGAGCAGTTGGTGGCAATCAAGATGCCGCAACCTCAGTGGGTGTATCCGTTGAAAAAACGCAATATATTGCATTTATTATCAGTGGAGTCCTAGCAGGATTTGCAGGTGCCTTTATGTCAATGGGATATATGGGAGTCTTTAACCGTGATATGACTGCTGGACGTGGTTATATTGCCTTAGCTGCAGCGAATGTCGGGGGTCAAACTCCTGTTGGTGCATTGCTTGCTTCGTTTATATTTGGGGTTTTTGATGCTTTAGGTAATAATCTACAAGTAGGACTTTTACCTGCAGAGTTTATCTATATGATTCCTTATATTACAACCATTGTTGCCTTTGCATATGCATCATATCGAAAAATGCATAATATTAAGAAAAAAACAAAGAAAAAATATGAACCGAAGGAGAGTGTATGAGACGAAGAAAAGTAATTATTGATTGTGACCCTGGAGTGGATGATGCCTTCGCACTGTTTTATGCTATGGCACAGGAAAATCTTGATATACTGTGTGTAAGCACAGTTTCTGGAAATGTGAATGTAGAAATTACAACTGATAATGCAAGGCGACTTGTTGCTATGGCGAAAAAGAATATTGAAGTCGCTAAAGGCGCCAATCATCCCTTAATTGGCGAACCCTTTTATGCCAGTTATATTCATGGTAATAATGGAATGGGAGATCATCAGTATGCTAATGATGATAAAGCAGCGCTTTCTGAAATGTCAGCAGTTGAAGCTTTATATGAGCATTTAAAACGCTCTGATGAACCTGTGAGCTTGATTGCGATGGGTCCTTTAACCAATATTGCTATCTTACTCTTACGTTATCCTGAAATTAAAGAAAAAATTGAAGTTCTATCCCTAATGGGAGGCGGTTTAAAAGGTGGTAATACCACCGCAGCAGCGGAATTCAACTTCTTTGTTGATCCTGAAGCCGCACGTGTTGTGTTTGAAAGTGGTATTGATATTATAATGGCCGGTCTTGATGTGACTGAAAAAGCTTATATTGACAAGACCCACTTGGATTCTATTCGAAATACCAGTCCAATTGGTTCGTTTTTAGCGGATGTTATTGTAGCTGCCAGAAAGCAAAACAGTATTGATTTTAGAACTTCCTTACACGATGTTGTAGCGGTGATGGCTTTGGATTATTTAAATATATTCAAATACAAAGAACTGGCTGTTAATATTGAAACTCAAGGTCATTATTCAAGAGGCATGACAATTGCTGACCAAAGACTTCATAGTCCTGAAAAAGGTGCAGTTAAAGTGCTTCTTGATGTCGACCATGAGCAGTTTTTAAATTTATTATATCAAGCTTTGGCGGTATATAAATAATGAAAAAAGTGATTGTTGTTGGTAGTGTAAATCAAGACATCTCTTTGAGTGTGAGCCATTTTCCGCAAGCTGGAGAAACTTTACTTGCTAATGATGTACTGATATCAAATGGAGGAAAAGGCGCTAACCAAGCGGTTGCTTTAGCTCGTATGGGTGCTGATGTTACCTTTGTATCTTCAGTGCACCACCATGAAGTTATGATTGATGATTTTAAACAAGACAAGATCAACACAAACTATACACAATATTGCGACGCCCCAACCGGGACCGCAGTGATTAATGTCGATGCTCAAGGTCAAAACACAATTGTTGTGGCTGCTGGAGCTAATGACTTAATTGATCATACAAAAATTAAAGACATATTAAAACAATACGACTACTGTGTCTTGCAATTTGAGATTCCACTAAAAGAAATTTATGCCATCATTGATATCTGTTATGCATATGATGTTGAGGTAATCTTGAACCCCGCACCATACAATCAAGACTTTGATCGCAATTATTTAAGCAAAATTTCCTATTTTGTGCCCAATGAAGTCGAGTTCGAGCAAGCATTTGCTAAGATAGATTTAGCAAATGCAAATATCGTCGCAAAAGATTTCTATAAACAATATCATACAAAGCTTCTAGTGACCTTAGGTTCACAAGGATCATTCTATGTTGATGAAAATCATTCCTTACATACTCCTGCTAAAAAAGTAGATGTAGTAGATACAACTGCTGCAGGGGATACCTTCGTTGGGGCTTTTGTTAGTGGCTTATCTAAAGGCTTTTCAGTAGAGGAAGCAATTGATTTTGCGACCTGTGCCTCCGCTATATGTGTCGGACGAAAAGGGGCTCAAAATGCAATCCCAAGGCTTGAAGAAGTCTAAGCAAATGCTTAATTTACCAGCTTGAAAAGCATGATATAGTGACAGTGAAAGGAGAGATGACATTGGTCAAAAGTAAAAAATTAATGACAAATACTGAAAAGAAAATATATCGCTTGATTTCAGATGACCCATTAATATCTCAAATCGAGTTGGCCCATAAAGCCAATATTTCCCGCTCATCAGCCTCAGTACATATATCCAATTTAATAAAAAAAGGATACATTGCTGGAAGGGGATATGTAATCAGTGAGTATGAAAGTGTTGTCGTAATAGGGGCGGCGATGATTGACCTTTATGGAAAATCAAGAGCACCCTTATTGGATCAAGAATCCAACCCCGGTGATGTCATCATTCACCCTGGAGGTGTCTCGCGTAATATATCTGAGAACTTAGCCCGTTTGGGAATTAAAGTTAACTTAATCACATCTATTTGTGATGATCCTTTTGGAGATATCATTAGAAAAAATTGTGATGATTTAGGGATAGATTTAACGCATTCATATTTCTTGGAGAATGAAGTAACCACTATTTATTTAGCTTTATTGGATAATGATGGCGAGATGAAACTGGCATTATCAGATACAACTTCTTTAGATAAAATGCCGATGGAGCATATTATTCGTAAAGAAAACGCTATTAATCGTGGGGAAGTAATCGTTATGGATGCTTCTTTACCTCAAGAGATTATGCGCTACATTGTAAATCACCACCGTGACAAAAAGATTATTATTGATCCTGTATCTATTGGAAAAGCTCATAAATTAGTTGATTTTATTGGCCTATTCCATACAGTTAAATGTAACAAACATGAAGCTGAATTTTTATCAGGAGTTGAAATTACAGATACTGAAAGTTTGCACTTAGCAGCCGATACCCTTCGTAAAAAAGGGGTAGAACAGGTGTTTATTACTTTAGGTCCTGATGGTGTATTTTATCAAAACTCAAAGAAAAAAGGAACGATGCCTACATTAGCGACACAAGTTGTGAATGCAACAGGTGCAGGTGATGCCTTTACGGCAGGCGTAGCTTACTGTACCTTAACTAATTTAGATATTGAAAAAACAGCACTTTTTGCCTCGGCAATGTCATCCTTCTCTTTGGAGAGTATTCGTGCTGTTAATCCGGGTCTATCATTGCACGAAATCAATCAAAAAATAGAAAATATTTAAGGAGGAAATTATGTCATTAACAAAACATATGATTATTAGCGAAGAAGTTCAACATGCTCTAGACAACAACCTCCCTGTTGTTGCCCTAGAATCTACCATTATCTCTCATGGATTTAACTATCCAGAGAACTTAGAATGCGCTCAAGAATGTGAACGTATTATTCGTGAACAAGGCGCAGTACCTGCTACAATTGGTATTGTAGGTGGAAAAATTGTTATTGGATTAAATGAAGAGCAAATTCTACATTTTGCTCAAAACAGAGAAACACCCAAGTGTTCAAGAAGAGATGTCCCAGCGATTATTGCTCAAGGCTTAGATGGTGCTACAACAGTAACAACGACCATGCTTTTTGCAGAAATGGCAGGAATTAAGGTTTTTGCAACAGGTGGAATTGGTGGTGTTCACTTTGATGGTGAAAATACCATGGATATTTCTGCTGACTTAGAAGAATTAGCACGTACTAATGTCGCAGTGGTATGCTCTGGTGCGAAATCTATTTTAGATATCCCTAGAACATTAGAGTACCTAGAGACCAATGGTGTCAGTGTATTAGGCTATCAAACCGATGCATTCCCAGATTTCTACACCCGTGATAGTGGTAAGAAAGTGGACTACCGTCTCGATACAACTGATGAAATTGCAAAAATCATTCGCGTTAAAGATGAAATTGGAATTACAGCAGGTGTTGTAGTTGCCAACCCAATTCCTGAAGAACACGCACTAGAAACAACATTCATCCGTGAATTGATTGCGAGTGTAGTTAAAGAAGCAGCAGACAATGGTGTTGTTGGAAATAAAGTAACACCTTATATTCTAGCAGCGCTTCATGATCAATCCGAAGGTAAATCCGTTGTTGCGAATAAGCAATTAGTATTTAATAATTCACGTGTTGCAGCATTGCTTGCTAAATCACTTGTAAATCTATAAGATTGTTTTAAGTAATGAATGGAGTAGTATCAAAACTACTCCATTTTTTAATGCAAAAAAACCGCATAAGTGATTCACTTGTGCGGTTGAGTTCAATTATACGATCTCCATGTTATAAATTCTGAACCCGTTGTACTAAACTATGATTTGCTTGCTTAGTAGTAAATTGAATGAGAAAATACGTTAGAACAGGAACAAGAAGCAAGGTTAAGAAGAGGTTTACTACTGCGGGAAGAGTTAAATAGAAAAACCATAAAACAAAGGGGAAAAACATCAAGGGTACCATAACTAATACTTGAATGAAATTTCCTTTTACAGCTTGCTGTTCCGTATCCCAAGCTAATTTTGGAAAGGAAGTATCAACGGCTATCGCAAGGTAAGTAGAAATAATGATGCCAAGGATTAAGGTATAGGTAAAGATGAGTAAAGAATCGATTCTTGGTCTTGCTATAATAATTCCAAACAATAAGAAAATACTGCAATAAATTAAGCTAAATATGATTGAAAGTTGGGCCTTTGCATGAGCAATATCTGAGAACTTAATTGGAAAACTTAGGAACTGCTTCATAGAGATTCCTTCACGTGATATAGCTGTGAAGCTGGAGCTTTCAAAGTTTGCTATCAAAACACCGATTGCTAGGCCAACCAGAGCCAACAATTCCCATTGTTCAATGAGTGGAAGTACATAGAAGAATTCATGAATCTTATCTTTAAAAATACCCAAACTAGAAAAGATTACTTTAAAACTAAGGTCTCCTACAAATAAAGGAATCAATCCAGCAATTGGAATTATTATTAAAGCAGAGAAGTAATTCATTGCAAAGATTGGTGTTCTTAAAATAGTCTTTAAGTCGTAGATCATAAAACTCTTTTTAAAAGATTTAACTTGAGTGTGTTCATCCATTTCGTTAAGTCTCAAACGACGTTTTTTAGATGATTCTTCATTTAATCCAATCACAGATTCAAAGTAAAGTGGTTGAATAAGAATGATTACTGCTAATGCAATTATTAAAGAAATACCGATTGCTAAAATCAGAAGTAAGACCTTGTTTTCAACCATAGCCAAGGTCATCATTTTAGATGTAGGCAAGAAAAGAGAGAAGGTTTTAAAAATTGAATCATCCATTGCCACTAATGAATCATGGAATACTTTAGCAATATCCATATTTTCATTAATAGAGCTTAATGAAAATGACAAAATAAAAGTTGGGATCAAAATTATGGCGGTACTTAAATATACATATAAGCTCTTATTCTTTAAGAAAGGAACAAAGCGCATTAGTACAGCTACAATAAGTAAGCTAATGGCCAAAGGAATGATAGGTAAGATCAGTGTAGTTACAATAGCAGTTATGATGAACAAAAAGTCAGGTTTTACGATTGTAAAATAATTGAAAAATATTGGAACTATCAATACTGAAATTGAAACTAAGGTTTGTAAATATGCTGTTACAAACTTAGCTGCTGTAATTTCCCAAGCTTTAAAGGGCAAGGGGATATAGCTTTCAATGTCTTTTGAAAAATAGAAAATTCCTGGAATGGATGCAATACTAAAGAAAATAACAGCCATCGGTGTAAAGGAGTTCACTAAGGTAATGACTAAACTGGGTTGCCCCATTTTTACCATACTTTCAATAATATACTTACTTGGAAAATAAACCAGGCCCGCTAAATAAACTATCAATACACCAATAAGTAAATAGGCACCAAATTTCTTAAGAGTGGAATCAGTTTTTTGTCTTTTAAAACCTTGTAATGAATTTAAGCTGTTTAAGCTGCTTTTCATCATTACTTTACTAAGACTTAAAAATCTATTCATGTTTTGTTACCTCAAGGAAAATTTCTTCAAGGGAATAGTTTTCGTACCGACCCTTTAAGTCTTGAAGGGTTCCTGTATAAAGAATATGGCCATGGTTTATGATAACAATCTGGTCACATAGCTTTTCTGCAACCTCAAGTACGTGGGTTGAAAATAGTACAGATTTACCTTCTTTTGCACGTTGTTTCATGATCTCTTTTAAGACATAAGAAGAATGGGGATCAAGTCCGGTCAATGGTTCATCTAATATCAGGATATTTGGATCATGAATTAAGGTTCCAATAACCATGATTTTCTGACGCATCCCATGGGAATATGAAGATATTTTGTCACCTAAACTATCTTCTAAAGAGAGTTCTTTGGTATAAAACTGAATGCGTTCTTCACGGGTCTGCTTATCAATTTCATAGACATCAGCAATAAAATTCAGATATTCAATACCTCTTAAACTTAAAAAAGAGTTTGGACTGTCTGATACAAAACCAAATTCATGCTTAGCAGCTAAGGATTCACTTAAGGTATCATGTCCATTGATTAGAATGGTTCCAGAATCTTGCTTCAATATTCCCGTAATCATATTGAGGGTTGTAGTTTTTCCTGCACCATTAGGTCCAATAAAGCCTACGATTGTTCCGGGCTGAATATTCATTGAGATGTTATCAACCGCAAGAAATGTTTTGTTGTAAGTTTTTGTTAAGTTAGAAATCTTTATCATGATAATCTCCTTTGTATCACTAAGATAGCACAATAATACTACACATAAAATAGCTTGTCAATAATAAAAAAACTTGGTGAAACGTGTATAAACGCTACATCCAAGTTATTTTTCTTTCCTCGCCTTTGAGAATACGTTTGATATTTTCTTTATGACGATAAATTACAATGAGTGTGATTACTACGAAAGTCAATGTTACTTGTAAAGGTGCTTTAGTAATCAGCAAAATTAAGCTAGCTAGGACAAGCATGCTCATTGCCGAGAAAGACACCATCTTTGTAAAGTATAGCAATACAAAGAAGAGAATAACAGGGACTAAAAAATGGAGTAAGAAGTTCTTTGTAAGCATTAATGAAATTGCTAGAAGAAATCCTGCTGCGGTAGAAACAGCTTTACCCCCTTTAAAATTAGCAAATATAGGATAGCAATGTCCAATTGTCGCAAAGAAGCCAGCATAAATTATGGTCTCTGGTGCAAATTGTCTCACTATTAGCATTGCAATTGATGCCTTTAATACATCTAAAACTGCAACCGCAACCCCGGCTTTAGCACCTAAAGTTCGACCTGCATTGGTACCGCCTAAGTTACCTGAGCCATGCTCTCTAATATCTACTTTATAAAATAACTTACCGACCACAAGTGCAAAAGGGATTGATCCTATCATGTATCCGATAAGCGAAGAAATAATAATATTCATTCACTTCACCTCAAACTTATTTTAGCATTTATTTAAACACAATAACAACTTTATTATTTTTTTGTTATAATAAGACAGTGAGAGGGGTTATAAATTTGAAAGAAGCAAATTACTCAGCTTCTAGTATTGAGATATTAGAAGGGTTAGAAGCCGTTAGAAAAAGACCCGGCATGTATATTGGCTCTACAGATCAAAGAGGTTTGCATCATCTCGTTTGGGAGATTATGGACAATGCAATCGATGAAGCCCTCAATGGTTATGGAGATAGGATAAAACTTGTTATTGAAGATGACTTGACTGTTTCCGTTCGTGATTATGGTCGAGGCATGCCTGTTGAAAAACATGCAACAGGTGTCTCCGCATTACAAGTTATTTTTACTGTCCTGCATGCAGGAGGGAAGTTTTCTTCTGAAGCAGGGTATAAGACCAGTGGTGGACTTCATGGGGTAGGTGCCTCTGTTGTCAACGCATTAAGTCAAGAAGTACAAGTTTGTGTATATAAAGATAATAAAACATATGAGATGAACTTTAAAAATGGTGGTAAAGAAATCAGTAAACTCTTAGTTAGTGATGAGCGCTCCAAGCAAGGTTCCTTTGTCAAGTTCAAAGCGGATGCATCCATCTTTAAAACCTCAAAGTTAAGTTTTGATCAAATCTGTGAACGGGTTCAAGAATCTGCATTTTTACTTCAAGGAATTGAATTTACTGTAGAAGATAAACGTATCAATGAACTCAAAACTTTTAAATATGATGATGGTCTTTTATCTTTTATGGATTATATCCACGAAGATACAGAAGTGTTAAATGATACAATTTTAATTAATGGGGAATCCATGGGAATTGAAGTTCAAGTAGCCTTGCAATATGATAAAGGTTACAGCGAAAATGTGTATTCCTATGTTAATTTAGTCCGCACATCTGATGGTGGAAGTCATGTTGTAGGGTATCGTAGTGGCCTTACAAAAGTTATTAATGATTATGCAAGAAAGCAAAACATCCTAAAAGAGAAGGACAAGAATTTTGAAGGCCAAGATATTAGAGAAGGACTCTCTGCTATTGTTTCGGTTTCCATTCCAGAAAACTTACTGCAATTTGAAGGCCAAACTAAAGGGAGACTGGGAACACCGCAAGCTAAAAATGTTGTTGAAAATGTCATTTTGGAACAACTCCCTCGCTATTTAGATTTAAATCATGAATCATCGATGGCCATATTGGCCAAGATTCAAAAATCAGCCAGTGCCAGATTAGCGGCTCGTAAAGCACGGGATAATGCCCGAAAAGGCCGTACTCCAAAAATGGAACGGATACTGTCAGGGAAATTAGCGAATGCTCAAACCAAAAACAAATCAAAAAACGAACTCTTTCTCGTTGAAGGGGATTCAGCAGGTGGCAGTGCAAAGCAGGGAAGAGATTCCTCTTTTCAAGCCATCTTACCCCTTCGTGGTAAAGTATTAAACACTGAAAAAGCTAAATTGGAAGATGTCTTAAAGAATGAAGAACTCAATACCATTATTCATACTGTGGGTGCAGGGGTTGGAAGTGATTTTGACGTTAAGGACTCTAACTACAATAAAGTAATTATCATGACGGATGCGGATACCGATGGTGCCCATATTCAGGTACTACTTTTAACTTTCTTCTTTAGATACATGCGTCCTTTAGTTGAAGCGGGGCTAGTTTATATTGCACAACCACCCCTGTATCGCGTGGAAATAAAAAAACAAGTACATTATCTTTATACAGAGGATGAACTGGATGCACTACGTGAAAAACATGGTAAATTAGAAATTCAACGTTATAAGGGTTTAGGTGAGATGAATGCGGATCAATTATGGGAAACAACTATGGATCCTAAAAGTCGCACACTCATTCAAGTTCAAATTGATGATTTTTATAAGGCAGACCGTCGCGTTATGACTTTAATGGGTGATAAAGTAGACATTCGCCGTGATTGGATTGAAGCCAATGTTGCCTTTACTTTAGAGGAGGATGACCATGTCTCATGATATAATTAAAATGCCTCTTGAAGATATTGTTGGGGAACGTTTTGGCCGATATTCCAAATATATTATTCAAGAGAGAGCTTTACCCGATGTTCGAGATGGTTTAAAACCTGTTCAAAGAAGGATTCTTTATGCGATGTATAAAGAACGCAATAATTATGATAAAGCCTACAGAAAATCCGCAAAAACGGTTGGTATTGTGATTGGTAATTATCACCCTCATGGTGATATTTCAGTTTATGATGCAATGGTACGTTTGTCTCAACCATGGAAAAGCAATATGCCTTTAATTGATATGCAAGGAAATAATGGATCAATTGATGATGATCCTGCAGCGGCTATGCGTTATACAGAAGCCCGTCTTGCGAAAATTTCACATGCCTTATTGGAAAATATTGAGGAAGATGTGGTTCCTTTTGTGCTGACATACGATGACTTCACTACAGAACCTTCAATTCTACCGGCACGCTTTCCCAATCTATTGATTAATGGGGCTACAGGTATTGCAGCAGGTTATGCTACCAACATTCCACCTTTTAATCTTTCAGAAGTTCTAAATGCAACAATCTATCGCGTTCAAAATCCAAACTGTGATTTAAAGGATATTAAACAATTTATTCAAGGACCAGATTTTCCTACTGGGGCCATTATTCAGTCCAAAGAAGGGATCCATAATATATTGGAAACTGGAAAAGGGCGCATTGTGGTTCGTGCTAAGTCTGAAATTGTTGATAAAAAGGGCATGAAGCAAATCATTATTACAGAATTGCCCTATGATGTGATTAAATCCAATGTAGTTCGAAAAATTGATGAACTTCGTTTTGATAAGTTTGTTGATGAACTCAGTGGTGTTATGGATGTTCGGGATGAATCTGATAGAAATGGTTTAAAAATCGTGATTGACTGTCGCAAAGAAGCCAATAGCGAAAGCATTTTAAATCTACTTCTTAAAGAAACCGACTTACAAGTTTACTTTAATGCGAATATGGTATCAATTATTGACCAAAGACCCCAACTGAGTGGTATTCTAAAGATACTAGACTCTTATATTGAGTTTAGACAGACTGTTATCTTAAATCGCAGTCTCTATCGCCATGCACAAATTGAAAAAAGATTACACATTTTGGAAGGTCTAATTCAAGCAATCAGTATTTTAGATGATATTATTAAAACCATTCGTGCATCTAATAACCGTGCAAACTCTCGAGATAATCTCATGGCAAGTTTTGACTTTTCTTTTGAACAAGCCAGTGCTATTGTTGATCTTCAACTCTATCGTTTATCTTCAACAGACATTGTCTCATTAAAAGAAGAGTATAATAAGTTAAGCTTGGATTTACTAAATTTAAAACATATTATTGATCATAAAGATGCTTTAAACAACTTAATGATTCAAGAATTTAATGATATGATTCTAGAGTTTTCTGAAGCTAGAAAATCACAAATTGAAGATGAAGTATCCGATTTAGAAATTGATCACCTCAGTCTGATTACTAGTGAAGAAATGATTCTAAGTCTTTCCCATGAAGGGTATATTAAGAAGGTCAGTTTACGTTCTTATAACTCCAGCCGTCAAAATGAAATGACCTTAAATGATGCGGATAGACCGATTCTTATTGGCCAGGTGAATACATTGGATCAAATTGTCTTTGTAACTAATAAGGCACGTTATGGCCATCTATTGGTTCATGAAATTGAGGAAGCACGTTGGCGCGATATGGGATCACATTTAAATCAATATGTGAAAATGGATCCAGATGAAAAAGTAATTTCAGCCTTTATGGTGGATGATTTTGATACCTTTATGTTTGTGCTCACGGTGAGTTCAAATGGTTTAGTCAAGAAAACTCCTTTAAATTTATTGGAAGTTCGACGCAATAACCGCTTATATGACCTGATGAACTTAGACAAAGATGCCCATCTAGTTGCGGCTTACTTAGCTAAAAACACAGATGATCTTTTAATTGGTAGTTTAAATGGGCAAATGATGCGACTTCATATTAAGGATATTAACGATCAAGGTTTACGTGCTAAGGGTATCATTGCGATGCGCTTAAGAAAAGATGATAGCGTCGCACATGCAAATATCTTATCTGATCAAAGTGATATTTATATTTTAAGTAATCGTTACCAGTTCAAGCGCTTTAAAGCATATGATCTGGATGTTCACAACCGTAATACCATGGGTATGTCTATTGCCAGAAAAGTAAAAAGTAATCCTCACCTAATAAAATATATTGGGGTAGGTAACATACAAGATGCCATTACTCTATACCATGAAGGACTAGACATAATGGAGCTGAAGAGTATTCCTTTAATGGATTTTGATGCGACTTATTCTCAAGTCTTAAAAATCGAGGACTTCTCAATTGTTGAGTCCTTGAAATATTCAGAAAAAATTAAAGCTGAAGTTATAAAAGAACTACCTAAAGTAGAAACTTTTAAATTAGATATTTAGAGAAAAGTAGGAAAACAAATGGAAATTAAACATTGTATGGGTTGTGGAGCAACGCTACAAAATACCGACAAGGATGCTAGTGGTTATATTCAAGATATCACTCAGGATTTTTGTCAATCATGTTTTAGATTACGACATTATCGTGATTTTAAACGCGTAAAACAGGATGTAGATACAGATAAAACAACACAGTTTATTGAAGGATTTGAAGGTCACATCTTTTGGATTGTAGATATCATGCATTTGAGTCAATCATTACATAGTGGCTTAATACGTGCCCTGCAAAATAAATCGGTTGTCCTTTTGATTAATAAAAGAGACTTATTGCCATTATCTGTTTCAGATGGAAAATTAAAGCAATCCATCATGCGCTTGCTAAAGGACTATCATGTATCCTTACAAGAAATTGTCTTTGTTTCTGCTTTAAAGCAAGCATCACTACAAGC
This sequence comes from uncultured Erysipelothrix sp., assembly GCA_964653415.1. GTDB lineage: Bacteria > Bacillota_I > Bacilli_A > Erysipelotrichales > Erysipelotrichaceae > Erysipelothrix. The sequence continues at coordinate 3,524 of CAZZFJ010000020.1, read as the reverse complement.
ATTAACACCGTATCTAGAAGATGCACCCGTTGCCTTTGTAGGTTGTATTAATGCCGGGAAGTCCAGTTTACTCAATGCTTTATTGAAGGATGACACCTTATCAGTATCACCAGTATCCAGTACGACAGCAGGTATTATTCGCATTGAAAACGAAAACTACGAACTGTATGATACTCCAGGATTCATTCAAGAAAGTGCATTAGTAGAAAAATTTGATGATTCCCACTTGTTGATGCTGGCACCTAAGAAAACAGTCAAACCGATGGTTATCCAAATATATGAAAAACAAGCCATCATGATCGGGAACCTAGGCTACATTATAGTGGACCCAGTGAAAACAGTGAGCTTTGTAAGCTACTTACCCTTTAAAGTAAAACGAGTCAAACCAGAAAGAGCCGATGCAAACTTGGAGCTAAAACAAGATTTTATGCTTCCAGTAACACAATATCGCACACGTGCATGGTCTACAAAAGAAAAAAATATTGATTTAGAAATTTTTGATGTTGGTTTCATCTCAATTCAAGGGGCACTAAAATCTTTAGAAACAAAAATAGATAAGGATGCTGAAGTCATCCTTCGAAAGGCAATTATTTAAATGTTAAGTAACGATAAAAAGAAAAAATTAAGAAGTCTTGCACACGAAGAAAAAGCGATTGTGCAAATTGGTAAGCAAGGTTTAACAGAAACAGTAATGGAAAGTTTTGAAGATGCACTTATGCGACACAATTTAGTGAAAGTGAATCTTTTGAAAACGGCTCCTATTAGTGCACAAGAAGTTGCAGATACTTTGGTGGATGCATTTTCCTGTGATGTTGTAAGCATTGTGGGACGCGTCATAGTATTATATCGCTACAGCAAGAAAGGTCGGATTATTGTTTGAGAAAAGTCATTCTTTTTGGGGGTTCCTTTGATCCGGTTCATTGGGGTCATTTAGAAATTGCTAAACAAGCTTTAAAACAAACAGGAGCCAGTGAACTCTGGTTTCTTTTAGCTGCCCAAAACCCTTTTAAAAAGGATACGACTCCTTATTATCATCGACGTAAAATGCTCTCAATGATGATTGATTATCATCATAAATTGAAGATTTGTGATATAGAGAATCACTTACCCAAGCCCTCTTATTCCATTGATACTGTAAGAGCCTTAAAAAAGCAACATCCCAACACTCATTTTTACTGGTTAATCGGATCGGATCAGATTCCGAAATTACATGAGTGGAAAGATTTTGATCGCCTTAAGCAAACTGTAGAATTTCTTGTCTATACAAGGCCAGGAGAAAATCATAGTCATGACTACCAGCAAATCACGGGAAAACATTTAGATATTTCTTCAACAGATATCCGTCATGGCAAATCCAAAAATACTAAAGCCAGTATTTTGAACTATATGATGTGCCATAACCTCTATACTGAAAAAATTATCCAAAATCGCGTGAGTGACTTTCGTTACCAGCATAGCTTACGAGTTCAAGATTTAGCCTTAGAAATAGGAAAATGTCATCACTTAGATGAAAATAAAATCAAGCTCAGTACTTTAATGCATGATTATTCTAAAGAGGATTCGAAAAAAGATTTACAAACTGCCATGCCACAACAATATCTAAACTTACATCCAGCACTTTATCATGGTTTTGTTGCAGCACAGGTTTTAAGTAAATCATATTATGTCAAAGACAAGGATGTACTTCGAGCCATTCGTTCCCATGTTAGTGGTAAGGGGACAAACCCTTATGCCATGTTGCTATATATTGCTGATAAATGTGAACCTGGACGCAATTATCCAAGCCAAGAACTTATAGCTCTTGCTAAAAAAGATCTTGTTAAAGGGTTTAAAAAAGTAAAAGAAGAAAATGAAAAATTTTTGAAGGAGACTGTATGAAATTATTAGATCTTATTGTTGAAACTATGGAAAATATGAAAGCGCAAGATATTGTTGTTGCTGACTTCAAAAACACCAGTCCCATTGCAGATGCTTTTGTCATCTGTGATGCACAAAGTTTAAGACAGGTCAAAGCAATATCCGATGCAGTTGAAAAAGCAGTAGTTGATCATGGTTTTGAAGTAAAACCACAAGGAAATTCTGCCGATGCAACTTGGATTGTAATTGATGCAATTGACGTGGTTGCACATATTTTTACAACTGAAGAGCGCGCACACTATGATTTAGAAAAACTATACAAGGAATTTATTCGTGAATAATACATATGACCTACTTTTTGCGGATTTAGAAGGCACGCAAATGTATGCTGAGTTTCTAAAAAAACATATTCAAGGTACTAAAATAATAGAGTTTGCCTGTGGAACAGCTGACCTACTTCATATCTTAAATCAAGATTATGATGTTTTAGGAGTAGATATTGATGAAACTATGCTGGAAAAGGCTATAGTAAAATACCCAGAACTCAAGGACAAAATAGTAAAGGGAAGCTTTCTAGACTTTTCTTCAAAGACAAGCTACGATACATTAGTATGTGTTGGTGATTCACTTAACTATATGGAGAGTTTAGAAGAGATGGATGCATTTGTAGAAACAGCTGCAAAGCTATCACAGACCATCATCGTAGATGTTCATCATCCTTATCGACTCATTGAATTTGAAGAACCATATTATGAAGAAGGCCGTTTAAAAGAATTTGATTATGCCTATCAAATTGAATGTGATCAAGACCGATTAGTTCATACTATCAATTACTTAAACGGACAAATTGAGCAAGTACATCAGTGGGTATTTGATCCTTTTGAACTCATCAATCGCTTTAGTGATTATGATTATGAAGTCGAAATTTATACTGATTTTGATATTCCAGGTATTTTAGAAGAAGGGGAAAAAATAATGCTTATTTTTTCAAAGGGTACAATATGATTTTAATTATTGCGGCCATGCAAGAAGAAATGGATGCGCTTATTGAACGTGCAAACAATGTTGAAAGGACAAATTTTCGCGATATTCAAATTGTTGAAATGACCCTAGCACAACAAGATGTTGTTTTAGCCCAATCTGGCATCGGAAAAATCAATGCTGCCTACACAACGACTATGCTAGCAAATCACTTCAAACCGCAACTCATTATTAATATTGGTTCTGCAGGCGGTCTTGTAGATAGCCAAAAGGTGGGTGATATTGTGATTGCAGATACCGTGCTCAGTCATGACTTTGATATTGGCGAAAACACTCATGAAGATGCGCGCTTTATTTATTACCCAGATCTAAAAGCTAGTACCTTAGCAAAGACAGTTGCGAGCACGCTGGGACATAATGTATACCATGGTTTAATTGTATCTGGAGATCAGTTTGTAGTTCATGGATCATATGCTTATCAAAGAATTAAGAAAAATACCCCTCAAGCAATTTGTGCGGAAATGGAAGCCAGTGCTGTGGGAGCAGTATCCAGTCGCTTGAATATTCCATTTATAGTCATTCGTGCGCTATCGGATGTTCAACATAAAGATGGTAATGAACTTCAATTCGACGAATATCTTGCATTAGCAAGCCAAAACTCAGCCTTGATTTGCGAAGAGTTTATT
>CAZZFJ010000019.1:25141-27651 GCA_964653415.1 uncultured Erysipelothrix sp. | reverse complement strand
TAACGACTTGTGAAAACGGTCGTTTTTTTTGACATTTCTTCTTTTGTCCTTGTATCAAAAGCACTTTTAATTCCTTGTTTTTATAACTTGCTAAGTAAGTCAACTATGATATAATCAAATCATGAAAGAAGGATGAAAACACATGAAAAAGATATTTAATTTTTCAGCTGGACCGTCAGTGCTTCCAGAATCTGTACTGAAAACAGCACAACAAGAACTACTCAACTACCAAGAAACAGGACTCTCTGTTATGGAAATGTCACACCGTTCAGCAATGTACGAAAACATTCATAACCAAGCTATTCAAGATTTTAGAGATTTATTGAACCTCTCGGATGATTTCGAAATCCTATTTCTTCAAGGAGGCGCATCCATGCAATTCGCACTTTTACCACTAAACTTTGGGGGAAAAGCGTATTATGTAGATGCTGGAGTTTGGGGCAAGAAAGCCTATAGTGATGCAGTGAAAGTACTTGGAGATGATGCTGTGTTACTTGCAAGCTCAAAAGATATTAACTACTCCGATTTACCTACACTACCCACTCTTCCAACAGAAGGTAGTTATATCCATTTTACTTCAAACAATACAACTGAGGGTACATGTATGTATACCTTTCCAAAAACGGACATTCCATTGGTTGTTGATATGTCCTCAAATATTCTAAGTGTCGATTACGATTTTAATCAGTTTGATGCCTTTTATGCTGGTGCACAAAAAAATCTTGGCCCTTCAGGTGTTACTGTCATGGTGATTAAGAAAGACTTTTTAAATAAGGCTCAGTCCATACTACCTGGAATGCTTGACTATAAAACATATGCTGATAAAAACTCAATGTACAACACCCCTCCAACTTATTCTATTTATATTATGGGCTTAGTCCTTAAGTGGGCTAAAGCGCAAGGTGGAGTGAAAGCTCTTGAGGCGATGGCTCAAGAAAAAGCACAACTTCTATATGATTTTTTAGATAATTCAAAACTATTTAAAGCCACCGTTAATGGAGATAATCGTTCTATCAATAACGTATGCTTTAGTACGGGATCAAAAGAAATTGATAAAGCTTGTTTAGACTTTACGATAAAGCATGATTTACTCAATCTTAAAGGTCACCGTTTAGTGGGTGGGCTTCGAGCCAGTTTATATAATGCGATGCCCAAAGAAGGCGTATTAAAACTGGTAAGTGTTCTAAAAGAATTTGAAGAAAATCATGGAGGATTATAATGTACCACATCAAAACTTTTAATAATATCGACAGCAAAGGGCTTGAACTCTTTGATGAATTATACGCTCTAAATGCCAATGATGATGCAGATGCCCTTCTTTTAAGAAGTCAAAATTTGCATGAGTATGAAATAAATCCAAATCTTAAGGCAGTGGCTCGTGCTGGTGCCGGTGTTAATAACATTCCTGTCGATAAAATGACTGAACAAGGAGTTGTCGTATTCAATACTCCTGGTGCCAATGCAAATGCTGTAAAGGAACTGGTCCTTGCAAGCCTTCTTATGTCTGTAAGACCCATTGTTAGGGGTGCTAATTGGGTGCAAAATCTTTCCAGTGATTCTATTGAAAAAGATGTAGAAGCCAATAAAAAACAGTTCACAGGAACGGAACTTGAAGGTAAAACTTTAGGTGTTATTGGACTTGGAAGCATTGGTGCCATGGTTGCTAATGATGCTTACAGAATGGGGATGAACGTTGTAGGTTATGACCCTTTTGTATCCGTTAATACTGCATGGAATATCTCAAGACGGGTCCGTCGTGCTTTAACTGTTGATGACATTTTAACAAGCTCTGATTTCATTAGTATTCACGCTCCACTAACAAAAGATACGCATCACTTAATCAGTTCAAACGAAGTAGCTAAAATGAAAAATGATGCCGTACTCCTCAATTTCGCAAGAGGTGAACTTGTAGATAATGATGCTGTACTAAAAGCACTAAAAGAAAAGCAATTAGGCAGTTATATCACAGACTTTGCACATAAGGATTTACTCAGACATCCCAATATCACAGTACTTCCACACCTTGGGGCCTCCACTTTAGAAGCTGAGGTTAATTGTGCCAAGATGGCAGTAAGCACCCTAAAGGATTTTCTAGAAACAGGAAATATTGTTAACTCAGTTAATTTCCCAAATATTGAGTTGCCACTCAGCTCACCTACCCGTTTTGCACTCATTCATAAAAATATTCCAAAGATGATTGAGTATATCTCAGGCGTTACTGGTGCACTTGATGTTAATATTGATAATATGATGAATAAGAATTCAGGAAATTATGCTTATACTCTAGTGGATCTTAACGATACAGATCCTGTAGTATTAGCAAAATTAAAAAAAGGCTTTGACAATATTGATGGCATGATTAAGGTACGCTTAATTCGAAATATATAAAACAAAAATTTGATAAGATCCCCATTGAGTACATAGTCCAAATAAATGAAATTTGGAATCTACGAATATGGAGGATCTTTTCTTGTGAAAAGAAAAGGTAAAAATTCAAAGCGAACTATCCA
>CAZZFJ010000019.1:0-25041 GCA_964653415.1 uncultured Erysipelothrix sp. | reverse complement strand
AACTATCCACTGGACTGGAGTCACATCACACTGAATCAATCCTTCTCTAAAGAAAAAAAGTAGCAAAGCTACTTCATTGAGTCTAAATATTGATTAATAAAATGTGCTACTCCATGATCATCATTGGATAGTGTTGAATGACTTGCGACTTCCTTAGCCGAAACCATGGCATTTTCCATCGCAACTGAGATACCTGCTACTTTAAACATCGACACATCATTTTCCGAATCTCCAAAGACCATAATCTCCTCTGGTTGAATTCCTAGCTCCTGTGCATATTCAAGCAGTGCTGCACCCTTATTAACACCTAATATCCCAACTTCTGTCCATCCTTCACCCACACGCATCAAATCAAATTGATTGGAAACATCATTTTTCATACGATCTATGACTAACGACATATAATCTTGAGATTGAATATACGCCACTTTTTGAATTCTTTCAGAATCAAAAATATGCTTAATATCGCTTAATGTTTCAATAGGCTCAACAGGCACTTTAAAATTAAAGTATCCCTTGAAGGCTTCCCCCATTGCTATTGTGTAATCTTCGTAACTGCGTTCATCCATTTCTAGATAAATGCAATCATCAAAACAATACATGATACCCATATGGTATTTATGACCTAATGATTGTAACAACTCAGTCTCCTGATAATTCAAAGAGTGGAGTTCTTTTTTTGCATGCATGGGTAATTGGAATCTTTGAAGACCATTGAGACAAATAAGTCCAATATCCTCATCTTCTAAACCCAATTGCTCTACGATCCCCATCGTACTTTCATAAGCTCTTCCAGTAGATAAGGCAAAATGAATCCCTGCCTCACGCAATCTTTCAACAGCTTGTCTTGTACTTTCTGTAATTAGGTGATCCGAGTTGATAAGCGTTCCATCAATGTCACTTGCAATTAGTTTTATTTTCATAAATCCTCCTTGACAAGCTTATTCTATCGCATGTAAATAATTTTGTAAAATTATAGGAGAAATATATAGAACAATCTAATTTAAAGTAAAGGAAGCAGAGGTGAAAAACTTGTTTAAACTTATGTCTCAATTACTACCTAATGTCGTGGCTATGCTTGGAGTTGGATCTTATGCCGCAACTAAAGTAGTAGATGCAATCTTTTTAGGCCTCAGTACGGTTCAAATCATTGGTATCATCGCTACCGGTGGTGGTTCTATTGTTTTAGGTTTAGCTTTACTAAAAACCTTAACGAAGAAACTGGGTAAAAAGGCAGCCATCAGTTTTTAAGAATCGTTGCATCTTTGGATGCAACCTTTCTTCTTGTATCTTATGAAAATAACACTTGATAATTGCACCATTAAACTTGGGAAAAGAACCCTACTCAAAGATATTAATTTTTCTCTAAAACAAGGAGACTTTTTCCATCTCACGGGTATGAATGGTAGTGGGAAAACTGTATTTTTAGAGAGTCTACTTGGATTTCACAGAATCAGCCAAGGAAACAGAATCATCTCATTTAAGGGAAAAGATATTTGTTATATCCCCGATACACACTTTTTCTCAGAGCAGGAAACGGTTCTTGAAGTACTGCTCAGTTTTCAATACTTCTACAATACATCCTATAATACAATTTATAATATTTTGAATAAACTTAATTTTGATAGTTCTGTAAAAAATACTCAAAAAATATCAAGCTTATCCAAAGGCACCAAACAGAAACTAGCAATCGTCCCTTTATTTATTGAGGGCATGAAACTTTATCTACTCGATGAAATTCTTGACGGTTTAGACAAGACAAGTCTTAAGATTGTTCTAGAACAACTCGTTTCGTTACAAAGTCAATCTGCAATCATCTTTACCGAACACAATCCTGATACCATTACAAAACTAAATCAATTAATTCCAACTATGAAGGAGATACTATGCGAAAATCAAACCGTTACTCTAAAATAATGCTTTTAGTTTGTTTCATACTGTCAATTGTATTGATGATTCCAAAGGTTACTCAAATGGAGGAGTTATTAAGACCTCTATTGTCCTTTGAGGAATTCAATTTTTTTGTTAATAACAGAGCCTTCTTTATTTTCTTAATTTTCTTCCTTGAATTTGTTGGCTCTGTTATTGCAATTGTTGTTTTAAAGTATCTTTATATCCTTGCTAAAGTTCCCATGACGCTTACCCATAATGCTCTAATCTTTTTAAGCACAACTGTAGCATCACGCTTAATTGGCCTTGCCTTTACAGGATTTCAACCGCATCTTGCTGGTATCCTAACTCAAATTTGCTTTGCTTTTTTGTTCTTAATGGCTCACTATCTATACCACGACAAAGACAAGCTCAAACCACTTACTTGGATTATCCTTAGCGTCTATCCTTTATTTAACATGTTAAGTGTCTTAATCTAATGCAAAAGGCTCTTAAGATTACTGCCCTTACACTCTGTATTGGTATGATGCTCAGTTATACGGTTCATATCTTTACACGATCCAAGGATTTAGGACACTTCTTTACGCATAATACACCCAACTCAGCTTTTGAAATATTCTTTCAAAACATTAAGGTCTATCTCTTTTTTAGGATTCCTTTCTGGGGATTATTACATTACGGATACAGCTTTTCTATTATCTTTATAATCCTAGGCTTATCTTTATCTCATAATGGCATCATCCATACTTTTCTAAAAATGCCACACCTACCTTTAGAAATATTCGCATTAAGCTTAGCACTCAAGCAGTCCTTTCATCTAAGGATCGATCTAAAGAAAGATATTACTATTTTTTTATTAGCAGCATTAATTCTTTATATTGCAGCTACCCTTGAGTTTTATTGTTAGGAGGAAATATGACTTACTTTATACTTACTTCATTTATAATGGAACAACTTTACAACACAAACTCAAGTCAGTTCATTTATCTACAATCGCGATCAAAACTCAAATACCGACTGTACTATTTTTTTCAATTCTATCGTCAAAATATCTTCTCCACTTTATACATACTACTCTTTTCAGGATATTGTCTTTATCAAAAAGAAATATCACTTGGACTTACAGTATACTTATTATTATCTCCGTTAATTCTTGGACTCACACAGTCCTTTCTATTTAGACTTACCGTGCTATTTTTAGCTTATTGGCTACCCAATCCAATCATCTTATTCACCTTATTTATGACTGTGACCCAAATTCATACGTATCAAATTAAAACAGAAACATCTACTTTTAGAAAATTGAATTATTTAAAGGTAATCCTTCCCCTTTTCGCACTTTCTCTCTTAATTCAACACCGCTTTTCAGCTTTAGTTCAAAAGCAGTTCTTAATATTACTCTCATTTGTATTAATAACACACTTACAAGCCAGTCTTACTAAGTCAAAAGAAATCCTTACAGGTTCAAAAAACCGCTATATTCTATGGTCTTTAAAAACAAAGCGTTTTAACTTTCGTTTTCTCAACAATATTCTTCAACAACAGCTTCTTCTTTACAGTATTTTAGGTGTGTATTTCCTTATACTCATGAATATTAAACAACGCTCTTTAGGAGTTAGCTTTATGTTGGTATGTGTATTTTTTTACTTACTTCTTTTTGAACTGGATGTTTTAATTCACTACCACTTCTTCAATCAATCACAACTCTATGATGACACCCTATCTAGAGTCGTTTTTACCCAAGTGAGTCAGGGAAGTATGGGGATGCTTTTGCTATATTTTGCGATTCTTGAAGTGCTTCAAATTAGAGAAATATACTTAAAAGGGATCAATTTATTCTTTTATATTTTCATAGTCTGGTTTCTTTTTTGGATTATCTTTTTCATCAAAAGATATAAAAAGCCAATCATACGTCATCTCATACTCATTTGTATTTTACCCGGCATGTTAGCCTGTCAAAAAAGTGAAGTAGAATCCCTACTCATAAAGGATACCCGTCCCTTATACTCAGGGACTATGACACCTGAAAACATTCAAGAGATATTTAACCTAGATGACTCTAACTATTCTGTAAAAGTAAGCCATGGACAAAGCGTTAAAAAAGATGAAACCTTAATATACATCAATAATCCTTTAGCGATAGAAGAAATTAATAGAATTAATTTTCAAATAGAACAGCATGAAAGCAAAATAAATATACTTGAAAAAGAGCTTTCCAAACTCCAAGATGAAATGAAAAGTCCTATTCAAACTGAGATATCCAGTCTTAAAGAGAGTTTAGATCTTTTAAACTTTGACAAAAAACAGGTCAAAACCGGAAAAAATGTAAGAGCACAATTTGATGGGACAGTATTTATCCACAATAATTCTCTAAAACTTGTGTCTGATAGCTTGATACTGACTCTCACTCTGTCAGAACATGAGTATAAAACTTTTAAAGCTATTACTTCCTTTGAGATTTTAAATCTAGATAGAGAGCCTATATCCATTGCGAAAGCCTATCTTGTTGAACCAAAAGAAGAAAATCTACTTCTCAGTTTTAGTTCATTTGACCATGAGTGTCATCCAAATCAAACCTTATTGGTACGAGAAGAAAACCTAAGCTTTGATATTCCAAAACATTTTATTCGAGAAAATGAGGATACTTTACTTGTAAAAACCGATGCCACCGAAATGCTTGTCGAAGGTATATATGATGGCGATACTTATCTTATCACTGAAGGCCTAAAGGAGGGGGATATAATTTATGCCTATTCTAGAGATTAAAAAGGTCTCAAAAACATATCATAATCAAGAGAAACCGGTTCTTCAGGATATTAATCTAAAAATATATGAGGGTGAATTTATCACCTTATGTGGAGAAAGTGGTTCTGGAAAATCGACACTTTTACGAATACTTGCACTTGTGGATCCCCACTTTTCTGGAGAGCTCTATTGGAAGCATAAACGCATCGATCCGCTTAATGAAGATGCTTTAGATACATACCGAAGCCAAGATTCAAGTATAATTTTTCAGGATTTTAATCTTATTTCAAGACATACAATATATAGAAATTTAGAGTTTGCCTTAGTAGTTCAAAAAGTCCCTTTCGCAAAAAGAAAAGCAGCGATAAAACAAGCTTTGCTTGATGTAAATCTTCCTTTAAGTATCTTAAATCGTTACCCTCATCAAATTAGTGGCGGACAATGCCAACGCGTTGCTATTGCACGTTCTCTTTTATCACCTGCATCAATATTATTTGCTGATGAACCGACGGGTTCCTTAGATGATGCCAATGCTCAAGATATAATTCAGCTTTTCTTAAAACTTCCGCTCACTGTCGTTATTGCAACTCATGATTCCCGTATTGCAACACTGTCTAACCGAAATATCATGATAAATGAAGGTAAAATTCATGTTCGTTAAAGACTATGTTCAGTTTATTTTTAGTCTTTTATATACAGAGAGGGGTCGTGTTAAACGTATTTTTTTCATTATTATTTTAGGGAGTTTCCTTAGTTTTTTTATTGTTTTTTTCTCCGCATCATTAAAATTGAAGATTCAGAATCAATTTCAAAATCAATATGTTATTTTACCCTATATTAAAGGAACTCCTCATGTTTTAGAACCACTAGACTTTCCATTAATCTTAGAAGCAGATAAAAAAGCGATTAAAACACTTTTTGATGACCTGATCTTCATTGAGCGCAATCCAGCTCAGGAGATTTTACTACATAACTTGAGTTTAAATCAAAATTTAACCATGACTTATGAAATTAACTCTTATGATGATCATAACTATATTAATGAAAGTTTCCTCACGATTTATGATTGGCAATTAAACGACCTTTATACTTTTCACTCCGAGCTGATTCATTTTGATGGCACTCACCTTCAGGATGTCGACTTAATTTTATCGAAAGATCTCATTCCAAAATCCCAGATTCATCGTTACACCAACTTCTTAACCCTTGAATCCCGTCATAATATTCAAGACATATTAGAGGTTATCAATACTTCATTTGTGAAAAATAATTTTGAATATCAGGTGGAACCTTTCAATGCGAACACTCTTTATACAAGTCTTGTAGGGATGATTGAGAAAATTCTTTTGGGATTTAGTTTCCTTATTTTTATAGTATCTACATCCAATATAGGTACAATTATGCCTTATTTTATGAATGAGTTTAAGGATGAAATAACACTACTTAGGGAACTTGGCCTTCCAAAGAATAACATTCACCATATTTTTGCACTGACCTGCTTCACAATTCTTGTAGTATCTTTACTTTTATCAAGTAGCCTTGCTTTTCTATTAAGTTCATCAATTGTCCTTGTTATTAAGGCGCCACTCAATATATCACTCATAAAGTGGTTTCTATTACTCTGTATTCAAACTGTTTTAGGTCTCATTACAAGTCTTAAAAGTATAAAAAAAGCAAGTGATTCCATCACTTACTTGTAGTTTGACATTGAGGACAAATACCGTATAAATTGAGTTGGTGATCACTCACAATATACCCCGTATTTTTTTCAACAGAAGCTTCATAACTGTGGATAGGACAATGTTCTATCACTTCAATTTTCTTACATATGGTGCAAATGATATGATGACTGTGCAGTTGCCCTTTATATTCATATATATTTTGAAGGGGTTCTTTGAGTTCTGTTTTCCGAATAATATCTTTATGTTCAAATAATTCTAAACTTCGATAAAGCGTAGATAAATTTACCATTACTTGAAGTTTTTCTTGAATTTGATTGAGTGTTAAAGGTAAGGGACTATTTTTTAAAACATCCAATATGGCTTCCCTTTGTTGGGTGTACTGAATATCTAATCTTTTTAATTCTTCTCTACTATTCATTCTCGACCTCCTTTATATATTCAATGCTTTTTTCTAGCAAATTAAGTTGACCTGTTCCTTTTGTAACATCACTTAAATCACTTAAGTCCTCTGGATTCTCAATAAGAATAGTATACTCAACTAGAGCATCATAGTTTCGATCTAGAATCTCTGCTACTCCTTCACAAAGAAGTTCAACTGCATTAATATGCTCATAGGGAAATGTTATCAACATAGTATTAACTTCCTTAGGAGTCAGGATCGTTGCTTCCTCTATTGCCTGAGTTACACTAGAACCATAGGCACGAATCAGTCCACCTACACCCAGTTTAGTTCCTCCAAAATACCTTACAACCACTGCAATGACATTATTGAGATTATGACCCCTTAATACTTGTAACATAGGCAATCCTGCACTTGATGCGGGTTCACCATCATCATTTGAACGCTCAATTGTACCAACAATATAAGCACTACAGTGATGATTTGCCTTGGGGTGCATTTTCTTAATATCCCTAAGAAACTCTTTTGCGGATTCTTCGTTTTGAACAGGAGCAAGGTACGTTAAAAATTTTGACTTGATGATTTCTTGTTCCGTCAAAACTTCTTTATCTATGGTTCTGTGATTCAAATCTGTATTCATACTCTTATTATAGTATATTTTCTAAATAAAAGCTCATTTCACCTTCAGCAAAGATTCTACTATATTAGCAATTAATTTTTGATCATATGCATCCAAAAGCTTATACGCTCTTAGAAATCTATCATATTTCGCATTTACGCTGGCTTCAGAATCTTCAATAGAAAGAAGATTTCCATCTTTTTGTGTATCTTGTTCCACAATATAGAAAAAGTGACTCATTGAAATATCAAGTGCTTGGCATAGTAGTTTGAGTGTGGGCAAGCTTGGCATATTGTTCTTTTTAAACATTGAATTGATGGTACTTTGCGGTACAGTTGAAAGCACAGAAAGTCTATTTTCTGTGTACCCTTTCTTATCCATGATTGACTTAATTGTTGTTAGTACAATATTCATCTTTACCACCTATACACTTATTATAACTACTATCTCGTTAACTGCTTATCGTATAGGCGTTATTTATAACGCTTTAGCCATAGGCGTCCAATCTGGATTTTTATCTAACTTACTTACAATTTTAATACGTTCTTGAATAACATTCATTAAAGTAATGAAAGAACTATACCTACTAGAGTCAAGATTACATTGAGCTTTGACAGGTCTTTAATTTTTATTAGATTTTCTCATACTAGAATTTAGGGTTAAAAGATTTATACATATTCTCTTCTTTATGGTCTTCGTGTTTAATTGGTTTGACATTCAAAGTAAATGATATTATAATCACTTCAGGAGGATGAATTATGAAAAACATCGCAATCGTTAGCGACTCATCCATTTCGCTAACTCCAACAGAAATTAAAGAAACAGGTGTCTATGTAGCACCTTTAACAGTTATCGCTAGCAATAAAGAATATTTAGATCAAATTGATATCACTTCAGATGAAGTTAAAGATCTCATTCGAAACAACAAAACAGTCACAACTTCTCAACCCAATCTTGGATATATGATTAAGCTTTTTCAAGAGCTCAAAAGCAAGAACTTTGATCATATTTTCTGTCTCCCATTATCTCATTACTTAAGTGGAACATATCGTACTTTTGTTCAGGCTAAGGAAGAAGTGGGATTAGACAATATGACCATTGTTGATACTCAAACTCTAGTTTCCCCTATTCAGCGGATGGTAAATATGATTATCTTCTTGAATCAAGAAGATAAATCTGTTGAGGAAATAAATACGCATCTACAAGGTATTATCGACAATAATGAATCTTTTTTAATTCCAAAAGATTTAAAACAACTCAAAGCCAGTGGGCGTATCTCACCAACTGCTGCAACAATGGCATCTCTTTTAAAAATTAAAGCCATTTTAAAGCTTGACAATAAAGGTGAAACTATTGAGAAATTCGCAACTTCACGCACACAAAATAAAGCCTATGATATCGTGATTGAGGACTTAATCAAGCATCATATCAAACCAGAAACTCATTACTTAGACTTACTTCACTGTGAAGCTGAAAATGAAGTTCATGAATTCATTGACCGTGTTACCGAGAAAATCGGGAAGTTTCAAACTCATATTGCTGATCTTCCCTCATCCCTTACAACCCATGCAGGTCTTGGAACGATTGTTATTCAATGGTCTAAAAAATAAAAAAACAAGCAGATTTGACCCCTTCTATAATATAAGAAGCTGGATCAACTGCTTGTTTTCTATAGGTCCAGTTTTAGAACCACAGGAGCGTGGTCACTTCCAAACTCTTGGTCATAAATATTGGCATCCACTATTTTTTCTTTTAATTTATCGGAAACTAAGAAATAATCAATACGCCACCCTACATTTCGGTCTCTAGCTGCGGCACGATAACTCCACCATGAGTAGCGTTCTTCAACATCTCCATGAATGTGACGGAAACTATCGATATAACCTAAATCTAAGAACTGAGTCATTTTACTGCGTTCTTCATCTGTAAATCCCGCATTCTTTCGATTTGTTTTTGGGTTCTTCAAGTCTATCTCTTTATGTGCCACATTAAGATCACCAGCAATAACTACAGGTTTAATCTTTTCAAGACTTGCTATATATGTTTGAAAATCATTTTCCCATTGCATGCGATAGTCTAAGCGTTGAAGCTTATTTTGTGAGTTTGGTGTATAAACACAAACCATGTAAAAGTCTTCATATTCTGCAGTAATTACACGCCCTTCCAGGTCATGCTCAACAATATCAATACCATAACTTACTGACAAAGGTTCAATTTTTGACAGAAGGCCCGTCCCGGAATAGCCTTTCTTTTCCGCATAATTATAATAGGCGTAATAGCCTTCAGGAAAAAAACTATTTTGCTCTGCTTGCAATTTTGTTTCTTGCAACATAAATACATCGGCATCAAACTTCTTAAATTGTTCTTCTAAATCTTTACCTAAAATTGCACGAAGTCCATTGACATTCCATGATACTAATTTCATTTCATCCATCCTTTTTTTTCTCTAAAAGTACCATACCATACTCCTGTTTTATTCTCAAAAGTAATAACCATGTTCTTACTTGAAAATATTTTTGTAAGCTTGATATATGTTATAATTAGTCAAAGGGGTGTTCTATGAGAAAAACAATAATTACCGCATCAAATCAGCGTTTAGCCTTAGGTGAAATACTACTTCAAAATAATGAAGTTTTAACTGGAGTTCATATCCTTCCCTTTAGTGCTTTTTTTTATAATTCGAATGTAAATCCTGATGTAGATGCAGTACAAAACTATTTGAGTTTGCAAAAGCTAGAACTAACACATTTAAAGAAACTGGTCAGTTTCCCCAGAACTTATCATGATTTTAAGGCACTATCACAAAAGCTCGATGCTTATGAAATTGATTTGGATAGTTTACCAGAAACTACGGAGTATGACCAAGACATTAAAAAAATACTTATCGATATAAAGCAAGATTTTAATGAACCTACACAGATCTTGCATTACTTGGAAGAGGGCTTAGCTCACCACCAATTAATGTATATGCAAAAGCATAAACACCAGAAAATTACAGTTTCTACAAGATGCAAACCCCAAAATATCCAGTACAAAAATGCACTAAACTTTCGTCAGGAATTAGAAGGCGTCATCCAATATATTTTGGAAAACAAGCTTAAAGATGTTGCACTTGTGATACCAGATTATCAAACACGCTACCCTTTTGTAGTAAGTGCACTAAAGCGCTATGGATTAGATATTGAGTTGACTCCTTCTTTTGATCTTGTTAAGCGACAATATATTGCTTTTATTGATTATTTATTGTCACCCAGCACTCAAAATATTCTGAACATCCTCAATAGTGATGTATTTAAGATTGATAAATCAAAAGAGATTATTTTTTACATTCAGCATTTTGAAATGACACCCCAACAGATTCTGCATGACTTTAATCAAATAAAATTGGATGAAGCGGAAGTTTCAAAAAATGGAAAGACAATATTTGATATTCAAGAAGGTATCCAAAATGCAGTGAGCTTACTACAAGAAAAGTTGCTAGCATTAGATAAGCTTTCTCTACAGGAACAACTGCTTCTATCACTAGAATATATCACAGAATTTGATCCTCAATCTTCACGCAAGATTCATAACTACTTGCAAAATATATTCCCTTACATCAATAAAGATACCATCCTTTTTATTAAAGATCATATTCAAAGAATGAAATCTACAACACAGGATTTAGGAAATATTAAGGTTTACGATTTGAACTCACTTCCCATTGAACCTGTAAATCATTTAATTGCGATGGGACTCAATGCAAAAAACTTCCCTGGAATATCAGCTCAAACTGGCATATTAGATGAAGCTTTTCTAGCCCGTATTAAAGGGTATCCTTCCCAAACACAACGCAATCTCTTTCAAGTTCAAGAGAAGTTGAAAGTATTCTCAAAGGCTTCTAATTTAATTCTTTCTTACCATCTTATTGACTATGAAGGTAAAAAACAAGAACCCTCTTTTGAGGTGGAGAACTTCCTAAATTCACATGGAATCTATGAATCAAGCTCATGGAAAGTCGTTGAAAAAAATCCCTTCATGCCTGTGGATAACCAGCTTTCAGAATCAATTGCCAAAAAACTCTATTTAAAAGATAAGCGTCTACACAGTTCGGCTTCTGCTTTAGAACTTTATACTTCAAATCCACTAGAATTTTTCTTCCAATATGGCTTAGGGCTTAAAGAGCCATTAGACTTTGGCTTTGATTCCCGCATTGTAGGAACTTTTAGTCATGAGTATTTGGAGAAAAAGCTATTGGACTCTTTACAAAGTTATGAGAGTTTATGGAATCAATATCAAACATACTTTCCAAAAGACAATGCACTTTTACAATCACGCATTCGTTTTAATAAAAAGACTTTGGATTTTCATGTCCAAAACCTCAACGAGATGATGCAAGACTCTGATTTTAGAATCCTTGAGCAAGAAAAACGTGTTCAAGATGATCAAAGTTTTGATGGATTCGTGATGAAGGGCTTTATTGATCGCATCGATGGGATTGAAAGAGAAGGAAAAACTTATAAGATGATTATTGATTATAAGAGTTCTGTCCCTAATTTTGGAGCTGCTAGTGTTTTACGCGGAGAAAAGATTCAACTCTTAATTTATGCTGTTTTACTGAGCAAGTATATTCATGAGAATGAAGCTGTTTTTGGAGTCCATTACTATAGTTTCAACCGAGATAGTGCCTCTGAAAAACTCTATTCTTACAAAAGTAAGCTAGGCGCTCATGCTCAAGAAGAAGAGAGCTTTGAAGACTATAAAGAAAGACATCTTTTTCAAGGTTGGAACTTCTTTGATTTAGATTCATTTAAAGTGAATCCTAATATTTTTAAAGGCTCAAAAAGAGCCCCCGCTAAAATATTTAGAGTCAACGATTCCGACAAATTTTATGATATGACTTTAACACAAAACCTCATAAAAACACTCCTAGCAAAGATAAGACGTAACATTCTTTCGGGCGTCATTGATAAAGATATTCTCAATGAAGATTTTAAAACTCGACCTATAAGACGTCTTGATGAGACTGTCTTGTGGACAGATGAAGTGAACACTAATGGAAATGGAGACTTTGAAAATGAGCCAGTTTAAACCCAACCCACAGCAAGTCCAAGCCGTTAATAGTATCGGGAAAAATATTATTGTATCTGCATCTGCAGGAGCAGGAAAAACAGCAACCCTCATCAGTCGTTTAATGAAACGCATTCTAACTGATGGATTAAGTGTTAATGAGATCTGTGCACTCACCTTTACAAATGCTGCAGCTGGAGACATGAAAAATAAACTTCTTGAAGCTTTAAATAAGAGTTTTCAAAGTGAGGAAACATCCTCTGAAGATAAAGCCATATTATCTAAGGAAATTACCTTAGTTGAGACTGCTGATATTACCACCATTCACTCTTTTTGTTTAACAATCATCAAAAATTATGGCTATATCATTAATATTGATCCTGCACGTACTGATAATATTTTAGACCCCTCCAATATAGAAATATATAAACAAGAGGCACTGCAAAAAACCTTAAATGATTACGCAAAAATTTATCCTCATAAAATGGATTGGCTATTGGATTCTTTTATCAGCAAACCTGCTCAATTAGAATCCTTAGAAAAAAGCATTACCAATACAGCACACTATCTCAATACCAAACCCAATATGGAATCTGCCATCGCAAAAGTAAAGCAATCCTATGCTGTGCAAAAATTCGAGGATTTTCCTTTAGAAATTCAAGATGCATTTTTCGCAAGCTACAAACTAAAAATTACAATAGCACTGGAAGCTTTAGAACATTACCTTGAAGAAAATGCAGGGGCATATATTATTGGCGGTAAAGAAGACCGGCTGCAAAATTTTGAGAATCTCAAGCTTGTGCTCTTGGAACTAAAATTTCAAGTGGAAAGTCATAACCTTGATTTTTATGATAAACTCATTTCTAAACTTGAAAATGAACCCACATCAAAAGGCCTCATGAATGCCCCAAAAGCAGATAAATCTCAAAAGGATTTACTGGCTACTGTCATCAAATCATTAGATGATCTTGTAAAATATTATCAACCATGGGATGAAATGTTCAGTATCATTCAAAATCAAGCTCCAATTATCGATGAAATTCTTCATTTATCAGTTCAGTATCTTCACAATTACGAACTAATAAAAGAGACAGCTGGAGGATTTGATTTTGACGACTTTGAGAAATTTGCCCTCAAAATACTAGAAGCCAATGACGGTTACATCGCCAAGCTCTTACAAGATCGTTACAAAGAGGTTATGGTTGATGAATTTCAAGACACTAATGATTACCAAGATGCTATTATCAATGCTATTTCCTCAGGAAATAACACTTTTAGAGTGGGTGATGTCAAACAATCCATCTATCAATTTAGAGATGCCAAACCTCAAATCATGCAGTCTTACCTCAATGATAGCACCCATGAAAAAATTATCTTTGGTTACAACTATCGCTCTTCTTACAATATTGTTAATTTCAACAATGACTTGTATAAAGAACTAATGTCCCTAACACAAAACTTTAATTACTCAGAGGATGATGAAGTAGAAGCTGGAAATGCAAAAGCACTGATTCATAACCCCAAAGTAAAGATTAAAGTCATCAATACTGAGGAATTAAATGAAGAAAGTCAGCTTTATCAATCCGACTTACAAGCATTACGCGCTAAATTGGTCGCAAATTACATCATTGAAATGAAGGAAAAAGGAGATTTTGATTATCGAGACATGACAATTTTAGTCAGAACACACTCGGTGAAATCTCATTTAAAAAATGCTTTTGAAAAGGCTAATATTCCGCACTTTATTAATGAACAAAGTGGATTCTTCTCATCTGAAATCATCAACCAGGTTCTTGCTTGGGTTCATTTTACAGTAAACCCCAATGACTTCTATCTTGTTCCATTATTAAAATCTCCATTCATTGGATACAGCTATAACCAAATCGCACAACTCAAAATTCACAGTGACAATCTATTTCAATCGTTGAAAGAACTGGACCCTCAAACCTACGATTTAGTTTATACAACGACACAAAATTTTAAACATAAGGATATCGTCACTGTACTAACAACACTTTACAACTTAAATGACACCTATGACCTTCGCCTATCACATCAAGCAAAGACTAACTTAGATTTGCTTTTAGATCGAGCCATTCAACACCAAAATACTAACAGTCCCAGTCTCATTAGCTTTTTACAAGTCGTAAATAAGATTGACGATTCGAAGAAATCTGAGGCAGTACCCATTGATACTTCTGAGAATGTAGTTCGTGTTTTAACTTGGCATGAATCCAAGGGTCTTCAATACCCATTGACTATTATTTGGCCGACAAGCGAAATCAATAAGGGAGATTTTAAAGGACGTATCCTTACCGATGATAAATTTGGAATTACTTTAAAAAATAAAACTGGGGAAATGTATCGGGAACAACGCAGTATTTATCGAATACTTGCCGAAGAGAAACAAACACAGGATGCTGTAGAAGAATATTTAAGAATGCTTTATGTAGCAACAACACGAGCACAAAATGAGTTGGTTCTTATTGACGCCCTAAATAAAATGCCACGCAATACTGTAAATCAATATACTTTATACAACTTCAGATCCAGTACAGAGCTTATTTTACCCATAATGTCCAACAAAGTACGTAAGGATTTGCGCGAAATTGAGATACTGAAACCTGAAGATCTTGTCACAATGCAATTGGATCAAAAGATCGAAGCTAAGGATACTGAATCTTTTGTTTATAAGTTTCCACCATTACAAAGCAAAACAAGCAGTGACAGCAAACCCAGTTTACCTTTTAATCGAAACTTTATCGAAAGTGTAGGCTATGGCAATACTTTGCACCAGTTGGTTGAAAAGCTACCCCATAGAAATTATTCCGAAAGTGATTTAGATGGCATTAAACCACATTTTGTCAAAAAACTTAAAAAGTATAATATGCATCCCTTTACACAAAAATTGTACCAAGCGAATACAATTGAGAATGAAATGCCTGTTCTGTATAAGGAAAATGAAGTAAGTGTCCAAGGGATTATTGACTTTTATGCTGTATTTGATGATGAATTGATCATTGTCGATTACAAAACAGATGCTGTAGATAAAGAAACCCTAATCCAGCGCTATACACATCAGCTTCAAGCCTATAAAAAAGCCTTGGATAATATTTACCCAAAGCTTAGTATTGAAACTTATATTTATAGTTTTTACTTAGATGATTACATTCAGATTAAAGTTGATGCCATTGAATAAGGGTTTGCATCATGTGTTGGATATTTCCATCCCCTGCAAATCGCTTATTACTAGAAAAATCAGTATCGAGGTCAATCCACACAAGGGGATTGACTTCTTTTATTAATGTGACTTCTTTTTCTAAGAAACCATAATAAACCTGAAGTTCAAGATTTTCATAATCATACTGAGTAAAGAAAAGTTTTTGAATTGTTAAGTGATCACGGTCTATTCCAGTTTCTTCAAACAACTCACGATAAGCAGCTTCTATATAATCTTCGCCTTCATCTACTTTTCCCCCAACAAAGTTATAAAGACCTTTGTAGGGTTCTTTTGTTCGATAACACATCAAGACCTTATCTTTGTCTGGATGTATTACAATGATTAAATTAACAATTTGCATTAATCTGCAAAGAGTTCAAAGAGTACAGAAACTGGAGTTCTTAGTTGAATTGCTTCAATGGCTTTAGCAAGCATATAAGCAACTGAAATCTCTTTAATTTTTGGTTCGTTTTGTGCTTCTTCATTGAGCGGAATCGTATTTGTGATAAGTAATTCTTTAATTCTAGAATTGGAGATACGCTCTACTGCTGGACCTGACAAAATACCATGGGTACATGCACAGTATACTTCTTTAGCACCACGTTCATATAATAAATCAATTCCACCCATTAATGAACCTGCTGTATCCACCATATCATCCACAACTATTGCAATTTTGCCATCAACATCCCCTACAAGGTTCATCGCTTCTGCGACATTAGGTTTTGTACGTCTTTTGTCAATGATTGCAATTGTTGAGTTTGGAATAGTATCTGATAATCTTCTTGCACGTGTTGCACCACCATGGTCAGGTGAAACAATTACGATTTCATCCGTAAAGTTTTTCTTACGGTAATATTGTCCAATCATTGCTACAGCCGTTAAATCATCAATTGGAATATCAAAGAAACCTTGAATCTGTGAAGCATGTAAGTCAATCGTTACAACACGATCGGCTCCAGCTGTTTGGAGTAAGTCAGCCATTAGCTTCGCTGTAATGGGTTGTCTTGCTCGTGCTTTTCTATCCTGACGTGCATAACCATAGTAAGGCATGATTACAGTAACTGAGTTAGCTGAAGCACGTTTGAATGCATCCAGTGCAATTAGAACTTCCATATAGCTTTCGCTAACTGGTTTTGATGTGGATTGAATTAAAAACACATCTTTTCCACGAACTGTTTCATCAGGTTCGACAAGAATTTCGCCATCCGCAAAGTGTCGTACGGAAATTCTTCCTAAATCTAGGTTTAAATGTCCACAAATCTCTTCAGCTAATATTTTATTAGTTGAAAGCGCAAAAATAATAATATTTTCCATCGTCTAAATCTTCCCTTTTTCACTTAAGTATTTCTTGCCAGAGTCTTCTTTGTTGATTTGCTTTTCTCTGGCTATTGCAAGCTCGCCATCCTTAACATCATCTGTTATGAATGAGCCTGCCGCAACAACTGCATTCGCTCCAATCTTGATAGGGGCCAATAAACCCGTTTGAGATCCAATAAAGGAATGATCTCCAATTTCAGTCTCGTGTTTATCTTTACCATCATAATTGATGCTCACAACGCCACAACCTATATTAACATATTTTCCAAGCTTTGCGTTACCTAAATAGCTTAAATGGGCTATAGAAGACTTATTTCCAACATTTGTTGACTTTAATTCAACAAAATTGCCAATTCTGACATTGTCACCCACAACCGTATTCTCTCTTAAATGCGCGTTGGGTCCTACTGTATTGTCTTTTCCAAGGGTAGAATTTATTACTTTTGAGGTATCAATTTTTGTGTTTTGACCAATGACTGAATTTTCGATCCAAGATCCAGGAGTAATCACTACGCCTTTTTCTAAACTTGATTTACCATAAATATGAGCATTGGGATAAATTGTAACATCGGACTCAATTTTTACATCAACACCAATATAAGTATTATCGGGATCAACAATGGTGACTCCTTTTTGAAGGTGATTGAGATTGATTTTTTCCTGAAGCCACTTATTAGCTTTATATAACTCTACTCGATCATTAATTCCCATGAACTCTTTTTCATCTGACACGCGAATGGCTTGAATGGAATGTCCATTTTTCTTCATTATAGAAACTAGATCCGTAATATTTAATTCTTCTTTCATATCGTTTTCAATTAAAGGAAGGTATTGATATAAAAGTTCATTATTAATGCAATAAAGACCCAGATTAATTTCATTGGATGTTTGTTCCAGTGGAGTTGCTACACGAGCATCAACAATTTTCTTAACAAAACCTTGGGTGTCACGAATAACTCGATTATAACGTCCTGGATTTTTAACTACAGCCGTAACTATCGTTAAATCATAGCCATTATGTGTGCGAAGTACCTCTTTAAGTGTGTCAGCTTGAATTAATGCCCCATCCCCAAAGAGAACTAAGGTAGCACCTGCTTTGCCTTCTAACTGAGTGACTCGTTTTACCGCATCAGCAGTTCCAATTTGCTCATCTTGCACCGCGTATTCTACACGATCTTTTAAATAGTCGCGAATATCTTCACTTTTATGACCAATAACAACGACTGTTTCATCAACCTCTACCTCTTTTAAGTGATCAACAACATGACCAATCAAAGGTTTATGTAACAAGCTGTGCATGACCTTATTTTTATCCGACTGCATTCTAGTTCCTTTACCTGCTGCTAATATAATTGCGTATTTTTTCATACATTTCCTCCACACTCTTTTAGTACTCGTCCATATTTTACAAATGGGTATTTTAAACTGATTCTTTCGAATATTTCCATCACACAAGACTTATTCTGGCTTAATCCTACAATACAAGAACCACTACCAGTCATGGTTACACCATCAAGACCTAAAGCTTCAAGTTCTTCCATAACAGAACCCATCGCTTTATATTGTTCAAGTACTGTATCTTGAAACGAATTGAAGCGATTTTGAATAATATCTTCATAGCTTCCTGTCTCACAAGCTTTTTTCATAGCTTCCATGCTATGAGCATGAGCTGGATCAATATCATCAAACTTCTCTAGAAACATTTTTGTACTAACACCAAAACCAGGCTTAACAGCGACATAATATAAATCATGAGTTAAGGTGATTGGATGAATAATTTCACCGATTCCTTCAACGGTTGCAGCTTTACTTTCCACAAAAAATGGCGTGTCTTCATCAATCTGTGATGCAATAGACATCTTATCCTCTAAAGTCATTTCTAAACCATACAATTCATTAACCATGTTGATAATGGTAGCTGCATTACTTGAACCACCTCCCATGCCAGATTGCGCGGGAATATTTTTTACAATATGAACTTTAAAGTTATCTTCAATGCCATACTTTTCCTTCAACAACTCTAAAGCAAAATAGACTGTGTTACGTTTATCATTGGGTAAAAATCGCTTATTGGAAGTGATTTCCATCCGATTATTTTTTGTCATATAGACCATATCAAAAAGATCGATGGGAACTAAAACATTTTTAAATTTTAAGACCTCATCTTCCTTATAGGCATAAAGTGATAAGGTTATTTTGGCATATGACTTCTCACGCATCATAAAGGGCTCCATAGATTTTTTGGAAATCATCAAAACTCAGGGCATCAGCGCGCACACTCACATCAAAACCTAAATCTAATAGCACTTGAGATAGGTCTTTTTCAAGATTTAATGTTTTTAGGTTATTTAATAGTGTTTTTCTTCTAAATTGAAAACAGGACTTCAAAAAATCAAAGAATGCTTTTTCATCATAGGGCATTGTTTGATGTTTAGGCTCCAATACTAAGACAACTGACTCTACTTTAGGTCTTGGATGAAATGACTCTTTCGAAACATGCATCGCAACTTTGACATCAAAGTAATACTGTATTTGAATACTTAAAGCATTATAGTCCTTGGTCTGTGGCTTAGCACTTAAACGATCACCAATTTCTTTTTGTACCATTAAGGTCATACGATTTACTGGTAACTCCATCAAGCGAAACAATAATGGGGTTGTAATATAATACGGAAGATTCGCACAGACGTCCATAGGAGTGTTTTTAAGCGCTTTTAAATCCGCTTTAAGGAAATCCTCAAGAATTACAGAAACGTTCTCTAAGTCGCTTAAACTTTCTTTCAGGATTTCAACCATGTGAGGGTCAATCTCATAGGCAATCACTTTGTCATAATTAAAAGCGAGTTGTTGTGTTAAAGCGCCCAAACCAGGACCAATTTCTAGCACTAAAGGCCCCTGTCCACTATGTCTAGCGATCGTTTTAACAACAGAGGGGTCAATAATAAAGTTTTGACCAAATTTCTTTTTAGCATAACGTTCATACTTTTCTAAGTACTTCATGCTGATAGTTTTATTTGCGATAATTTCCAAGTTATAACTCCTTTGTTAAGATTTCTAGTACTTCTTCTTTTGACATACCCAGCATATTTAAATACTTAAAGCAGCGTTTAGCATTGGTTTTTGGGATATTCAGGTACATTGATAGTACATCCCGCTTTTCCTGAGAATCATCACGTCCACTTAAACCTAGTTCAAAAAACTCTGCTTGGGTTAAACTTTTTAATGCTACATCAAAACTGGCGACAGTTTCCAATGCCATAATAATATCCTTACAAGAAGCATGTTCAATTCCAACCTTACTTCTATTTCTAGATTGCTTTAATGCTAGGGAAGCATGTTTGCAGGTACCAACTTCAGCAATAATCTTATTTCGAATTTGCTCGCCAGGTCCATCTGGATCAGTAAAGACAATTATCCCTTGTTTCTCATTGAGCTTTTTACAGAGATCAAGCACTTGTTTTGAAAGATGAGTCCCACTTGTAACAATTACATCCGCATTGACGCAAGATTTAATTTTCTCTAAATCGTGTTTTCCTTCGACCACAATTACTTCTTTAATGTTCAATTTATTCATACTGAAATTATATCATGAAACTGACTTTGTTTAAACGCGAGCTCACATAAAAAAAGAAGGTCAAAGACCTTCTTAAATATCACAATTAAACATACCGTTTGATTTTACACGGCTATTCATATCTAAAATTTTAATATCAACAGAATATTTGCGGCCCATTTTAACGGTACCATCACGCTCAGATCCAATAAATAAGTCAGTTTTTGACCCTTGGATGGCGCCTCCTCTATCTAAAACAATTGCTTTAAATGGCTGATTTTTTTTAATACCATATCCTTCAATCGTATGATTTGATACTTCAACAATGGTACATAGAGGAATCTTTGAAGAAGTGGCTAAAATATAATAACCCTCATATGTAATCCCTGTTTTCCATGAACCATCTTTCTGACGAACCTCATTATCGCCTATTTGGATACCAGCAGATGTATTACCACGATTATTGGCATTATTACATCCATCACAGTCATAACCATAACGAGTCATTCTTGAAGAAGTGAAGGTAGCCCCTGGTTTCGCCTTTTGACCATTCGCATAAATTGTTGGAGTGGTAGGTGTCACATCTATCTCATCTTCCAATTCAACACGAGTCAATCGGTCTCCATTAATATTGTAAGATACTGCAAACTTCTTAATGGCATGCCCTCTGACACCATCTTGGACTTTAGCTGTTATAAAATCAGCACCGCCTGAAACATTATGTTGACCATTTTGTGTTTCGGTCCAAGGCTCTTCAAGTTCAACGCGTTCTTCTTCAATTGCAGTAGTATAAGGTTTAGGTTCTATTTTATTTATTTGTGTATCAAATGAAGGATAAACTAAGCCAGTATTCACATCCGCACTAATCGCACAGCCTGTTAAGATAGCCATTGTTATCATTGTGATCATAAACATCATGTGTTTTTTCATCAAATGTCTCCTTTCGCAAAAGACTTTAAAACGATATCACAAAGACTTTTTTTGGTCAAATATCTGACCTTTAAACAGACTAATTCTATATAAAACAGTAAAAAACCCACTGTTTAGTGGGTTTCATACGATTTATAAGATTATGTGAGCTTGTGTGATTATGCGAAAAACTCCCTAATTTTATCATTTTCGACAATCTTAGAACCAAAGATTACCCAGGGAATAAAGGTAACAATAAACTCAGAAGCAAAGACTGAAATCATTAAGGCAATGAGTGGCAAATCAAATACCACCTTCAACATAATCGCGATAATAATCCCATTAACAAGTGCAGGCATCAGATACTTCAACCATTTATTTTTAAGCTTAACCATCAATTGCATCGATAAATATGAAGCAAAACTACCTACAATAACATCTAAAATACCAACAGGACTCAATGCATTTGCAAGTACCGTACCTAAAGTCAAACCCACCATATTTTTAGGATGAACTAACACTAATATTAAAAGAATCTCAGAGATTCTAAATTGTTCTTGCATAAAGGATACACTATAAAAAGCAAAGGTGATGGCTACATATACTGCAGCAATCATCGCTTGTAATACAAGTTCTTTTGTAGAAAATTTCAAAAATATCACTTCTCTTTTCTAAGGTATTATAGCATATAAAGTTTCAAGATCCCCCTTTAACCCTTGAAACTTAATCGATGCGTCAAATACAATAAGCCAAGATATCATCTAAGACTTGATATGTATATATTATAGTTCAACTCTTTTTTAAAAAACCAGGGTTCAAAACAAGCTTGTAGCTATATAGTTTCTCTTAGACTTGTTTTAAGAAGACTGTTTAAGTCATCCATTATTTTAAACTCACTTTTCCATAACACTCAAAAGGCAAGTTTTAAGCAAACAACTACGACTGCACCAATTAACCACAGTCTTTAAGCACTTCTTGCTATGAATCCCTGTTGACAATTTATGCAAATTAAGGCACTATATACCTAACTACAATGAAGAGAATAGTAAGTAAACAATGCATTTATAGAGAGTTTGTGTTGGTGAAATCAAACAATGTTAGTTTACTGAAGATGGCCTTGGAGTAATATAACTGAAGTTAGTTAAGTTATATCGGTGACAACCGTTATCATGTTAAAGATATCCTATGGATATAAATTTGGGTGGTACCACGGTTAATTCGTCCCTTGGCTGGGATTTTTTTTATGATTAGAGGGTGATTAAATGATAGAACTGAAAAACGTATCCAAAACATTCATTACACCAAAGCTTGAAGTTAAAGCGGTGCGGAATGTCTCCACAAAAGTTAAAAAAGGCGAAATTTTTGGCATCATTGGCTACAGTGGGGCTGGGAAAAGCACGATGGTTCGACTCTTAAATTTATTAGAACGACCAGATAGTGGCGAGGTTATCGTTGATAATACTGACTTGATGAAGCTCTCAAATAAGGAACTGCGAGAAAAACGCAAGAAAATTGGAATGATTTTTCAACAGTTCAATTTATTTGCTTCAAGAACAGTCTATGAAAATGTCAGTTTCGCTTTACCAAAAGATCATGATCGCTCCAAGGTCATTGAACTTTTAAAACTCGTAGGAATTGAAGAGAAAGAACATGCCTATCCATCTGAACTCTCAGGCGGGCAAAAACAACGCGTCGCTATTGCTAGAGCGCTTGCAAATGATCCCAAAGTATTACTATGTGATGAGCCTACTTCCGCACTAGACCCCCAAACAACACAACAAATTTTAAAGCTACTCAAAGAATTAAATCAAAAACTTGGAATTACCATCGTAATTATCACTCACGAGATGGCTGTTATTAAGGAAATTTGCGACCATGTTGCAGTCATGGAGGATGGCTATATTGTAGAAGATAATACTGTTGAAGCCGTATTCTCTAATCCACAATCAAAAATCACCAAAGAGTTCACATCTTCCATGAGAAATGTGAACGTCATTCAAAATATACTTCTTGAAAATAAAGATACACTCAATATTAAAACTGGAGAGTATGTATTAAAGCTTGACTTTGTCGGTCCTGAAACTGCGGTACCACTTATATCAGATATATCAAAACGCTTTGATATCTATGCCAGTATTATATATGGTACAATCGATGTCATTAAAAATATGCCTCTTGGATCACTAATTATTATTCTAAAAGGCGATAAAGATGCTCAGGAGCAAGCCATTCAATATTTAAAACAACATGCAGCAGTGGAGGTACTCATCGATGCTTAATCAATATCTACCCAACTTCGTACTTTATTATGATGAATTTCTAAACTCACTCTTAGAAACAACACAAATGATGTTAATATCTGGAACCTTAGTCATTGTATTAGGACTTATTATTGGAGTATATCTTGTAGTCACAAAACCGGGTGCTATATTAGAAAACGCACTCGTGAATAAAACTTTAGATACTCTAACCAACCTCGTATGGTCGATTCCTTTTCTAATCCTATATATGATGTTGTACCCACTTGTATCAGCTATCTTCAAGCAAAAGTCGCTATCCGTTACTGGCGCTATCATTCCACTTGTCATTGGTGCGATTCCATTTTTCATAAGACAAGTTGAATCTGCACTGTCCGATGTTGATTCTGGACTTATTGAAGCCGCCCAATCCATGGGAACTTCCAACTTAGATATTATCAGACGCGTTTACTTAAAAGAAAGTATCCCTACCCTTGCTAGAGGAGCATCCATCACTTTGGTAGTCCTATTTGGACTCACAACAATTGCCGGATCTTTTGGACCTGGAGGTCTGGGTATCTTTGTAAAACGTTATGGACATGACAGAAACATGAGAGATATACTGTACGTCTCAGTTGTCGTCATCATTCTCATTGTTTCATTGATTCAATCAATGGGTGCATATATCGCAAAGAAAACAACTCATTAACTTCAAAACATCTTCGGATGTTTTCTTTTTGTTGACATACCTTGCCTCTCTATGTATAGCATACCTAAAGAGACAAAGGAGAAAATTATGATACCATTATCTAACAACAGACCCACATGCTATTTATGACTCAAAAAACAAAACCTATGTAGTTTATGGAAACTACTTCTTGATTTCGCACCAACAATTAAAATACAAAATTTAAAACTATACAACAAGACTTACGATATTGCGGAATTTGAAGACTTCACTTATAAAATACCATCCAAAAGAGCCTTATCAAATATAGATGGCACTTATTAAGATATAAAAATTGACAAGTCAGAGCTCATCATGAGTTATGAGACAATAACTAAGCCCAACCTTCCTATTGGAAATACTTCCACGATAACAAGCGGATTTTACAAGTATAATAATAATTACTACTTTAGTATGGACCTAAGGGATGAGAACAGTGGTTATCAAATAATGGATAAAGAGGGTTTTGAATATTTCTTCAACCTCTTTGTCAAAGAACTAGAAGGAGAACAATATGAATAAAACAGAATCTATTAAAAGTAGTGGGTAACTCTTAATCTTGTCTCTACTGCAAACCAAGGATATGTATGGTTATGAAATGATTGAAGCTTTAAGACTGCGATCAGAAAATATTTTCAATCTTAAGGAGGGTACTTTATATCCCTTATTACACCGCTTAGAAAAAGAGAA
>CAZZFJ010000018.1:0-28198 GCA_964653415.1 uncultured Erysipelothrix sp. | reverse complement strand
TAGGTCAGTAACAACATCCGTAGTATCCTTTTTCGTAGTTTTTTTGGTAGTCTTTTTAGGGGTATCTTGACCCATAAAGTTTTTTACAAGTTCTCCCATAATTTGACTTCCACCAATACTTGCAAGAGTCTTAAGAAGGATATCAGTATCAAAGCCTTCTTTTTTCTTTTGGTTCCCTAGTGATCCCATTAATAAAGGCGCCAAGGTAGCCATAAGTTGTCCAGCACTGTTTTGTGATATGCCAGTGGACTTGCTGACTTCTTTTTGAACTTTGGTTTTATCCTGACCCAACAAGTGATTTAGGATTTTTTCACCATCTTTTAAGTCAACATTCTTTAAGAAATTTGAACTTTTAATATCATCATCTTCATGTTGACCAATGGCCTTCATGAGTGAGTTTAATCCCTTTTCATCTTGTGCGTTTTGATTCATCCCCGATAATAAAGCTGGAATAATCGATTCAGCAGCATTTTTTACCTTACTGCTATCCTCATTTAAAATATTGCTAAGACCACTAATCGCATCATCTTGGTCAAGCATTCCCATTACAATTGATTTTAAATCCATAAAAATCCTCCTCGATAAAATTAGTATATCATATCTCTTAGAATGTGGTTTAAATAGGCTTCATTGATGCTTAAATAAATTGATTAAGGCATGTAACTATGTTAATCTTTATCTATATATGGAGGAACTTAATATGACACAAAAAAAAGTTACAAAAGTTGAAGGATCACAAGATCAAAAAACTGAAAAAAAAGTATTTAAACCTTCTGCTGAAAATAAGAAAAAAGCAACTAATCAAAGAATCATAGCTTTCTTATTATGGGCAGTAGCCATTGGGCTTGAAATCTTTGGTATCTTACAACTTAAGAAACCAGAAATCAATTTGATTTTACTTGTGGTAATTCTTGTAGTTATGGCAATCTTATCTATTGGTGGTTCATTTCTATGGAAAGGTGCTAACCGTTTAGACCCTGCTTCTGAGGCTAATAAAGTTAAATTCTTTATTCAAAATCAGTTAGGACTGATTATGTCGATTATTGCATTTTTACCTCTAATTGTCCTGGTTTTACTTAATAAAGACTTAGACAAGAAAGAGAAAGGTATTGTAACTACTGTCGCTGTTATTGCATTAGCCTTAACAGGATTCTTGTCAACCGATCATAATCCTGTTTCAGTAGAAAAATATACGGAAGAAATAGCTTTTGCAGAACAACTGCTTGGTGAAGACTATACTGTATACTGGACTGAACATGGGAAAGTGTATCACTTATTTGAAGATTGTCACCACATTAATCGTAGTGCCACTGTAGAAATATTCGAAGGTGCCATCCCAACAGCTTATGAGCATAGAAATATTGAAGAACTCTGTAAAACATGTGAGAGTCGTGCTCGAAAACAGATAGAATCAGAAAAACAAGAGGAACAAGAAGAAGCTGCTTTAGAAGAAGCAAGTATCTCTGCATAAAATTATGAACCCTAAAGTTATTGGAGACTTTAGGGTTTTTAAATGCTACAAAGTACTGAATAGCTCAAGAGTTTTCTTCAATGTAGAGCATATATACAGTAAAACAAATGGGATTAGGCTATTCTTTATCTAATAGAGTATAAATCATTTTATAGTCCAAGGTGCACAAGATTGTGGGCATTTTTGTCCTACCATCACTTTATCAAGGAGGTATGAGTATGAAACCTGAACTATTAAAGTTGACCTTATTACATTCTAATGATATGCATGGGGATTTTTTAGCCGAGATTCAAGAGGGAAGTGGCAGTCTTATTGGCGGCTTATCTCTTTTATCTGGATATATCAGCAAAGTTAGAGCTACTGAAGAAAATGTAATCTATGCTATTGCTGGAGATATGGTGCAGGGATCTCTTATTGATACAGAGTATCGTGGTGCTTCAACAATGGAACTTATGAATTTCTTATCTCCAGATGTGGTTACATTAGGAAATCATGAACTAGACTATGGTCTCCCGCATCTTCTTTTCTTGGAGAAAGTGGCTAATTTTCCCATTGTGAATGCAAACTTATACATGAAAAAATATGGTAAGCGACTGATGACACCCTACATTATCATGGAGGTAGGTGGTTTTAAAATTATGTTTATTGGCATCTTGACTGAAACTACCATGGATTCCATCGCCTTGGATGAACTCATTGGAACTTTCGTTTCCATTGAAGATGCTGCAATTGAGGTAGGTAAGATATGTAACGCTTATAAAAGTAGTGACATTGATTTGACGATCGCTTTGACACATATTGGTTTTGATTCAGACATAAAGCTTGCGAAACTGCTTGATCCTGCATGGGGTGTTGATATCATCATTGGTGGTCATACCCATACAATCTTGGATAGACCAGAAGTTGTCAATGATATCCTTATTGTACAAGCAGGTGAGGGAACCAATCAGATTGGACGCTTTGATTTAGTGGTCGATGAGAAAACCAATGCTATTGTAAAATGGAACTGGCAGCTAGTTCCAATTGACTTAAGTACATCATCACCTGATGCAGCACTTGAAGAATTTTTAGAAGGCTTTAGAAGTGAAGTTGATAAGAAATACAATCAAATAATCACGCGTTTCAGTGTGAAATTAACACACCCTCAAAGAGAAGTTGAAACAACTCTTGGAAATATGGTAACCGATGCGCTGGCGGCAAGTTTAAAAAGTGATGTAATCTTGATTGGTTCAGGTGCCATTCGTTCAAAGGAATTGGGACCTGTAGTAACATTAGGCAGCCTCAAAGCATGTTTTCCTTATGATGACAGTTTATCCCGCTTTATCATTCATGGTGATCAACTCAAGGCTATTTTTAATCATATTATGAGAATTGAGAATAGAAATGGAGAAGGGGAGTTTTATCAAGTCAATGATAAAATAAAAGCCATTTACTCAGAATCAGAAAAGAAGTTGTTATCTTTGAAATTTGAAGGAAAAGAAGTGGAAGATAAACAACATTACACCATAACCCTTCAAGGATATCATATTGTGAATTCACGTGAGAATTTAGGTCTTACCTATGAAGAACTTGTAAAATTATCACCAGGAAAAATATTAACCACATCTGCTTATCAAGTGCTTGAAGAGTGGCTTAGAACGCATCCTAATATTCGTGAAACTATTGATGGTAGGTTGATATTTACCTAAAAAAACTATTGAACTTAGAACTGATTAGAAGCATATTTTGAATATTCGTTTGAAAAACAAATAACATACAACTCTTTAATATGCTATAGTTATTTAAAGGAGTTGTATTATGAATAGAAAAGAAGTATACATAGAAACCAAGAACTATCTCAAAAAATCTTGGTTTAATATTTTCAGTATGACCTTAATCATTGCACTGATTGGTATCGTACTTGATTTGATGTTGGGAGCAGGTAATGGCAGTGTTAACGATGTTATGGGAAATACAGAGAGTGTTAATATGGTTAATGGATTGGTTAATCGTGAGAATGTGACATTATTTGACTTTGTTGCCGGACTCATAATGACTTTCATCAATATTTTATTATCTTCAGGTTTAGCTATTACTGTTTATAAGAAGTACTCGAGCCATGAGAAAATTAGGTTTTCAGAAGTACTCGCAAATGCTAAGAAGTATCTTGTCCCCGTTGCGGTTATTTCAGCAATTATTGCAATTGTGCAATCCTTTTTAGATCTTATCCCTTTAGTAGGACCTATTCTTTATTTTATTATAGGACTTATGATTGCTTTTACGGATATGATTTTAGCAGATGATGAGACCGCTAGTGGGGTTGAAGCTTTGAAGTTAAGTATTCATCGTTCCACAGGCTACAAAATGGATTTCTTTTTCGTACAGATGTATTATATACTTCGATCCTTAATAGGTCTTGTTTTAATGTTCATTGGCTATATGCTGGTGGTTTCCGATTTGGCTATAGGAGCAGTTTTTGTACTTGTAGGTACGATAACTCTTTTTGTTCTCACTCTTTACTATGCGCCCTTTCTAATTGTTTCAACGATTGTCTTTTACAATAATATGAAACTTCAAAATAATAACTATCAGTAAAAATAAGCTCCTTATGATATATTCATAGGAGCTTATTTACTGTTAGGGTTTCTTTGATGTTCAAGATGAATTCTGATATAATTTTATTATAAAATTAACTTTTCATTATGGGGGAAACTAATGAATCATATTTTTATCAATCTAAAGTAATATTTGAAAAAGGCAGAGTTTATAAACTCTGGTTTTTTATTTGCTTTGATATCCCCGAGCCTTGTAATCATTAAGAATGGTTCTAAAATGAACTCAGAAGAAAGGAATTTTTTATGACAAAACAACTAAGAAAGAAGTTTATTTTAAAACTCGTACTATACTATTTTTTAGGTATCATAATAGAATTAATTATTAAGTCTGTTGTTGAATTTGATTTTCAAGGCTTCATCACGCACTTTCTTCCCATTTGGGTTACTTTAAAATCGCTTAAGAAGCAAAAGCTCAAACCTCATTTCTTAAAAGTTCAAAAACCTTTAAAAGAACGATTTAAGTATCTTCCAGCAGCAATGGGTTTTGATTTCTTTCTTGGAGGGCTTCTCTATTATATCTTGATTAAATTATTGGAACTCTTGAATTTTGATAACTATAACAATTTTTTAAATTCAATAATGAAGTTATTTACAGAAACAGACTGGAATATCGGCATAATTCAAATAATCTTGCTGATAATTTCTGGTATGATCTTAGCTCCAATAGTAGAGGAGTTGTTATTAAGAGGCTTTGTGTATGACCATCTAGAAGAAAAGTTTCCCAAATCTTATGTCATGATAAATACCCTGCTTTTTGGTCTTCTTCATGGAGGCTTTATGCCACAACATTATGTTGGAGGTTATGTTTTAGCGAAGTTACGTGAGAAGGAAGGGGATATCTATGGTGCAATCATAATCCATATGGTCAATAATTGTTTCGCCATCTTACAAGGTGTTTTCCCTCTTCTAAGTGATTTTTTCATATTTGGAGTGTTGATATATTTCTTCATCTATATCATCTTTAATAGTTCCTTTGTACAAAAGCGCCTAGCTAAGGTATAATTTGCAGTGGACTTGTTTTAAGATGAAAGAGTTCAATAAAAACCGAATCTTATTTTGGTTTTTTTTAAAGATTCAATAAGTCTATAAGAAAATATTTCCATAATTTTTACGCAAGTAGTCTATTTTACTTTTACTTGATTTTCCTTCCAAATCTTTGATTAAATTTTCAGCAATTAAATGTTTTTTTGCGATGGAACAGCCAGCATAGTACAGTTTTGTGACGTTTTCATAATCCAGAAAATATTCTATCTTTATGGAGTCATAACCCAATTTCTCAAGGTTTGAATGCGTTCTATTGGAGAAGGATAGAATCAAATCAAATTCAAAAGTATCCAGTAAATGCAACTCATTAACATCTACCGTAGCGACATGTTCAAAATCAATGTAACTCGCAAGGCTTTCTAGGAAGTAATTCACTCTTTCATAACCAATATTTGTCACCAAGAGAATTTTCTTTCGCGCTTCTCCATAAATTTTATTCTTGAGAATCCACTTAGAAACAATCAACGTGATTGAGGTTATTTGCTCTTGATTAAAGCGCATTAATAGGTATTTCTCAATATCCTCTAAACTGTTCTCAATGAAATGAAATAGTTCCGGGTACACATTGAAGATATCCTTAACAAGTTTGTCTTCATAGCGGTATTTAAAGTGATTGAAAAAGTATTGACGGTAAATAAAAGTATACAAGTCTTCAATCATTTCTTTTTCTGTATAGATGTTTTGTCCTTCATATTTTTCAATCGCATTTACGAGTTTCTTTGTAAGATTCATTAATTCAGAATTATATGGAAAGGCTATGATTGGATCAAAATCAATCATAGATACAACTTGGTTAAAGGCAGTATTCTCTCTTCTATCCTCAAATAGGTAAAAGTTATGGGGACTAAGGGCTAAACTTTCAATTATTTTTATGGGTGATTTCTTTTGAAATACCACAAGAATGACGTAGAGTAGAAAGAATTTTCTTGAATAGTAATTCAAATTTGTTCGATATTCTAAGAGAAAATTTGAAACAATGTCCTGAGCTTTATCAAACATATCCTGTGTTTTTTGGTAAAAGAAGTCATAGATCATGCGCTCAATGGGTGTATTAGCCTGTCTCATCATAATACCTGAAGTGTAAACATCGATGCATTCAGAAATGATCGATACCACAAGAATTCTAAACTGTAATGGGTTCCCATTGATTTTGACGCCCTTGCCAGGATATCTTTCAATTCTTAGATTATAGTCGTTAAGCTTTTGATCCAAATCTTTAATATCATTTTTTTTGGTTGTCATGGAGAGATTCCAATCATTGTATATTTTTGTAAGATTCAAAAACTCGTCAAAGTAAGCCATAATAATCAACAATTTCTGCCGTTCATAAACATTTGCTTTGTAATCATCAATGGATAGATTTCGCATAAAAAAGAGAAAATCTTCATATTCAAAGGTGCTAACAATTTCTGAATTCATAATTTGAATTTGATCTTGGGGCTCTAAATATTGATTTAAAGTATTAATTTCGCTTCTTAAAAAAGCAGGGGTTCGGTTAAAGTGTTTGCACATTTTTTGGATGCTGATGCTTTGGTTATTTGAGATATATTTTAAGAATTCTACATGAGCTTTTGACAACATAATTGTAATATCCTTTCCTAACAGCGTTATGATATTATGATTTTATCACACTTGGGTCAATTCTGTATCCTTTATTGTCATTAATTTAGACCTTGTACTTACCCTTGTGTGATTTATAATTTAATTATCACTATGAAGTGGAAGGAGAAATAATATGAAATTTACAATTCCTCAATCTTGGAAAGATGGAATTCAAACATTTGGTAGATCCCTATTACTACCAATTGCTTTATTAGCCCCTATTGGTATGGTTATGGGCCTTACCAATGCGCTAACACAAAGTTACATGATTCAAAGACTGACATTCTTGGACAATGCAGCTTTACAAAGTACATTTAATGCTATTAAGGGGATTACATCCGTAATCTTCAACAATATCCCATTACTCTTTGCGATGGGAGTGGCTAATGGAGTGGCTAAACGTGAAAAAGGTTTAGCAGTCTTCTCGGCAGTTGTATCTTATTTAACCTTAAACATGACAATGAATGTGTTCTTAACATTAACAGGAACCATGGCGGCTCCAGAAGTTGCTTCCCAATTAGGACAAGGTGCAGTTTTAGGAATTCAAACCTTAAAGATTGAATCATTAGGTGGGATTATCTCAGGTTTACTTGCAGCGAAAGTGACAGACAGATTCTATCGTGTAGAATTCCCTCTAGTGTTCGCATTCTTTGGTGGAAAGAAATCTGTTCCTATTATTAGTTTCTTCCTAACCATCCCTATTGGATTTGCGATTCCAGTGGTTTGGAATGTATTTACCCAATTCTTAATTAACATCTCATGGATTTTCATGAATGATTAC
The DNA here is from genome assembly GCA_964653415.1 of uncultured Erysipelothrix sp. Lineage (GTDB taxonomy): Bacteria > Bacillota_I > Bacilli_A > Erysipelotrichales > Erysipelotrichaceae > Erysipelothrix. The sequence goes on along the minus strand of CAZZFJ010000018.1, from coordinate 20,706 downwards.
TTTGGAGCGGGTGCTTACTATGCATTAAACAGAGCTTTAATTCCATTTGGATTACACCATGTTTTATCTTCAGTAGTACGTTTTACTGAAGCTGGTGGTACATACTTAATTAATGGAACTGAATACGTTGGTGTTCTTAACGCTATGAACGAAGTGCTCTTCAACCTAGGACCATCATCCCCATACTGGTCAGAGTTGATGCCAACACTCACACGTTATATGGCAGTACCTCAAATGATCACAACACTTTTCAGATTCCCGGCTATCGGTCTTGCAATGTATCATACATCCTTCTTGCAAAATAAGAAAATCGCAAAAGGTGTTATCATTACTTGTGTTATGACAGCGTTCTTAGGAAATATTACAGAACCCCTAGAGTTTTCATTCCTATTTATCGCACCACAACTGTTCCTTGTTTATATTCTATTGAGTTTTGTATTCACTATTCCTTTAGGATTCTTAAACATTTCGATTGGTTATATTCGTGGAACCATCTTCGATTTTGGAATCTTTGGTTTACTATATGACAACACCAACTGGCCACAACTTGTCATTCTTGGAATTATTAACTTTATTGTATTCTATTATGCATTTAAATACTTCATTAAGCGTTGGAATTTAGAAACACCAGGACGTGAACCATTTGAACTTCATGAATCATCCAGTCAGCTTCTAAAAGATAGAGACTATGGACAAATGGCTCGCATTACTGTTGAAGGCTTAGGTGGAAAAGCAAACATTACAAGAATTGAAAACTGTATTTCAAGATTACGTGTTGACTTAGTTGACCCAAGTATTGTGAATCAAGAAAAAATTAGAGAAGCCGGATGTACTGGAATCTTCTTCCCAAGTGAAAAACATGTTCACGTCGTATTTGGACCTCATGTTGAGTTTGTGAAGAACGAAGTTGACGATATATTAGGATAGGAAGTGTAAAATATTATGAGAGCATTTTATGACTCTAGTTCAAAGACATACAAAGACGCTCGCATAAATCAATATTTAGAAGAAAACGCTAAAATCAAAGCGTGGTTAAAAGTGGAATCAGAACTCGCTTTAGCTCAGGCTAAGGTGGGTTTAATTCCATTTACAGCCGCTGAAAATATTGCAAAAAATGCGAAAATAGAGAATATCGACTTAAATAAGATGGAGGCCATTAAGGCAGAAATAGGCCATGGATTTGTTCCATTTGTGAAAGTATTAGTAGCCGCTTGTGATGATGAAGCAGGAAAATATGTACACTATGGTGTCACTACCCAAAACATCCAGCAAACAGGACAACTGCTAATCTTAAAAAACTTAACCATCATCTTTAAGCAAATTATTGGTGAAATCTTAGAAAACTATGGAAAACTGGCTTATGATCATGCAGATAGTGTTATGGCTGGACGAACTCATGGACGCCATGCGATTCCAATTACCTTTGGGTATAAAGTATCTGTATGGATTTATGAATTAATGCAGGCACTTGAAAGATTAGAGGATGCTGAGGATAGAATATTCTCCGTTATGATGGGAGGGGCTGTAGGAGGATTCAACGCCATGCCTGAAAATGGCCTTCAAGTACAAGCACTTGTCGCCCAGGCTCTAGGTATGTCTGAAATGAAAGTTCCTTCAAGAAATATCAACTCTCATAAAATAGAATATATTTCGAATCTTGCTTTAATCTGTAATGCACTTCATAAATTTGCTGAAGAAGTGTATTATACAGGAATTGAAGAATTTGATGAGATGCAAGAATCCTTTAAAGGAGGCACAATTGGTTCTTCAACTATGCCTCACAAAATTAATCCCAAACTTGCAAAGGGGATTATTACAAATTCACAAAAAATATATTCCTTAATTGAACCTGGACTTTACTCTAATGTACGCTTATTTGAAGGTGACTCATCTTCATATCTCTTGTTTGATGGTTTACTGGATGAAGCCGTAGATTTAACTACTGAGGTCTTAATTCGTGCCAAAGCACTCAGTGGTGGACTCCATGTTAATGTGGAAAGACTAGCACAGAATGCAAATATCAATCAAGGACTGGATAATGCTGAACATGTAATGATGGAACTCGCAAAAATTGTGGGTAAGGATAAAGCTCATGAAATCATGTATGATACTGCAATGAAAGTGAAACTAGAAGGAGCAAACTTTGTTCAACTTCTTAAAGAAAACCCCTTACTCAAAGATCAAGATGAAGCACATTTAAGTGCACTTGTAGATCCAAAGGAGTATATTGGACTTTGCCCTGAAATCGCAATAGAGCAATCACAACTAGCGAAAGAAAAAGCTGCTGAACTTAAACAATTAAAAACCAGCTTATAGGAGTGAATATGAAAACATTTTATTCCAAAAATATTGTAACAAATAATGATGTAATTGAAGCTTATATTACGGTAGAAAACGGCCGAATTCATAGCATTAAAGACACTTTCGAAGGTGAATTTATTGATCTAAAAGATGCAATTATTCTACCTGGTTTCATAGACCAACATACTCATGGTTGGGGGCGTGGTTCCTTCTTCTATGAAAATGATACCAAAAGTCTTGAGATGATGATTGAAGATCAAGCCAAAGAAGGAGTTACTGCCTTTTTAGCAACAACCTTCACAGATGCTTTACCTACAATTTTTCAATCAATTGAAGCTGCTAATGCAATATACGGACATCAAAATAAAGGATCAAAACTTCTAGGATTACATATTGAAGGCCCCTTTATTAGTAAAGAATATCGCGGAGCACAAAAAGAAGAAGCTTGTTTACTACCAGATTTAAAGCTTATGAAAGAGTTTTATGATGCTCAAATTCATAAAGATATGATAAAACTGATTACTTTGGCCCCTGAACTCGAGGGCGCTAAAGCGCTCATAGAGTTTTGTAAAGCCCATCATATTCAAGTTTCAGCAGGACATACTGGAGCTGACTTTGAACAACTCATTACCAGTAAATCTTGGGGAGTACAAGGTGTGACCCATATGTATAGTGCCATGAGCCCACTTCACCATAGAAAACCCGGCGTAGTAGGTGCTGCATTATATGATAAGGATCTATACTGTGAGTTTGCAAAGCAAACAGGTATTACTGTAAGACATGAAGTTTTCGATTTGACATATAGATTAAAAGGTGAGGATAAAATAATCTTAACCACAGATGCTTTAGGAAATGGCAAACAAAAGGAACCTTATTATCACGCAACAAGAGATGTCAACTTTATACCTAATGGTGATACACTAATCGAAAGAAAAAGTGATGGTAGTGAAATCATTTATGACCTAAATGACTACAATAGCATTCGTAAGATAGAATTATCATATATTGATTCTGTGAGAAATATGATGCACCATAGTGATATATCCTGGGTTGCTCTTGGGAAAATAGTTGCCCTAAACAGTGCGAAATACTTAGGTATTGAGGCAGATTATGGCAGTATAGAGCTTGGTAAATATGCTAATTTCACTATAATCACACCAGAAATAGATCTTTTACTTACGGTAGTAGAGGGTGAAATTGTCTACAGAAAGTAGGAACGATTATCTTATTAATTACAGATTACGACAGAACTCTAAAAATTGAACAAGAGATATCAAGAAATACGCGTCACAAGATTAAAGAATTTAAAGCCCAAAATGGTATTGTATGCATTAATACAGGCAGATCCTATCATCATTTAATGGAGGATTTAAAAAAACACGATTTCAAGGCGGATTTTTATATCACCAGTTCTGGTGCGGAAATATACGATCAACACTCAAACTTAATTTATAGCAAAGCGATTGATCAAGATATTATTTCAAATATCTTAGAAAAAATATTTTCTGCAAAATCTCATACACTTGGAATTGGACTCAGACAGCAACACCTCTCTTTTCGTAAAGAAACAAGTTCAATATGGACCCCTCAAATTGTTCCAACAATTCAAGAAGCGGTTTACACCATAAGTACGAAACTTCAAACAGAAGAAGCAGCTTTAAGTTTTATTGCAGAATTAACCCAAACTATTCCGATATCAGCTCATGCCAATCGAATTTCAGTGGATATTACGGCACTGGGAGTTTCAAAAGAAACTGGGATTTTTAAGTTGAGTGAATATCTTAATATCCCATCAGACAAAATCTATGTTATTGGGGATAGTCGTAATGATATTTCTATGATCCAAGCATATGATGGCTATACTGTTCATAATGCACTGGATGAAGTAAAAAAGATTGCCAAAGAGAGTTTCACTGATGTAGGTGAAATGATTCAAAAAATCATACTGAAATAATTTTTATGAAAGACCAGCTTGCTGGTCTTTTACTGTTTCGAAAAATACTCCGATAATAATGAATAATGAACAAGTATCCTTGACCTGAGTCCAAGGCGAAGGTTTAGAATAAATGCTAGGAGGCGATAATATGTTCATTAAAGAAGTAGAAAAGAAAACAGGTATCAGTGCTAATACCCTTCGCTATTATGAAGCGGAAGGTTTAATCCATCCGAAACGAAATCCTGATAATCAATATCGTGAGTATTCATCTAAAGATGTGGAGGTCCTTTTAAAAATTAAGTTTTTAAGAAATCTTGATATGTCTGTTAAAGTTATTGCACAACTCATCAATTGTGAAATAGATACTGAAACTGCAATCAATGTCACGCTTAAACAGCTGAAACTGCAAAAAGAAACTCTAGAGCTGAATATTAACTTGCTTGAAATCTTAAAAAGTGAAAATGAATTATCAACTCAGCCTTATACACATCAAGTATTTGATTTTTATAAAGCGCACCCTGTAATCGAGTTTTGTGATAAGATAAGTGATTTCATTTCGCGTCACTTTCCATATTTACGAATGGGTTTTTTTCCTGAGGAAGCCATCAACTCAAAGGAAGACTTTATTTTAGAACTAATTCACTATGCCAAAAGAGAAGACAAAAAACTTCAAATTTTAGAGGATTCCATGATGCCTCGTTTCATTTTGAATGATATTACGATGCAAGCTGTGCTAGTGCCTGTAAATTATGGCTTAAACTATCGCATTGTTAAATTTCAAGTACTTAAATCTTCATAATTGAAAGTGCGATTGGTATGTTTGATGTCATATCATATTTCATTTCTTGAATTGAGATTTTTAAATAAAGAAATTATTCTTCATGTGATAAAGTATAGATAGGAGTGATATTATAAAAAAGACGCTTTTGCTTATACTGTTGCTGATTCTTACTTCCTGTTTGACACCAAAAAAGGTTAAAGATTTTCGAAAAGAAGCCAATTTTACGGCTGTGATTGAATCGATTGATCAAGAGATTATTTTGGTTATGGTTGATCAAAGCGATAATTTCAATGACTCACTCATGTATGTTTCTACCAAAACTGAGGCAATAGATAGCTATACTGATTTTAAAGTAGGCGATGTTGTAAGGGTCTATTTTGATGGTGTAATCATGGAAAGTTATCCGGCTCAAGTTTATGGTGTATATGCCATTGAACTTTTAGTGTCTGAATCTTTAAGGAGCACTGTTGTACCCAATAGCTTGGACGATGTAGAAATTTTTTTAATACAAGATTCACTTCAAGATGATACCCTAATGTATAAGTTATTAAATGCAAGTCAAAAAGATTATAGTTTTGGTAATGACTATGTTATTGAAGTTCAATGGGGAAGTGCATGGTATGAACTTACTCCAATTCATAAACCTATCTTTGATTCTGTGGCTTATCTTTTATATCGACAATCAACATATAACTCTAAACCCTATGAGTATAGTGATATCTATGGTTCTTTAGCGCCAGGTAACTATCGTTTTATCAAAACGATAGTTGATGAAAATAATGCTAAACACTATCTTGCTTTTGAGTTTAGCATATAAAGCAAGGTTATTTCTCCGATTCTCTTAAGTAAAAATCTCAATCTTTGATTGTGGAAGCAAAAAGCTTTTCACATAATGAGGAATCATGTTGTATACTATAGTTGTATGAGGTGTAAATATGAGTAGTTTGTTGAGAATTAAAGAAAGAATGTCTTCATATACTGAAAGTGAGAGACGAATTGCAGATTATATCATTGACAATAAGGATGAAGTTATTGGGGAATCTTCACAAGTTGTAGCCAAAAAAACAGATACTTCACCTTCAAGTGTGGTGCGATTTTCTAAGCGATTAGGTTATGTAGGCTTTACCGATTTAAAATTGGCGATTGCTGCGGATAAAGAGTTGCCTGAAATTGATATTTTGGAGTCTATTATTGAATCCAATGATGATGTTCACGCGATGATTCAAAAAGCACAACATGCCAACCAAAATACCTTTTTAAAAACTTATAAATTGTTGGATGAACGTCGTTTAGAATCCAGCATTAAGGCGCTTACTGAGGCAGATAACATTTTTATAGTGGGATTAGGGGGTTCCTCCATTGTAGCTCAAGATTTGTATCATAAGCTTACACGGATTAATCGGCGTTGTACCTATTCGCAAGATTTCCATATGTTTTTGACTGGCTTAACTTTTATTTCAAGTCAGGATGTATGTATTGCTTTTTCATATAGTGGTGAAACTTTTGAGGCTAATTTAGCATTAAAGCAAGCGAAAGACCGTGGCGCAACGACGATCTCCATTACTTCAAATCCAAGAAGTAGTATTACGAAATATTCTGATCATGTTCTAATTATCCCACAAGAAGAAAAAGAGTTGCGATTGGGGGCTATTGCTTCGCGTTTTGCATTGTTAGCCTTGAGTGATTTACTGTATTTTGGAATTGCTAAAAACAACCTAGATAAGATCTCTGATAATCTAGAATCAACACGAGAGTTGTTAAAAGAGTTGGGACGTTAGTCCTTTTCTTTTATTCGTTACGAAACAAAATTTCATATTATGATAATATCAGTTGAAATGTTATTGCTTGTGTGATAATATGTGATTAAAGAGGAATTGGAGGTTATTCCATGAGCCAAATTACTAAACTTACAACTGAAACAAGAAATCCGAATACGACTAATATTGATACTTTGAGTACTTTAGAAATGGTAAGCCTCATTAATAATGAGGATCACAGTACAGTAGAGGCGGTATCCAAAGTTAAGGAAGATATTGCTAAAGCGATTGATGTTATTTACCCAGCGATTTCAAAGGGTGGAAGATTGATTTACATGGGAGCAGGAACTTCAGGTAGACTGGGGGTATTAGATGCTTCAGAGTGGTATCCAACATATGGAGTGGGCCAGGAATCTGTTATAGGTTTGATTGCAGGTGGTGATCATGCCTTAAGAAATCCAATTGAAGGTGCTGAAGATCATGAGACCTTTGCAGTTGAGGATTTAAAAAACATCAACTTAACAGAAAAAGATGTTGTTTGTGCCATAGCATCTTCAGGTAGAACACCCTACTGTATTGGTGCTTTGAAATATGCTAAAGAGTTGGGTGCAGAGACGATTGCAATCGCCAATGTCAAAGACTCAGTTATAGGTAAATATGCTAATACTGTGATTGAAGCTGTGAGTGGACCGGAGGTTGTTACAGGGTCGACACGCATGAAAGCTGGAACGACTCAAAAGATGATTTTGAATATCATTTCTACCTCAACAATGATTAAATATGGAAAAGTTTATGGAAACCTTATGGTCGATGTAAACCCATCAAATGAAAAATTGGTGATTAGAGCTCAATCCATTATTCAAGAAGCAACATCATGTGATGCTTTAAGAGCAAAAGAACTTTTAGAACTGTCACAAAATGATGTGAAAGCAGCCATCGTTATGGAACTGATGGATCTTGATTTAGAAGCCGCTTTGAACTTACTAAAAGCACATAAAGGACGCATTCGTGATGCCATTAAATAATAAATACATCATCGGAATGATGTCAGGAACTTCGTTAGATGGTATCGATTTAGCCTTAGTAAAAATTAGGGGTAAGGGAATTGATGTCGTATACGAATTAATTGAATATGCATCCTACCCTTATTCTCAATCAATCCAAGATAAAATTTTAAAACAAAGCGTCAAAGAAAGCTCAGATGTTGAAGGGATTAGCAGTCTGCATTATGAATTGGGTGAGTTATATAGTGATGCGGTGGGGCGTTTTATCAAAGAAAAGAACATTCAAGTTAAAATTGATGCTGTAGGACTTCATGGTCAAACGATACATCATTTGCCAAATCAAAATCCTAAAGCAACACTTCAAATTGGAAGTGCATCCCATATTGCTTTTCACCACAAAACTACAGTAGTTTCCAATTTTAGAGAAATGGATATTGTAGCAGGAGGAGAAGGGGCTCCCTTAGTTCCATATACAGACTATGTTATGTTTAAAAATAAAAGAGGAATGTTATTGGTAAACATTGGTGGTATTGCTAATGTCACTGTTATTCCTAAAGGTGGACTTTTAGAAGATGTCTATGCCTTTGATACAGGTCCTGGGAATATGATGATGAATGCTGCCATGAATATATTTTATGGAAAAACATATGATAAAGATGGTCTCATTGCATCCAAGGGAAAACGCATTGAAGAACTCTATGAGTTATTGCTTAAACATCCTTATATTCAATTATCTGCCCCCAAATCAACGGGACGTGAAATGTTTGGTGAAGATAGTGTGGCTAAAATCTGTAAGAAATATCAATCACAACAAGAAGACGTACTGTTTACCCTTACCGAATTTACTGCCGAGAGCATTTATCAAGCATATAAATTGCATATAGAAAATAAGACAAATATTGAACAAGTTGTCATCTCTGGAGGTGGCGCTTATAATCCGGTATTAATGCAAGCGCTAAAGAAACGATTTGAACAAGAAGTTTTAAGACAAGAAGATTTAGGTTTTTCAAGTGATGCAAAAGAGGCCATTGCCTTTGCCTTACTTGCAAACGATACCCTACAACACATCCCAAATAACTGCACGAGTGCCACAGGAGCGACTACTTCAGTTATACTTGGACAAATAACTAGAAACCCTCGAGGTGAGTAAATGAGACGCTATGAATCCCAAAGCAAAATTCCAAGACTGGGTTATAAATCAGCCCTACTGATTACAGTATCTGCTATAGTTGGAAGCTTCTTCATTCCCTTTATGTTGAAGAAAATCGGTATTACATGGACCATGATTCATGTACTAATCAGTGGAGCAATACCGGCTTATACTACAAGCTATTGTATTTACTTCATTGAAAGTGATGGTGGATACTCGAAAAAGTTTTGGAAGGTTTTTGCAGCTTTATTCGTGATTATTAGTTTTATATCCTTTTTCTGGATGTATAACTTAGTTATGATCTGAAAATATATTGAGAAAGTGAAGGTGATGCATTAGAAACTATTGAAAATTTAGAATAATTTTATGAAAAAGGAGGACAATATGAATACTTTCGTAAAATTCTTAGATGAGAAACTATCACAGCCGATGGCACGTCTTTCAACACAAAGACACTTACAAGCTGTTCGTGATGGTATTATCGCAACGTTACCATTAATTATCGTAGGATCATTTTTCCTAATTATTGCAGCCCCACCGCTACCAGCAAAATGGGAGTTTACAAAAATGTTACAAAACAATGCAGGTACAATTTTATTACCTTACCGTGTTACTGTAACAATCATGTCAGTTTATGCAGCATTTGGTATCGGTTATAGTCTATCTGAATCTTATAAATTAGATGGACTTTCTGGTGGTATCTTAGCAACTATTGCTTTTCTATCCACTATAATTCCTATCAATGTTCCAACTGATGTTGCTGCAGCAGCAAATATTCCTAACTTTGCAGGTGGATGGCACTTACCAGCTAACAACTTGGGTGGAGCAGGTATGTTTGTGGCCATTGTAACTTCGCTACTTGCAGTAGAAATCTTCAGACTCGCTGACAAATCAGGCTTTAAGATTAAAATGCCAGATGCAGTGCCACCTAGTGTCGCTCGTTCATTTGAAGCACTAGTCCCAACAGCACTTGTTATGGTAATTTTTGGAAGTATTACCTACTTTATCGGATTCAGATGGCATGAAGTGATGATGAACTTAGTAAGACCTTTAGTTAATGCATCAGATTCATTACTATCTGTATTAATCTTAGTATTGCTGATCACATTATTCTGGTCATTTGGAATTCACGGGGTATCTATTGTTGGTACCTTAGCACGTCCAATTTGGCTTGTACTATTTGAAGCTAATACCGATGCTGCAGCAGCAGGTGTTGCTGGAAATGCACTTCCTGCAATTGCAGCAGAACCTTTCTTCCAATGGTTTATTTGGATTGGGGGATCCGGTGCTACGATTGGTTTAGCACTTGCGATGGCCTTCTTCTCTAAATCTGCTTACCTAAAGGCACTTGGAAAAACAGGTTTAGCACCCGCATTATTCAATATTAATGAGCCAATTATTTTTGGGGCACCAATTGTATTGAATCCAATCTTAATCGTACCATTTATCACAGCACCTATGATTATGGCAACTATCGCTTGGTTTGCAACATCCCTAGGATTTGTAAATCGTGTTGTAGTTACAGCGCCATGGACATTGCCTGGACCTATAGGAGCATTCCTTGCAACTAAAGACTGGCGTGCTGCTGTCTTAAGTGTTATTCTTATCTTAATCTCATTTGCAATTTACTATCCATTCTTCAAGATATATGATGGAAACTTGCTAAAAGAGGAACAAGAAGGAACACAATAAAAGTTAAGCTGAGGGTTTACTATGCTGTAAACCCTCATTTATTCATTAAGGAGAGACAACATGAGTAGAAAATTAGGGATATCAATTTATCCAGATAAATCAAGTTTAGAAGAAATGAAAACGTATATTGAACAAGCGAGCCAATATGGTTTCTCACGTATCTTTTCATGTCTTTTATCTGTAAATAAACCTAAAGAAGCAATCAAAGAAGAATTTTTAGAAATAAACACTTTCGCAAAAGATTTAGGCTATGAAGTCATTGTTGATGTAAGTCCTAGAGTCTTTGGAGAACTTGATATTTCATATCAAGATTTGAGTTTCTTTAAAGAAATAAATGCCGATGGCATTCGTCTTGATGTAGGTTATACAGGAAACGAAGAAAGCCTCATGACATTCAACCCTGAGAATTTACTAATTGAAATCAATATGAGTAACGATACACACTATATTGATACAGTTATGGACTATCAACCCAATCGTTTCAATTTAGTAGGATGTCATAACTTTTATCCACATAACTATGCAGGATTAACTTTCGATCATTTTATCAAAACATCAGAAAACTTTAAAAAGCATGGTCTTAGAACTGCTGCATTTATTTCCAGTCAAGTTGAAGGTGCATTTGGACCTTGGCCAGCAACAGAAGGACTACCAACGCTAGAGATGCATCGTAACATGCCTTTACATGTACAACTGAAACATATGATCTCATTGGATGCTGTGGATGATATCATTATTTCAAACTGTTATCCAAGTTTTGAAGAACTTGAAAGTATTGCAAATGTTAGTTTAGACTTACTCAACTTCAATGTAGAGTTGGTAGATGGCATTCCTGAAGTAGAAAAAACGATTGTTACGGACTTTTTACATTTCAATCGTGGGGATACTAATGGGTATATGGTTCGCTCCACTCAAAGTCGTGTTAAGTATAAGGGACATAATTTCGAAGTTTTCAACGCTCCAGAAGTCCTTAAAAAAGGGGATCTAGTGATTGAAAGCAGCTTATATGGTCACTATGCTGGGGAAATACAAATTGTGAAACAAGATATGATTAATTCAGGAAAATCTAATGTTGTAGGACACATTGTGAAGGAAGAACAATTCCTTATTGACTCACTCAAGCCTTGGCAAAAGTTTAGGTTTACTTTATGATTTTAGGGATTGATGCAGGGGGAACCCATACAAGATTTGTTTTGTTTAATGAAAAAGGTGAAACCGTTCATACACAAGTTCTTGATAGCATGCACTTTATGAAAGTGGGTTATGATGGTATTCGCAGTACTTTAAGACAATACAGTGATTCAATGAAAAAGCTAGGTTATGACTCTGATAACTTCAAAGTTGCCATTGGTATTGCAGGATATGGTCAAGATCCAAGCATTCGCAGTGAAATTGAAAAAGCAATATATTCAGTATTTAAAGAAGTGAAAATATTTAATGATGCACAGTTTGCACATCTTGCAGCACTTGAAAATAATGATGGTGTCTTTGTTATTTCAGGGACCGGCTCTATTGCGCTTGCAAAACATCAAGACACATTCACAAGGTCTGGTGGTTTTGGCTATTTAATTGACGATGCTGGTAGTGCTTATTGGATAGGAAAACATATCCTAGAAAGTTTTGTGCGCCAAGTAGATGGTAGAGATGAAAAGAGTCCCCTTTATGACTTTTTACTTCAAGAACTGGACTTAAAAGACCCCTATCAAATTATCCAAACTGTTTTCCAAGAAAAAGAAAACTATAGAAACTATGTTGCAAATCTTGCAGGACTGACTAAAGATCTTAAAGACGATACATTAAATGCAATCTATGAAAAAGCAGGTGCAAAGCTTGCGGAACTAGCCAATGTATTTCCTTTTGATACAAGTACCAAAATTAGTGTTGGTGGCTCAGTGCTTTTAAATAACAAGAGGGTTCAAGAAAGTTTTATAAAAAATTTAAAACCTCATTTCCATTTTGTCAAACCTACAACTTCCGTAGAGTATGCCGCATATCTCTTATATCAATAATTATTAAAGTGAATGATATTAAAAACCCAGTTTTATTATGAACTGGGTTTTTGCTATTTCAATATATTAGCAAGTGTTTTATCTTGCAAGATAGTTTGTGTATTAAACACGAATAAGATTTGATCGAAATTTTGCTGTGATAAATAAGCTTCAATTCCCATTTTATAGTGTCTGGGATCGATAAGAACAATACGCTCATAATGTTCAACTAGAAAGGGGACAAGACTGTTCGCAAAGGAGTCTTTGATTATTAAAATTTCTTTGTTGTTTTGGAGCTTTGTTTTAATATCTACTAAACCATGATCCCCTCCTAATAAATAAGCATATTTATCAGTAGAATCTAAAAACTTTGGGACATAATAGGATTCTAAAGATGTTTTGTTATCAATAGTAATAGATTCAAGTTTATGATCTAAATCATAAATGATATCCATTGAGTCAGCCTTGATAAAGAAACTGTTAGCTTTTCTATATTGTGAACCGTGAAAGTCAGTGGTGACTGTTTTAATATTGAAGTCATCCCATGGTTTGGCTTCATCTTCTAAGAGCAGTTGATATGCTTTGAATGCTCCTTGGGTAGTCCAGTGGTGGTCGGTCTTGTAGTATAAAAGGGAATCTGAAGCATTACTGAGTACTTTTAGGCTATCAATTACTGGAATATTGAGTTCTTGACTTACTTTATGGAGTAGTAATGTTTCTTGAAGTATTGGTGCATTTTTGGGTAGGTAGTAAGAGTATACTTGAGATTTAGTAGGGATTAAAAGTGCTTGTACTGATGCATTTTGACTTGCAATAAAAGTATTTAATACCTCAATGTTCTTATCAAGCTGAACTGTATCAATCGGCTTATCTACATCAAATAAGAAGGAGTCTTTACCAAAATAAATACGTCCATTATCTTTTTTACCCAGTGCCAAATCTCCAAGGGTCTTAATACTAATCCAAGCATCACGTGCAATGAACTGATCGTTGGTGAAATTTTCGATATCAAGTCTTGTAGTGTCATCAAAGATATTGTTTATATTGATGTTTGGAAATTGCTGGAGTACTCGATTCTCTAAATTTGAGAATACACGATTACTGGATGTGATGTTCATTAAAAAGAGACTGAAAAATAAGAGTGCAAAAAATCCAACTTTAATTTTATCTTTCATAAAGCCTCCTAAAACCTAAAGTAAAGAAAAGGATTATATGTTGAATCAACAAGGTAAGCAACTGATACAAGTAAGACGATACACAAGGCGGTATTTCTTAAAAATAGATTTGAGAAAAGGGGATGCTTTTTTAATTTTTTTGATAAGTTGGTTGATGCGACCACAAGAACCAATAAGAGCAATCCATAACTTGAGAGTAAGTATAAGGCTTCTTGATTGATTAAAGCTTGGCTTGAAAAGCCAAACATCACCTGTAGGTATTTCCATCCATCAACTATTGAATCAAATGCGAATATGACCCATGAGATTAACACAAGCAGTAAGGTATATAAGTGTGCGAAAACTGAGGGTGCTTTCTTTAGAACATGCTTCAAGATGAAACGTTCAACAAAAAGGATCAGTCCAAAGTACAATCCCCAAATTACAAAATTCCAACTTGCACCATGCCACAGTCCGGTTAAAAACCAAACCACTAAGATGTTTCGAACTTGTAGGGGTATGGAGACTCGGTTACCTCCTAAAGGGATGTATACATATTCACGAAACCATGTCCCTAAGGAAATATGCCAGCGCCGCCAAAACTCAGTAATGGATTTTGACATATAAGGATAGTTGAAGTTTTCAGGGAAGTGAAATCCAAAAATCTGTCCCAAGCCAATGGCCATATCCGAGTAACCAGAAAAATCAAAATATATTTGAAAGGCAAAGCTTATAATTCCAATCCAAGCGCTTAAGACTGTAAGTGTCGAAAGGGATTGGGATATATTTTGCCAAAGCAGTCCAATATTATTGGCCAGTAGAACTTTCTTTCCCAGTCCAATTATAAAGCGGTCAATCCCTTGACTGATATTAGAAAAAGAACTGTCTCTTTCAGTGAGTTCATCCGCAATATCTTGATATCTCACGATAGGTCCTGCGATGAGTTGTGGAAATAAGGTAACATATGTTGCGAAATCAAAGATATTCTTTTGTGCTTTTGCTTCTTTGCGATATATATCGATAGTATAGGACATCGTTTGGAAAGTATAAAAAGAAATACCAATTGGTAGGGTAATACTAAGTAGGCCCAAATCTAATGACAATAAGTCGTTTAGAGTAAGGATTATAAAATTACTATATTTAAAGAAAGCTAAAAAGCTGAGGTTAAGTATAATGGAGGTTAAAAGCCATCGTTTAGCTCGTTTTGGATCGTTTTCAATCTGAGCTTTAGCGACATTTTTCCCGGCCGTAAAATCAAGAACGGTAGAAAAAGCCATAATCCAAATATATTTAGGTTCCCCCCAAGCGTAGAAAAATAAACTTGCGATCAATAGAATAATGTTCTTGAAGCGTTTGGGAACCATAAAATATAGGATCAATGTTATGGGTAAAAACCAAAACAGAAATAGTATACTACTAAAAACCATAGATTCTCCTTTTAGAAAAATAAAAAAGTCTGGTAAGAACCAGACTGTATTAATTACTTAAAGAAACCAGCGATAGCATCTTCTGCTTTTTTGACTTCCTCTTGTGCAAATACGATTTGATCTTCTTCTGAAGCATCCATATCATCATTATAAGCACCCAACATCACAAAGAATACATAATCACCATGCTGGATGACTTTGGAGGCGTTGATTTTTGGTAGGTTCATTGGATAAGCAAGTCCATCTTCAATCAAAGCGGTACGATAAGTATTGAGTGCTCCAAATACAGCATCGCCTTTACCTTCTTTTGCTTCAATAGCGACAAAAGTATCAACATGTGTACTCATCATTGGAACTTCCGCAACAAATTTGTTGATGTCATCAGCAGATACTCCCATCATATCTACCAAGTTTTCCATTTCAAGGGGCATGGATGCAAGATAATCGTCACCATAAATATCTTTAACAGCAGTATGAATCGCATTGATATCTGCAGTTTTTCCTTCAGTTGAGGGTTTGCTGGAACAGCCAACTAGGATAAGGCTCAGCATAATAAAAAATAAAATTCGTGTCTTTTTCATTGTTCTCTCTTTTCTAGTGCTTTTATAAGCGTCATTGAAATTATATCACAATTGAAATAACAAAAGGGTGGTATTTTCAACTCTTCACTGAAAATTCACAAAGATAGAACCCCTGGATAGTGGTATAATAAAAGAAAAGAGTCTTCAAAATAGCTTGACTTGATTATGTAATAATAACGGAGAATCCTATGTCAAAAACCACCATTCTTATCAAGCCTGTTTCATCTTCCTGTAATATGATATGTTCCTACTGTTTTTATGATGATGTCAGTAATTGTCGTGCTGTTAAAAATCATGGAATCATGAAGGAAGCAGTATGGAAAAAGCTCATAGATGATGCTTTTGAGCTGGAAGGAATTGACACGATTAATTTTGCTTTTCAAGGGGGTGAACCCCTAATGGCTGGTCTTCGCTTTTTTGAACTTTTTGTAGACTATGCCCAAAAACACAAACCATCCTATAATATTGAGTACTCAATACAAACCAATGGTACCATGCTGAGTGATCAATACTGTCAATTCTTCAAGACCCATCATTTTCTTGTTGGGATCTCTATTGATGGCTTTAAGGAGAATCACGATTTACATCGTACTTTTAGAGGTGTGGGCGCTTTTGATGATGTGTATAGAGGTTTAAATCTCTTAAAAACCTACGACATACCTTTTAATGTTCTAACCGTACTGACAAAGAATTTGGCGAAATATCCTGAGGCACTTTATCAGTTTTACCAGCAAGAGAATATTTCCTTTATTCAGATTGTGCCCTGTCTTGCAAGTTTTAATAATACGGTTGAAGAAGACTTGTTTGCATGTACTCCACAAGCTTTTGAATCTTTCTATCTAGCTTTTTACAAAGCTTGGAAGGAAGAATTAGACCTAGGGGTTTACCGTAGCGTTCTGTTATTTAATGATATTGTTTCCGTTTATACAGGTCGTTATCCTCAACAATGTGGCTTTTTAGGAAAGTGTATGGCCCAAACAGTAATCGAGTCTAATGGTAGTGTCTATCCTTGTGATTTTTATGTACTGGATGCATTTGATGCCGGTACAGTTACAAACTCCTCTTTAGAAGAAATTACTCAAAGTGAAGTGATGGTAGATTTTCTGACTTATGATAATGTAGAAAGTTCAGCTATTTGCCAAAAATGCCCTTTTCAAAACATTTGTAATGGCGGGTGTAAAAGGCTTAGAAATAGTTATCTAGGAAATGATTTTTGTGCCCTACAATCAATTTACCAGAAGGTGTATCAAGATTATCACAGTATACTTAATGCCTTAGATCACTCCATAATGATATAGTGAAGGGACTATCCTTGTGAATTGATGTTTTTTAGTTTCATTTGAAGCCTTTGATAGTGCTTTTTATATAAGCGCTTTCTAAGACTTATACTTAACAATTTGGTATCATAAGAATGAAAAGAGGGATGACAATGAAAACTGTTGTTATTGGATGTACCCATGCAGGGACATCAGCCGTTAAATCGATTTTAAAGAATAATCCAGATATGGAAGTCGTTGTTTTTGAGAGAAATGATAATGTATCATTTTTATCATGTGGAATTGCACTTTATATTGGGGATGTTGTACAAGATGCGCAAAGTCTTTTCTATTCTAATCCAGAAGAGCTTGAATCCTTAGGGGCACGGGTTCATATGGAACATAATGTGTTAGAAATTGATGAAGTCAACAAGACAGTGACAGTCTTGGATATGCTCAATGGCAGAACCTTTACTGAAACATATGATAAATTAGTTTTGACTACAGGATCTTGGCCTATAGAACCACCCATTCCTGGGGTTGATGCTGAAAATATTCTTTTATGTAAAAACTACCACCAAGCTATTGAAATTTTCCGTAGAAAACAAGATGCGGAAAATGTTGTGATTGTTGGTGGAGGTTATATTGGAATTGAGCTGGTTGAAGCTTTCCATGAGAGTGGTAAAAAAGTTACCTTGATTGATGGTTTAGACCGTATTCTTAATAAATATTTAGATGAAGAGATAACAGATGTCTTAGAGGATGACTTTAGAAATAAGGGAATCACTTTAGCGTTGAGTCAAACAGTATCATCTTTTGATAAAGATGATCATGGTAAAGTTAAAGCCGTCAATACTCCAGAAGCATCTTTTGCTGCAGACCTAGTGATTATGTGTGTTGGTTTTAGACCCAATAATGAGTTAGTAAAGGGTAAAATAGATACTTTAGATAATGGTGCTATTAAGGTTAATAAGTACATGCAAACATCCAATCCTGATATTTATGCTGCTGGAGATAATGTCGCAGTACATTACAATCCTACGCAAGATCATTCCTATATTCCACTTGCAACCAATGCAGTTAGAATGGGAACCCTTGTAGGACATAATATTGTTGAGCATAAAGTAGCATATCGTGGAACTCAGGGAACTTCAGGACTTTATTTATTTGGGTACAACATTGGCTCCACAGGTTTAACAGTGGGTAGCGCCGAACACTTTGGAATCGAAGTGGATAGTGTTGTTTTTGAAGATTATTATCGTCCAGAATTTATGCCAACCAATGAAAAAGTATTGATGAAACTTGTTTATCGTACAGATAATAATAAGATAGTGGGCGGTCAATTGCTTTCGAAATATGATATTACTCAATCTGCTAATACCTTGTCGTTAGCCATTCAAAATGAGATGACAGTCGAAGATCTAGCTTATGTTGATTTCTTCTTCCAACCTCATTTTGATAGACCATGGAACTATTTGAACTTATTGGCACAACAAGCTTTAGAAAAAATAAACAAAAAAATATAAAATTATTTATTCAAAAAGCGAATTGATTCAGTTCGCTTTTTTATAAGTTTTGAGTTCTAGAGAAGCGGATAAAAATTTGTTAAAATATAGTCGGTGGAGGTGCTATGTTGTATTATGTTTATATCTTAAGATGTCATGATAATAGTTTATATACTGGAATTACGAACAATATTGAAAAACGGATGTTTGCTCATATTCATAAGTTAAAAGAAGCAGCATCTTACACAAAAAGTAGAGGCGTCAAATCCCTTGAAATAATCCTTGAGGCAAAAAACCGATCAGAAGCATCTAAACTTGAATATCATATTAAATCATTAACGAAGATAAAAAAAGAAGTAATTATTCAAAATCAAAAAGATTATGATGGTTTTAAATGTATCGAAATAAAAGAGGAATATTTCGTTAAAATTCAGAAGGAAGGACAATGAGTCCTTTTTTTGATGCATTAAACTACCACTTGGGGACAGATGTTGATATACTCCTTATAGAGGTGGAAATATGAAGAAAATTATTGTTGTGGGAGGCGTTGCTGGTGGCGCATCCTTTGCTGCAAGAGCGAGGCGTTTAGATGAGTTCGCAAAAATTACAATGTATGAAAAAGGTCCGGATGTGTCTTTTTCAAACTGCTCACTACCATTTTATTTAAGTGGGATTGTTAAAGATGAAAAAGACTTAGTGATGATGAATCCTTATAGCTTCAAGAAAATATACAATATTGATGTTGAAGTCAATCATGAGGTTATATCGATTGATAAAGAACGAAAAGTTGTAAGAGTTAAAAATTTAATAACTCAGGAAATAATCGAAGATCCTTATGATGTTTTAGTACTATCGCCTGGGGCATCTCCTGTTATGCCTCAAAGTATTGAAGGAATTCAATCTCCTCATGTATTTTCTGTGCGAAATGTTCAGGATATTGTTGGGATTAAAAATTACATTGAAACACATAATGTGGAGGATGTTGCAGTAATTGGAGCTGGATTTATTGGTCTTGAAGTGGCGGAGAATCTTCGACTTGCTGGTAAGAATGTCTCTATTGTTGAAGCAGCTTCTCAGGCGCTTTTACCTATGGATGAGGATATGGTACAAATCGTTCATAAAGAACTATTTGACCAAGGTGTTCATTTGTTTTTGAATGATGGCTTATCTAAAATTGAAAAAGATGAAGTCATTTTAGCTTCGGGTAAGCATGTCCCTGCAAAAGCTGTGATTATGGCCATTGGTGTTCGACCTGAAATTCGTTTAGCTCAAGAAGCAGGCTTAAAGATTGGTGACTTGGGGGCTATTTCCGTTAACCATCATTACCAAACTTCGGATCCAAATATTTATGCTTTAGGCGATGCGATTGAAGAAACACATCGAATGACCCTAAAAAATGTACGTTTAACGATGGCAGGTCCTGCACAAAGGCAAGCCAAACGTGCTGCGGATCATGTTTATGGTAGAACCACTCGCAATAAGGGGGTTATTGGCGCATCGATATTGAAAGTGTTCAATCAGAACGTCGCTTTTACTGGACTTAATGAAAAGAATCTGGATGCTTTGGGAATTGATTACCGCAGTGCTTATGTTATCCCTGAGGATAAGGTAGGTATCATGCCAGATAGTGCTATGATGCACTTTAAACTCCTTTTTAGCTATCCAAGTGGTAAGGTATTGGGTGCTCAGGCGATTGGAGTGGGAAATGTTGATAAACGTATTGATATTATTTCAACAGCTATCGCTTTTGGAGCCCATGTAGAGGATTTGCAAGATCTTGAGCTGTCATATTCTCCAAGCTTCAATAATCCTAAGGATGTGGTGAATCATGCCTCCAGTGTGGCGGTAAACATTTTAAATGATGAAGTTTCTGTAATATCTCTTAAAGAGACGCGAAATCTAATTGCATCAGGCGCCTTCTTAATTGATACTCGTGAGATGCCTGCTTATCAAATGGGAACAGTGCAAGGTTCAAAGCACATCCCTATGTCACAATTTAGAGAGCGATTGGATGAGATACCTAAGGATCGACCTGTTTATATCTTCTGCCAAACGGGGGTAAGGTCATATAATATGTCGCGTGCATTAAAGCAGTTGGGTTTTGATAATATTGTCAATATTTCGGGTTCCTTTTTAGGAATATATCATTATGAGTATTTTAATATTGTACAGGG
>CAZZFJ010000017.1:0-28703 GCA_964653415.1 uncultured Erysipelothrix sp. | reverse complement strand
CGCTTACTTATGCATGAGTTTATACATACGATAAGCTACAAACATGCCCCATAAAGACCCTGCAATAATATCAGTTGGATAGTGTACAAATAAATACACTCTTGAAAATGCAATCAGTAGGGCTAGTACCAACAAACTCTTTCGATATTTGATGTTGTTGAGATATAAGAAAAAAGCTACAGCCATAGACGATGCTGCATGGCCTGATGGAAAGGAGAATCCACTTGGTGTGGGTATGATTAAATGTATATTTTGCATTTCCATAAAGGGTCTTGGACGCTGAACAACGGGTTTAAAAAAGAGTTCAACCCCCACTACTGTAATTATAAGTGTTGTAAGTGCAAATAAAGCAATTCTGCGTGTTTTCTTGTTGATGAAAAGGACTCCCATAATTAGAAGCCAAACTTCTCCACGATTACCAATGGTTGTTACAAATTTAAAAAAGAAGTCCAATAGTGGGTTTCTTAGCATTTGTATCCAGTTTATTATATTCAACTCCATCTCATCACCTTGTATTATTGTATCACATTCGAATTAAGGTATAATATAAATATGGTGAAATATTGGAAAAGGAGATAACAATTATGAAATGTTCATGGCACGGCCACTCAATTGTAATGGTTGAGACTATCAACAATACTAAACTAATCATCGATCCTTTTGTGACGGGTAATGAAATATGTGACCTGAGTGTGGATGAAATAGAAGTAGATTACATTTTACTAACGCATGCACATAATGATCATGTAGGTGATGCTCTTGAAATCGCAAAAATTAATGGTGCCACCATTATTGCTATGGTAGAGCTTGCGAACTACTTATCACAATTTGGAGTTAAAACACATGGAATGAATATTGGGGGCCAAGCACGCTTCCCCTTTGGAACGCTTAAAATGACTCAAGCAATTCATAGTTCTGCATATCATGATGGTGAAAAGGAAATACCCTTAGGACTTGCTGCAGGCTTTGTCTTAGATGATGGTGCTTCTAAACTATACCATGCTGGAGATACTGCATTGTTCTCAGATATGAAACTAATTGGACCCGTAGATGTTGCTTTTTTACCCATTGGTGATAACTTTACCATGGGAATTGAAGATGCAGTTATAGCTGCCTCTTTAATTCAAAGTAATCTTGTGGTTCCAATACACTATGATACATTTCCGATAATACGACAAAACCCCTACGACTTCATTAACCGTTTGGAAGATGGAACTGGAAGCGTTTTTGAAGTAGGAGAAATATTTGAAGTTAATTAAGGAGAGATAAGATGATAACATTTATTGGTTGGAACCGGTGTTCCACATCCAGAAAAGCACAAAAAAAGTTAGATGACTTAAATATTAACTATAGTTTTAGAGATATGATGGAAGAAACACCCAATGAAGAAGAGTTAAAAGCATGGATTGCCTTATCTGGCTTACCCATTCGTCGCTTCTTCAATACATCCGGAATTCAGTATCGTGAGATGGGACTCAAGGATAAACTGGATGCTATGAGTGATGATGAAAAGATTGAGCTTCTAGCAAGTTCAGGTAAGTTAATAAAAAGACCTCTTGTGGTTAGTGAGGATCGGGTTCTTGTGGGGTATAAAGAAGCGGAATATGAAAATCTCGCATGATTATCTTACTTTCCCCTACAAAAAAACAACAACGACATCCTTTACATTCCATTCAACAAGAAGTTATTTTCAAAAATGAAAAGAATGAAATTTTGAATATCTTAAAGCAGTTAGATAAAGAATCAATACAATCGGATTTTAAAATCTCCGATAGGTTGGCCCAAGATACTTTTGAGGCCTTTCAAAACATTGATGAAAGTTCACCTGCTATCTATACTTATACTGGAGAAGCATTCAAAACATTAGATCCCAAGAGTATGAGCTCCAAAAGTCTTAATTTGCTCAATGACCATTTACTTATTTTCTCAGCACTTTATGGCTTACTAAAACCCTTCACGCCAATTACTTTATATCGCTTGGACTTTCTGAATAAATTTGAAATAAATTTAAAGCGTTACTGGAGTGATACTGTAACTCAATACCTAAATGAACAAAATAAGACTCTTGTGAATCTTGCTTCACAAGAGTTCTCGCAACTCATTCAAAAAGATAAGCTCATGGTTCCGATACTTAATATTCATTTTCTAAATGAAAAAAACGGGAAAAGAACAGTGGTAAGTAGTCACGCAAAAAAAGCTCGCGGACATTTTGCTAGAGTCCTTTTAGAAAAAGGCTTACAGTCTATTACCACCATTCAAGTGGAAGGGTACCAGTTTTCACATCAAGAAGACAATCATTACTATTACATTAAGACAGTTTAAAACTGTCTTTTTTAATCAAAAACCTTGTAAGCCTTTTCACAAAGATAAAATCATGCTATAATATTCACAAAGAAGGAGGATATGAATTGGACACTCATAGATTTTTGAAAGATGCTTTGAAGACATATGTCGGCGTCTATGTTGGTACTTTGATTTTTTATCTTTTATTTAAAAGAGATGCATTGAATTTGATCCACATGATCTGGAATGTAATCCCAACAACACTTATAGTTATTGCAATTAGTGAACTCTATATTTATTGGAAACGTAAGCGTAAGACGGCTTAAGTCTTATCAACGTATCTCATGTATTGAAAAAGGACCCATAGGGTCCTTGTTTTTATTACTTAACGATTTCTACTTTAATTCCAGGTCCCATTGAAGTTGAGACTACAAGGTTTTTAATGTATGCGCCTTTTACAGCAGCAGGTCTTGCCTTGTAAATTGTATCGTAGATTGCTTTAAAGTTTCCAATAAGCGCATCATTATCAAATGATGTTTTACCAATGATAACGTTGATGTTTCCATCTTTATCAACACGGTATTCTACTTTACCTTTTTTAATTTCTTCAACAGCTTTAGCAACATCCATAGTTACTGTACCTGTTCTTGGGTTAGGCATTAAACCTTTAGGTCCTAATAAACGACCTAATTTACCAAGTTCACCCATCATATCTGGTGTAGCAACGATAATATCGAAGTCAAACCATCCTTTTTGGATGTCTTCTAGTAATTCCTTACCACCAACAAAATCTGCACCAGCATCTTTTGCTTCTTGCTCTTTAGCACCTTGGGTAATAACTACAACTTTTTGAGTACGGCCTGTTCCATTTGGTAGTACCATAGCTCCACGAATTTGTTGGTCTGCATGACGTGGGTCAACGTTTAAATAGAATGATACTTCAACAGTAGCATCAAATTTTACGAAACTTGTGTCTTTTGCAAGTTGTACCGCTTCACCAATTGTATAAACTTTATCGCGATCAACGAGGTCTAATACTTTAGCACGGTTTTTTGATATTTTCTTAGCCATAATTAGTCTTCATACCCCTCAATCTTAATACCCATGTTTTTTGCTGTTCCAGCAACAATTTTCATTGCAGCTTCAACATCATTAGCATTTAGGTCAGGTAGTTTGTATTCTGCGATTTCTTTTAATTGATCAACAGAAATGGTTCCCGCAACTTGATTGTGCGGTGTAGCAGCACCTGATTGTACACCAGCAGCTTTTTTAAGCAATACTGCAGCAGGTGTTGTTTTTAATTCGAAGTCAAATGACTTATCATCATAAACTGTAATAACTACAGGGACAATATCTCCAGCACGATCTCTAGTAGCATCATTAAACGCTGTAGTGAACTGTGGCATGTTGATTCCAACTCCAGCAAATGCTGGTCCTGGTCTTGCGCCTCCCGCAGGGAATTGCAGTTTAGCAATTTTAGCAACTCTTTTACTCACACGACATTCCTCCTTTTTTTAAAAATAGTCTGTGTTGTGGTTTTAATGAACGGTTGCACGTTCTCCCACAAGCGCTTATTTTCCATAAGCTATATAATCATATACTTTTCAAAAGTCTTTGTCAACGATAATAGCCTTTAAATAGTAGGTTCTTAAGAGATTTATGATTATATTGTAGCTGCGGCATATTAAGAACTTTATACACAATATAAAAAGCAGGTCTATAGAAAAAGTGTCCCACTTTGATCATTAAAAACTCATAAAATCTAAGATGGCTTCACTCACGGTATCTACATGGTAATCAATTTGCGAAATAATATCTTCATCACCATGACGCATTGCATATCCATTGTATTGCTTCAACATCATCAAGTCATTATGAGCATCACCAGAGGTTGCTACTAAGGGATTGTCAAATGCTCTAAGGTATTTGTCTATCGCAATGGCTTTATCTGTATGACAGCTTGCAATATCAATATAGTTATAGTTTGGCAATGCACGAACATGCATCCCATAATGAACATTGATTTTGTCACATAAAGCGATGGCTGTTTCTCTGGAGTCTACTCGAGCAAACAAGCCTTTTATGTTGTTGTTAAGGATGATGTCTTTCTCTACCGCAAAATTATTAAATTCTCCACTGGTATCTCCTCTACTGAAGACATTATAGCCATCTGTGATGGAGTAGCGTTGTGCTTTACCGTTTTTAAGCATATCTTTTACTTGTAGTCCTACTTGATTCTCTATATTAACACAAGAGATCTCCTCAAAGCGTTGATTCACTGTAATAGCGCCATTAACCCCAATCACAAAGTCAACAGGAATGTTGTAGCGTTCTACTTCATGTTTTATTGAAGCAATCATACGCCCTGTAGCAATGCCAAAGAGGCCGCCTTCTTTTCTGAATTTTCGAATCGTTTCTATATCTCTTTGGGATACTGTTCCATATTGGAAAAGTGTTCCATCATAATCTGTTATAAATATTTTTTTTCTCATACATTCTATTATACCAAAGCAAATCGAAAAGGCTAATCTATCGACCATAATAAAAAAAGCGAAGTTTTACTTCGCCTTTTGTAAAATTATAAAATACCTTTTACGGTTGCTACAACATTTTCTACTGTGAATCCAAATTCTTTAAACAGAACGTTTCCAGGAGCTGAAGCACCATAACGATCCATCGTTACATATGCTCCATCAAGACCTACATAGCGTGACCATGACACAGAAGAAGCTGCTTCAATAGCAACACGTTTTCTCATGTCTTTAGGTAAAATGCTTTCTTTGTAGTCTTCAGACTGTCTTTCAAAAAGAGTTTGTGATGGCATAGAAACGATTCGTGCTTGAATATTTTCTTGCGCTAGTTGTGCCTTAGCTTCAACAGCGAGTGATACTTCTGAACCGGATGCAATTAAAATTACATCTGGATTTTCAACATCTTCTAAAATATAAGCCCCTTTTACAGCTTCCTTTGAGGATCCTTTAAGCTGTGGTAAGTTTTGACGTGATAGGATTAATCCAACAGGTGCATCTTTTGATGTCATCGCAACAGCCCATCCTGCAGTAGTTTCTTTACCATCTGCGGGTCTAAAGTCTATAAAGTTGGGTTGTGCACGTAACATGGTGAGTTGTTCAATAGGTTCATGTGTAGGCCCATCTTCTCCAACACCGATACTGTCATGTGTTAGAACATAGGTTAGGGGTAAGCCCATGATGGATGACAATCTTGCCATTGGTTTTAGGAAGTCTGCAAATACGAAGAATGTTGCAACATAAGGTTTCAATCCACCATATAAGACCATTCCATTTCCCATTGCTGCCATCGCATGTTCACGAACACCAAAGTGTAAGTTTTTACCTGCATAGTTTTCAGCGGAGTAGGAGGTTTCACCATTCATTAAAGTCATTGTAGATCCTGCTAAGTCTGCAGAACCACCAAAGAGATTGTTGTACTTTTGGTTTAAACGATTAATTACAATTCCAGATACACTACGTGTAGCGATTGCTTTATCTTCATATTCCCATAGAGATGCATCGTTAAAGAATTCATCTAATGTGAGTTCACGATTATCTTCTAACCATTGAGCATAGTCTTCTGGATATTTTTTAGCGTACGCTTTCATGGTTTCTTGCCATGCATCGTAGGTCACTTGTTTTTCCTTTACAATATTACTTGTAAAGTCATATACTGCATCTTCTACATAGAATGCTTCTGTACTTGGGTAGTTCATATTTTCTTTTAGTTTGAGAATATTGTCCTCACCCAAAGGTGACCCATGAGTTGATGAAGATCCAGCATTGGGTGACATGGCACCAATTTCTGTGCGAATTTCAATGAAGGATGGTTTATCAAGATTGGCTTTTGCTTGAGTAATAGCCTTGTCTATAGCATCAATATCATTTCCATCTTCAACTAAGAAAGTCTCAAAGCCATAGGCTTCATAGCGTGCTCTAACATTTTCTTTAAAGGCAAGGTCTGTACTTCCTTCAATGGTAATGCTGTTGGAATCGTATAAAACAATTAAACGTCCCAATTCTAAAGTACCTGCTAGGGAGCTGGCTTCTGATGTAATACCTTCCATCATACATCCATCACCTACTAAAACATAAGTGAAGTTGTCAAAAGGTTTAATGTCTTCTTTATTATACTTAGCGGCAATGTGCTCTTGTGCCATAGCCATTCCTACAGCTGTAGATAAACCAGCACCCAAAGGTCCAGTGGTTGTTTCTACACCATCTGTATCTCTGTATTCTGGGTGTCCTGGAGTTCTTGAACCCCATTGACGAAACTGCTTTAGATCATCCATTTGTACATCATACTCAAATAAGTGTAGTAAGGAGTATAAGAGTGCTGATGCATGTCCTGGTGAAAGGATGAAGCGGTCGCGATTGACCCATTTGCTATCTTTTGGATTAAAGTTAAGGTGTTTAGCCCAAAGTGTATAGGTCATAGGTGCTGAACCTAGTGGCTTTCCTGGATGCCCAGAATTAGCCTTTTGTACCATATCTGCGGATAGAGCACGAATGGTATTAATTGTCTTTTGATTTAAATCAATTGTCATTGTATCCCTCTTTTCTAATACAATATAGCCTATTTAAACTATATTTACAATGTGACACGATGTAAAGGGATACGAAAAAAGACTGTATCCCCCTTTTATTATATTTTTTCAATCATCGCATTGAGTGATTTTGATATCACTTCATATTTTTCTTTGGCTTGGTGGAGTGTTTCATCCTTCACACAGAAATAAAATTTACATTTTGGTTCTGTACCAGATGGCCTAATGGCTAACCATGATCCATCTTCTAAGAAATATTTAATAACATTGGATTTTGGATAATCTAATGTCTTGTTGGTTGCATCTTTTTGCAAGAAATAGTCTTCTTTATTTTGAACTTTGATACCTCCAAAATTCTCGATATCTCGTGTTCTAAAAGTTTCAAGAATTCGTGCAATTCTTGCTAATCCCGCTTCTTTCTCTAAAGTAAGTGACTCTAAAGTATCATAGTAGGCACCATGACTTTGGTATAGTTCATGCAGCACATCAATAAGAGTTTTTCCTTGGTTTTTATAGTAAGCGGTTGCTTCTGAGACGGCAATACAGGCTTGTAGTGCATCTTTGTCTCTTACAAAATCTTTAATGAGATATCCATAACTTTCTTCATAACCAAAAACAAAGTTTTTAGTGCGATTTTTCTTATGGTACTCAATTTTTTCTCCGATGTATTTGAAACCCGTCAGGGTTTTCTCAACATCTACACCATAATTGCGGGCAATCTTCTCGCCTAAATCCGAGGTAACAATCGTATTGAACATCACAGGGTTTTTAGGCATCACATCAAGTTCTAACATGCTTTTATATAGATACTCTTGGAGAATGGCTCCTCCATCATTTCCGGTGAGGTAATGGTACTCACCTTCATGCTTAACTGCAATCCCCATGCGATCAGCATCTGGGTCAGCCACCAACATAATATCGGCATCTTCTTTTTTGGCATATTCTAATGCTAAAGCAAAAGATTTCTTTTCTTCAGGATTGGGACTGAGTGTGTGCGTAAAATCGGGATCATAGGCTTTTTGCTCCTGTACAACGGTTACATCATATCCTAGTTCACGAAGTATATCTGGGACCAGTGGGTAAGATGTTCCATGTTGTGATGAGAAAATGATCTTAATATTTTTCTCTAAATCTTGTCTAAGCGCAACTGTTTTTAACTTCTCTAGATAGAGTGTGTCAAAATCATTGTCGAGTATGCGCATCATTGATTTATTGCCTTGGTAAAGATCAATGCTTGTCTCATCCTCAATCGCATTGACATATTGAATGACTTTTGCAATTTTATCATCTACTAATTGACATCCTGTTTCATCGTATACTTTGTAACCATTATATTCTTTGGGGTTATGGCTCGCAGTAATTACGATCCCTCCAACGCATTTTAACTTTCTAACCGCAAAAGAAAGTTCGGGAGTGGGTCGGGGGTGTTGGAATACGTATGAATCGATGCCGAAACTGGATAAAATGGCAGCACTAATTTTTGCGAATTCAAATGACTGATGTCGATTGTCATATGCTATCGCAACTTTTAGTGGACCAGAAAATGTTTCTTTTAAGTATTTTCCGTAACCTAAGTTTGCTTTGGCCACTGTATAAACGTTCATGCGATTGGGACCAACGCCTAATAAACCGCGCATGCCCGCTGTTCCAAATTCTAGTGACTTATAAAAAGCGTCTTGCAGTTCATGTTCACTAAGATTATCAAGTGCATTTTTTACCCATGATTCTTTTTCACCAAGTTTTGTCCAATTTGTATATGAATCCATGTTGCCTCCTTTTAGATAAAGAAAATAGAAGGAAGGTCCTTCTATGATTTCTTATATTATCCAATCACTTTTTGAGTTTTTAGAACTTCTTCGATTGTTGTGATTGCTTCATCTGCATCTTCGCCTTCAGCTGTAACAGTGATTTCTGATTGAGTTGGGATTCCAAGTGACATAACACCCATGATGGATTTCATGTTTACGGAACGACCTTTGTAACTCAAGTTAATTTCACTCTTAAATTTGCTTGCTGCGTTTACTGCAACTGTTGCAGGACGCGCGTGAAGACCGACTGGGTCAACAACGATTGCGTTGAATTCTTTCATAAATATATTACCTCCTACATTCTCACTTATTTTATAACATTTAAGCGGTTAACACAACATTAAACCTTAAAATCGCCTATTTATGGTACGGATGTTGCTTTATTATCATAAAAGCGCGATATATTTGCTCTACTAAAAGCTGTCGTACTAATTGATGGGGAAATGTCAGTTTAGAGAGTTGCCACATAAAATCAGCTCGGTTTTTTATTTCAGAGGATACACCATGTGAGCCTCCTATTATAAAGATGACATTTTTGCCTTGCATCAATTTCTGATTTAAATGACTCGCCAGTTTTTCTGAACTGATATTCTCGCCTTTTAAATCTAGTAAAATGACATAATCTGTATCCTTAAGCTTCGATAGAATCCTTTGTGATTCATCTTGTATAATCTTACTCACTTCATTATCGCTATGTTTTGATTTATCTAGCTCTAATATTTCTACTTTATGAACTGGCCTTAAGCGTTTCATATATTCTTCAATTAGAGATACTTGCGCTTTTTCTTTAATACGGCCTATAGCAATAATCTTGATCAATCTAAAGTTACCTCAATCTCATGTTGTTCATTTTCTCTTAAGATTGTAAGTTGTACTTTATCTTTGGGACTCTTTTTGTAGAGTTCTTTTCTAAAGGCTTTGAAATCCTTAACAGTAACACCATCAAATCCTACAATGACATCATAAGTTTGAATTCCTGCTTTCGAAGCTGCTGAACCTTTTGATACCTCAACCACGAGGACTCCCTCCACTTTTGGATCAATACCCAGTTCTTGTTTATAACTAGAAGACATATCATTTAAGGACACCGCACTAACACCTACAAGAGGATAGTCTACTTTTCCTTTATCCTTAAGTTTTTCTACTATGGGCAAGACCTCATTGATGGGGATTGAAAAGCCCATACCTTCAATTTTCTCAGAACTAATTTTTAAGGAGTTAATCCCAATTAATTCACCATTCATATTTACCAGTGCGCCGCCACTGTTTCCAGGGTTAATTGCTGCGTCAGTTTGCATAACTACCATATCCCAATCTGCGGGTCCATCACCATTTAAATCCACTGGAACGATACGATCTTTTCCTGAAATAATACCAAAGGTGGTACTGTTCGAAAACTCTACCCCTAAAGGACTTCCAATAGCAACTACAAATTCTCCGACATTCACCAAACTGGAATCCCCCATTTTAAAGGCTTCGAGTTTAAAATCGCCTTGAATTTCTAGTAAAGCCAAATCAGAATAGATATCAGATCCTAAAAGTTTCGCTTCAACTTCTTGTCCATCTGAAAGACGAACCACTATTTTTTGTGCATCCTCAATTACGTGATGGTTGGTTACAATATAGTTGAGGTTATCTTTTATTTTATAAATAACCCCAGTACCACTACCGCTGACTTTATTAAAGCGATATTGAACCACAGAAACAACTTTATCATGAACTTCACTCACAACACGTGTCACATCAGTCTCAAATTCTGATACGACCTTTGAAACTTCAGTTGGGGTCTTATCTCCACCTAATTCTTTCACTTTTTGATTCAATTCATATACCTGATATGATAGGAACCCTGTTGAAAGAACTAAGAGCGCCACTACTACTCGAGTAAACTTTTTCATAAACTCACCTCATTAATATGATTAACAGCCAATATAACGACATGGATGCTGCTTGACACCATTATAACGTATTTCGAAGTGAACATGGGGTGCGGTGGTTCGACCCGTCATACCAACGTATCCAATTTGCTCACCTTTTTTGACCGTGACACCTCTTGGGATAAGGCCGGGTGCATTCATGTGATAATAGTATGTTTTAAAGCCGTTGTTGTGGTTAATAACGACATAGTATCCAGTTGACCCTGTATAAGAGTTTGTCTCAATATAACCTCTATCTGAAGCGTAGATAGGACCATAGCCACCGTTACTTCTAGAAGCAATGTCTACAGCAGCATGCCCGCCATAACAATACCAACCACAAAGAATTCGTGCATTATACATAGGCCATGAGAAGTTTCCACTTCCCACTCTAGGTTCAACATAGGTACCCACAGATACCACACCACGAATCGGTTCTTTCGTGATTTTAGATTTGATCTGCTTGGAGTCTATCGATTCATCATTGAGGTAGTAATCTTCATAAACCACATCACGATAACCTACTTCCTCATACACTTCAACACGTGTTAAACCTTCGCGAAGTGAAGGATCTTTTTGATAAATAGTTTCTTCAGGTTGTACTATTTCTTCAACCATTCTTTCTTTTGTGACATAGACATTAAAAGGAGAGTTGAAGGCAGTAACATTTAATTTTGTACCGGGTTTAATAATTTGTTGTTTATCTTTAATTACATCGCGATTGATTGAAATTAATTGGTTCACTGTCAGTTTATTTAAAACCGCAATCCCATCAATCATATCAAACTCTTGAACTTCATATGTTTTGTAACTGGGATCAGTTCCAAAA
The DNA here is from genome assembly GCA_964653415.1 of uncultured Erysipelothrix sp. Classification (GTDB taxonomy): domain Bacteria; phylum Bacillota_I; class Bacilli_A; order Erysipelotrichales; family Erysipelotrichaceae; genus Erysipelothrix. Next base: position 17,309 of record CAZZFJ010000017.1, on the reverse strand, counting down.
CTGAGATAGTTTAGAATATCTACTTCATCAGTATAGATTTTATCAATCGATGCATAACCTGTAGTAAAGACAATTGATTCTTCAACATGCAAGTCAATATCTTGTTCACCATATGTCTTAATGCTTTCCACTTTTTGATTATTTTTTAGTTTTTCATACGCATTCTCTGAGACATATGACTTAATAAAGGTCTCACGCGCCGCATGGAAATCACTGATATTTTTTACAAAGATGCTGGCACCGTTGGAGAATTCTACTTTTGGAACAGAAATAGCAATTAACTCTTCTTCATAGATATAATCAAAAATCTCTTGATCTTTATCTTCAAAATCGTTATAGCTTAGGTAATCTACAACATAGAGATCATCAATAAATCCTAAAGTAGTTTCAGGGAAAGTTTCCTTATATTCTTTTTGATAGATATCATTCAACAAGACTTCAATGAAACTATAGTCATGGATAATACCAATCAAATCGTTTTTATTATAGAGCTTATAGCGTTTGACCGGCTCTGAAAGCTCTACAGTAGGTTTTTGTTGAATAATTGATGATTCTAGCTCGAGGGTTGCAAGAACCGACATGTTCTTTGCATCATTTCCTTTTTCGGTTTGATAGCCCAAAAAGACACTGAGTACCAGTGCTATAACGATGCTAAAAATTTGAATGACTTTACTTTTCTTCATATAATACCTCGACTATACTATATATTAACAAGGTGAAAGGGAAGTGATGATTTCTTGTGAAATTATCCTTCTAAATCACCTGATACAATTTCATATTGCTTCAGTGCCCGAAGCTGACCTTGATAACCATTGAGGTATCTTCTCACTGTATTGAGCGCTAATTCCTCAGTATTACCTTCTTCACTTAAGTGTGCTAAAAGAATTTCCCGTGTGTTACTTGAAACAATTTGTGACAAAATAGTGCCCGCAGTCTCATTAGATAAGTGTCCTTTATCCGATAATATCCTTTGTTTAGTGAGATAAGGACGATTGGTCTTCATGAGAAGTTCTGGATCATGGTTACTTTCCATAATGATAATATCGGCACCTTGAAGATACTGCAAATCATCATTGCGAATATAACCTGTATCCGTAATAAAAACTAATTTATGGTGATTATCTTCTATAATATAGGCAACAGAATTCTCTTTATCATGAGATGTAGCAATTGTTTTTATGGTAAAAGAACCATGGTGGAATGTTTCATAGGGTTCAATTTTAATATAATCAATATCCACCTTTGTGGGGGAATAGACCGTATGATTTTTAAAAAGTTTAATCGCCGAAATATGATCACTATGATCATGGGTAATCAATACACAATCTAAAAGATCTATGGTTAAATCCAAAGATTGAAGGTTCTCTTTTATTTTCTTTTGGGTAGTTCCAGCATCAATCATCAGCTTACATGTCCCATTTTCGACCACAAATGCATTTCCTTTTGAACCACTAGCTAAACTATGAAAACGCATTAGCTGTTCTCCCCAAAAGGATTGTTTTGAGTATTGGCAGGGGTATAGAAGCGGTTTACACTGGCTTCAAAATGAAGATCAATATCGGCTAAAGCCCCGTTTCTATGTTTTCTTATGAGAAGTTGTGTTTCGCGATACTTGTGCTGCGGTTCAGCTTTATCATCTTTTTTATCATGATCATGGTAATCTTTACGATATAAAAACATAACAATATCAGCATCCTGCTCGATGGATCCCGATTCTCTTAAGTCACTCAGTTGTGGAATATTACTATCACGTCTTTCTACAAGACGGGATAATTGGGATAAGGCAATCACAGGAACATTCATTTCACGCGCTAAAAGTTTGAGGCTTCGTGAAATTTCTGAAACTTCTTGTTGTCGGTTATCCGATTTTCCAACACCTGTAATCAATTGAATATAATCAATTATAATAATATCCAGTTTATTCTCATTTTTTAATTGGCGACATTTGGCGAATATTTCTGGCATTGTGATTGATGAATTATCGTCAATAAATATATTGTTTTGTTGAAGTGCTGCGACATTGATTGCTACCTCGCCAAGTTCTTCATCAGTGAGTCTACCGGTACGAAGTTTACTTCCTTCGATACCTGATTTAGCGGACAGTATACGCATCATAAGGTGAGTAGCGGGCATCTCAAGGGAAAATATAGCGACCCCTGCTTGACCATTTTTATTACTACTGAGTGTTGTAATGTTGAGACCTAGGTTTAATGCAAATGCTGTCTTACCTACAGAAGGACGAGCTGCTAAAATGATTAAATCACCGTTTTGAAGGCCACTTGTTACATTATCTAAGTGACTATATCCTGTTTCTAATCCAGTGATTCGATCGCCTGATTCTCTAAAGTTTCGAATTTGCTCAAAAACTTCATTTACGACCTTTCCACCTTCTTGCATGGCTTCAACGCGTCTACTTTCAGCAATTCTTTGAAGTTTGTTTTGTGCATCTTCAAGCAGTCGGGGCATATCAGCTTCTTTATTAAAACCTGCTTGGGTGAGCTCTTGGGTTAGCTGAATTAGATTTCTTTTTTGTGATTTCTCTTGGATGTTATCAATAAAAAACTCAATAGTTGATGGACTTGCTCCACCATCTGCAATCACAGCTAAATATTCAATTCCACCCACATTCTCTAGTTCGTTTTTATCCATGAGTTTAGTAATCAGTGTTTGTGCACTGACTGCCTTACTTTCTCTTACGATTTCAAGCATGGCGTTGAATATAGTTTTATGTTTTAAATCGAAGAAATCATTGGCACTTAAAGAGTATTGCTCAACTGAGATACTAATCTCAGGATAGGTCATAATAGCCCCTAATACAGCAATCTCTGCTTCATAACTTTGGGGCAGGGTTTTTATTGTATGGAGTGAATTGGAATTCATGGCACTCTCCTATTGCTTCGCATTTAAACGTACAGTCAATGTTGCAGTTACAGAATCATAAATGCCTACTTCAATTTTATTTAAACCGATGCTGGTGAAAGGACCACTGGGTTTGAATTTTCTTCGATCTACTTTAACATCGTGTTTTTTTAACAAAGCATTTTCAATTTGTTTTGTGGATATCGAACCAAAGACACGACCATCTTTACCTGTTTTAATATCAAAATCTAAAACAAGTGTTTCTATAAATGATGCCGTTTTCTTGGCTTCTTCAATACGTGCTTCGTGTTCTTTTTGACGGTCTTGTTTTTCTTCATTTAAAATTTGGCGACCTTTTGAACTGGCTAGAACAGCCATTTTGTTGGGAATCAAAAAGTTTCTTGCATAGCCATCTGAGACCTCTACAATTTCATCTTTTTTTCCAATCTTTTTTACATCTTGTAATAGGATAACTTTCATTTAATTGACCTCTTTTCTTACAGTTTCAATCGCATTTTTTAAGTTTTCGACAACTTCATTAATGCTTGAGTTTTTAATTTGTGCAGCAGCGGCAGTAAAGTGTCCACCTCCGCCTAATATTTCCATAACACGCTGGACATTAACATCTCCCTTAGAGCGAGATGATATCCCTACGGTATCTTCATTCACATTGGATACAACAAATGTCGCTTCGACATTACGCACTTTAAGAATGTCATCAGCAACTTGTGACATAAGGGCACGCTTTAAGAATCCATCTTTATATGTGGCAATCACAAAGCCGTTATCATAAAGTTCACTTTGATTTAGGACTTTATTTTTAAGTTCAAAGTCTTCATACTCATCTCTTAGGAAATCTTCTACTTGAGATAGGGAAGAGCCAAATTTACGTAACTCTGCCATGGCTTCAAAGGTTCGACTTCCAGTTCTATTTCTAAAGCGGTTTGTATCAATAAGAATCCCTGTGTACATTATTGTGGATGCAAAGGGAGAAACTGTTATCTTTTCTTTGTGATAAGGGAACAGCTCCACTACCAGTTCACTTGCAGAAGAAGCCGAAGGCTCAATGTAAACAAGTTTAGGTTTGAATGTAAATTCTCCCATTCTTCTGTGGTGATCAATTACCACAATTTGTTGGGCTTTCTCAATAATTTCTGGTACTTGAGTTTGGGCTTCGTTATGGTGATCTACCATAACCACTAAAGTTGATTCTTTAAGAGATTCTAATGCTTCACTTGGGGTTACAAAGCTAAACTCATCTGTAAATCGTTGCGTATACTTTTCAAGTGTTTCTGAGAGTTTTGCTTCTATATCTTTAACATCCAGTACAATAGTCGCTGTTTTATGATAAGATTTTGCGATTGCAGCAACCCCCAGGGCACTTCCCATACAGTCAAAGTCCATCATGCGATGTCCCACTATGATGACATTTCTGGATTTAGAAATCATTTCACCTAAGTTTTGGGCAGTAACGCGTACCCGTACTTTAGAGCGTTTTTCTACAGCCTCAACTGTACCACCAAAGTAGCGTGTCTTTTCGCCTTTTTCATTGATAGCGACTTGGTCTCCCCCGCGGGATTGAGCCAGTTCAAGGGCCGCATTGGCCATTTCTTCTAGTTCTTTATAGTTATCACTTTTTCGAGCGAATGCTAAGGAGAGTGTAATACTCGCATCAATTTTTGAGGCTTCTGTTCGAACTGTGTTAAGAATGCTAAAATTGTCTTTTTCAATATCACTAAATATTTTTTCATTTAGCAATAGCAAGTAACGATCGGGTCTTAATCTGCGAATCATAAGATGATTGGTATCTGCCCAATGAACAACAGCCTCACGGATATTGGTATCCATGGTTGCAATGGTTTGTTCATCTTCGTAGGCAGTAGTCTCTTCATAGTTATCAAGGTAGGCAAAACCAAGCACAACTGAACTATCCAGCAATTCTTGATGTAATCGTCCCAGTTCTGTTTGTTCTTGAAAGGCGATAACACCTTTTGCTGATAGGTGTTTTGCTTTAAATCGTACGGAGTTGATATCTACAAATACTTCTAAATTAATATTTGCCATGGTAGGGGCGAGTTGGGGGAAAACAGTTGTGAGCGGTTCGCCAATTCTGTTTAAACCATAGTCATCAAAGACTTCACTCATCCATGTGATGTTACGTTTGTCATCATATGTTAAAATCGCTAGGCGACCAAAGGAAAAAGCTTCTCCACTCTCTTTACCTAATACTCGTGATACATGAACAACTCGTTCACGATAGGAGCGTGCACTGAAGGTAAATATCATAAAAATGAGAAGTATATTAACTAATATAATACCGTATTGGATTGTGTTCAAATAGGGTTTCAGTAATAATTGTGCAACAATTAATACTACCAATTCTATCAATCCTAATATCAGTAGCTGGGTTTTCATTTTTTCGAATCTTTCCATAAATAAAGACCCCCTGTTTACCATTCATTTTAACACAGAAAATGCTTATTTTCTATGACGTTTCATGAAGTATGTAAGTTGTGTTGCGGACAAGTAAATAATAAATGTTTCCATTGCAACAGTTCCCATAACACCTACAAGTGCAAGATTATAGAGTGTTGCTTCTGGTAGCACTAACGAACTTTTTGTGATAAATTCAAAAAACATTTCAATTTCAAGTACTAGTGTTTTAAGATCTAAACCAAAAAACTGACCAAAAAAAGTCATCATTAAGAAGTAGTTGAGCAAATTAGCAAGGTATAAAACAAAAACCTTCATATATTTATTTATCTTCGTTTTAAATATCGCTATATATACTAGCGCCACAAGCCCATAGGTCATCATCAATATCGTGGTCGGAAGTTGTCCTGGTACCATCATAACTAAAAAGACTGTAGAAACATAAGTAATAATACTTTGTTTCATGGGGTAATAGAGTCCATAGACTATTAGAGGCAAGGGTATAAAGGGCATTATAAAGCCGGCTACTATTCGATCACCTAAAATTATTAGTACGCTCAATGCAGCGGTAATTGCACCATGGGTTATACTGAGTGTGTTTCTTCTCATATGTATCCTTTCAAAGAATAAGAAAGCCTCCCAAAAATGAGAGGCTTGTTATTAATTTTCTGTGACGTATGGAATTAGAGCCATTTGACGAGCGCGTTTAATAGCAATTGCTAATGGGCGTTGGTATTTGGCACGTGTTCCAGTAACACGTCTAGGAATAATTTTACCGTTTGAACCGATAAAACGTTTGAGTAGTTCGATATCTTTATAGTCGATGTATTTCACATTGTTTTTTGTGAAATAGCATACTTTACGTCTTGGTCCACGAAATTTTCTGTATGACATTATTGAGTTCCTTTCTTCTTAGAATGGAAGGTCGTTACTTGTAATATCAAGGGTTGGTGCCTCATCTTCATAATCTTCTGGTTCATATTGTGGCGCAGAAGCGGGTTGTGAAAATGTTGGGGGTTCTTGTTGATATTGCGCTTGTTGATTTGGTTGATATGATGCACCTCTAGAACTTCTAGGTTCTAAAGCTTGCACTGTTTCCGCTACAACTGTTGTTGTATATACGGGACGACCTTGTTGGTCATCATATCTTCCTGTTTCAATACGTCCATCAACTCCCAAAAGAGCACCTTTCTTAATGTAGTTTCCTAGAAAATCGGCTTGATGTCTCCAGGCAACACATTGAATGAAATCTGTTTCCTCTTTATTGAATTGGCGATTGATTGCCAAAGTAAAATTGACTACTGAACTTCCATTATTTGTTTTTCTTACTTCGGGGTCAGCTGTTATACGACCCACCAGTACTGTGCGATTAATCATAAATCATCACCTCTTTGTTTTAGATTTGATCATCTAGCCTTACGATCATATGACGAATTACATCACGGTTGATACGTGTTAAACGATCAAATTCGTTAATTGCATGATCATCTGAAGTAAATGTTGTTACTACATAATAACCTTTTGTAATATGGTCAATCTCGTATGCTAAGTCTCGTAATCCCCACTCGTCTACATTGTCAATTGTAGCGCCATTAGTAGTAAGAATGCCATGCAAGCTCTCAATTAAAGTGTTGCGTGCTTCTTCCTCTAAATGTGGTTTTACGATGTACATAAGTTCATACTTTCTCATCTGTACACCTCCTTCTGGTCTATGGGCATTGCTGCCAAGGATATAAAACTCTTATCCGTTAATAGATTATACCAAAAAGATATTGTGTTGTAAACAATTACTCCTTATATAATACGTGCCTTTTGATTTGTTTCCTAAAAGCTTTAAAAAAAGGCCAAAACTGCACGTTTAAGCCTTTAATAATGTTCTGAATAGTCTTTTAAAACCTGATACAATCGATTCGTTAACGCTTGTCCAGCGTCTGTTTTTGATTGATATGTAGATAAATGTGATAAAGCAGCCTCAATAGGGAGCCATAAATCGTGTTTTGATGTAGGAACTTGAGCTCTTTCATCCAAGTAGATGAGGTAAGCTTCTTCGTTTAAAATTGTAATGTCCTCATACAATTCATAGGGATAGGATCTCCCTTCATCTTCACTGACTTCATAACCATCTAAGGATACATTGTATTCCAGTAATACAGATGCATCACATGTAATTATTGCAAGCATAAGCTAATCTTTCAACATGTAGCGAACATTTCGAATATCGCCTTCAACCACTGCAATTTTTGCATCACTGACACGTGACACCAGTTCTGCATCATCTTTAACATCAATTTCTAAGCCTTTGGCAATGGTATAACATTTAAGTATAAAGCTTGTTCTATAGGCTTGAGGAGTTTGGGTTTGCATGTAATCACGACGAACAATATCCTTAACATAACCGTCTTCTTCACGCAATAAAGTACCTTTAGGTTTTACTGCTAAAACGCATGCTTGTTCTGTCTCCATTTTTTCAAGAATTTTATCAATATATTTTGCTCGAATCCAAGGTCTCACACCATCATGAATTAAAACAACATCTTCGGAAACAGCAGTAAGTCCCAGTAACACCGATTCAGAACGTGTTTTCCCACCCTTAACATGGATGATTTTTCCTGAGTCGTGAGATTGAACTAGTTTTTGAAGATCAGCTGAGTTAGTAACAATTACAATTTGTCGACATCTTTTATCATCTAAAAATATTTTAACGGATTTATCTAAAACTCGCTCTCCAGTATTCATTTCCTTCAATGCTTTGGTATAAGAGAGACCTTCCCCTGCATGTTTTCCTGCTGCGAGTATTAATGCTGTGTATTTCATATTTCCTCCTTGGTATTTTTATTATATTACCACTTAGCATACTCAGTTTCAATAAAACTTGAAAATGGAGCTGCGAATTAAAAATATTAATCCTTATTAACTTTCGATAATTTTACACTCGTACCATTCGCAATGATCCCAATTAAGTCACCAGAGAAAATAACATAATCGATATCAACTCCGATAACCGCATTACCTCCAAGGTAGATTGATTCTAAAATAACTCTTTCCAGGGCTAACTTACGAGATTCTTGTAGCTTGCTTCGATAGGCTTCTGACTCAACACCGAGCATGTCCGCAAAACCAGCACTAAAACCTGAGAAGAAACCAGTCCCTAATACAACCTCACCTGTTACAACACCATAGTACTCCTCTATTGTATGTCCTTCAAAATTATATCCCGAAGTATTCATATGTGTTTTTATGAGTTCTTTATAATCGCCTCTAGCCACTGCCTGATCAAAGATTTTTCGTGAAGCACCTTGAGCTTCTGTATCCACACCATGGATGAGAATTCTTTTTTTTCTATCGAGAAACTTTGATGCGAAATCCTTATGTTCCATTTCATAGTCTTCTTCATCCATTCGTTTCATCAAGGCGACTCGTGCTGTCTCTATTTCTTCTACTGTTTCGTATTTATTTCTAACAGAAAATGGGGCAAGCCTTTCGTAACATTTTGAACACAACAATAAATCACCGATATAATTACTCCAATTATTAAAACCTGTCGTCTTTTTTCCACAATGATCACAAACAACTCTTTCACTCATCCACTATACCTGCCTTTCATAATATATAGTTGCACTTATTTACAACTATTATACCATGACATGAAGCTACTTAGACATAGCTTCCTTAAACAAAAAAAGTAGCCTTTATGAGACTACTTTTCTATATTTTATTGAATTAGTAACGGTAAATAGCAAAGGCTCCACTATCAAGGGGCATTTTTTCTTGTGGCAATACCACAACTTTTGCATCGGTGTTATTAGCTAGTTCAAGGAAGATATTCAAAACATCATCCTCTTTTTTGTATTCTTTTAAAGAAGCGTAATTATTGGGAATTGATTTACCATCTTCTAGTACTAAAGTATCTACACGTCCTTCAAGTAAAGCTAGTGCGATTTCGGCGATATCTGCGGATGCTTTTTCTAACTCTTTATTCACATGGAATCGTTCTAGTAATGTTTCGGTCTTTTCTAGATAAATAGGTTCTATTACCTTCCACATTTTTTCTAGAATTTCTTTCTCGTTGTTTTGAATGGATTCTAAAGAAACTTCAACACCCTCTTCTAAAATCAAAGAATTTTTAGAGATTTTTCTAAACTCTCCTTGATGTTCAGTAAGCCCTAAAAGGATAATAGGAAGATTCTCAGGATTATCTAAATGTTTTGGAATAAAACGATCAATATACAAGTAGTATCTTTGTTTATCAATCTTTTCCTCTTCACTTCTAGCGTTATGGCCATGATAATTTGTGCCTGCTAATCCACCATAGTTACTGACAATTAATGTTTTCCCTTCGGTTTGTGTTCCTAATACTTCATCCTTAGTTATCTCAAGGTTTTTATCAAATTCCACTTTTTCAAGGCTATAGCGATTGGCCTTATAAACTACAAAATTCTCTTTTGACAATCCTAAGATAAAATAGGAGTCGTCTGATTGAAAGTGTCGTAATAGGGGTTTTAGATTAAAACTATCACCCACTGATACTTCGTTTTTAAACAAGCGATTTACACGATATATATTCATATCGTGAGTATCTACTAAAATAGCTAGCCCTTTTTTAGCGTGCATCCAAAAATCTTCGTCACTGTATACACTTAAAAGTTGCATTTCAATACGCTCACGCGTCTTTCTATCCGTAATTTGATCCAATGCTTCAGACATAAGATTTTTGTATTGAATTCGATTGGACTTGTTTTCTGGAGCCATCATATGGGTTCCCATGTAAATTGATACTTGTGTATCGTCATGATTCATGATAATTGGGGGTGGAAAAATGTTTTCGATTTTCATTATTAATCATCCTCTCTTTTTCCTTATATATATTGTGTTGCGATAAACTTCTGTAAACTCCTTTCCTTAGTAAAATAAACACAATGTTTTAGCTAATTTATAGGGTGATGTCATAAACTTGACCTAATACATAAATTATAACATTCTCTATTTATATAATCACGTGAGAAACTTGTTGATTTTCTTTAAAAATATACAAAATAAAAAGCCTCTAGGATATATTTAGAGACTTTCTTAAAGATGATTCATATTTTAGATAATATCAATACTCTATGATTGGAATGGCACCCTTATGCGACACCACTTGAGCACTGATCTTGGTTGCATATTCGACTGCCTCTTGCAGTAGAAGATTTTGCCAAGTTGTAAAATCTTGATTGCTAGAAGATAAGGATGCTAAAATCATTGCAATATAACTATCACCAGCACCTGTAGAATCTACCTGTTTTACCAAAGGAACCGATGTCTTAAAATAAGATGCATCTGATCTTAATATACTGGACCCTTCTTTACCTTTAGTACAAATGATCACTTGATTTTTGCTTTGAAGTACTTTCATTGCGGCTTCAATATCTTGCATACCTGTAAGCCATAGGAGTTCTTCTTCATTCACTTTTACAATATGTGCCTCATTGACTAATTGAAGCACTCTATCTTTCGCTAACTCAAGATTATCCCAAAGTAAGGGTCTTATATTCACATCAAAGCTTATATATGATTTCGCATCTTTTGCTTTTTTAATCGCCTCTAGATGCGCTTGGTATGTTGTACCACCATTAACTAATCCTAAGGAACAAAAGTGCAAAATATCATGCTCTTTAAATGGAATCATTGCAATATCTTCTATACTTAAGTCTAAATCTGCAGTATTACTTCTATAGAACTGAAAGGATCTTTCTCCTTCAACATGCGATACCAAAGCTAAAGCTGTCGGATTTTCACTGCGTTTTAATGGGAAGTAAACATTATTGTCCTCCAGATGTTCTTTTAGGAGATTTCCAAAGTTATCTTGACTGAGTTTTCCTACGAACTGAGCTTTTGCACCCGATCTTTTTGCGTGAATCGCAACATTTGCTGGAGCTCCTCCTGGGTAGGGTACATAGTGATTTTCTTCCTGCATAAAGTCAATTAACATTTCTCCAATACTATAAATCATGAATATCCTCCTTTAGTAAATAAACTTCTGCCTGTACTTGAGGTTCTATTATAATATCACCTTCAATTATTTGTGGAAAGAAGCGTGCAGTCATGGTATATTCTCCATTATTTAAGAAAATTTCTATGGTTGATGTGTCTCTAAATACATGAATGGATTTTAAATCATTTCTCATGTATATTTCTCGAATCTGTCCGTACTTTTCTCCAAAGGTCTCCTTAAAATTTGATCTATCTAGGATTACCTTTCTTTCTTCTTTCTTATAAGTAAGCTTCAATGATTCATTATCTTTACTATATAGTTGTATCTCTAAACTCTCTTTAATATCGTTAATTTTCAATTCATATAAAGAAACATTCTCAAGAGAAGTTATTTTCCTATCTCGTAATTTCTTTAAGTTTGGATGTGGTATTTGGTGAAGAACACCATCAATTACCTTCAGTTTTCTTGGTAAAGTTAGTACATGAGCCCAGCCAAACTTATCGCTAGGGTAAGCTATTTCTGGCATACCAACCCATGCTATTAGAACAGTATCATTATTTTCATCTGAAAATGTTTGTGCTGCATAGAAATCAAAACCATAATCAAGTTTTTCTACTGCCTTATCATTATTAAAATATCCGGTTTCAAAATTATAATCACCTAAAAGATAAACACTGGGGTACAAGTTCTCTTTCTCTATAGGGGTATTCATACTACCTTGGGGACAAAAAAGTAAGACGTCTTTACCCTCTACCTGTGTTAAGTCTGGGCATTCCCACATATAACCTAAGTCTTCATATTCTGTTTTTACTTCGTATGCAAACTCCCAGTTCTCGCTATCTTTAGATTTATACATCAAGGCAGCTCCCGTTAAATTTTCACGTTGTGCACCTATAATCATATAGTAGATATCGGCTTTTTTAATGACTTTGGGATCTCTAAAATGTTCTGTATAAGCCTTTGGTATACCATCTATAATGACTCTTTTATTGACTACCTCTTTTGCTCCTAGTTCAGCCTTGACTTGATAAGGGTGTCTTATACCTTGAAGGTTTCTAGTATTACCTGTGTAGTAAAGCTCAACCTGACCCTTATTTACTATTGCTGATCCAGAGTATGCTCCATCCTTATCATAAGGAGTGTCCGGCATGACAAGTCTTTCATCAAACTGCCAAGAAACAAGATCAGTAGATTTTACATGGTTCCAAAACTTCAATCCATGTTCTGGTGCATCTGGGTGCCATTGATAAAAAACATGATACTCACCGTTATGATAGACTAAACCATTGGGATCATTTAGGAGTCCGGTTGGGGGTTGGATATGAAATTTATTTCTCCAAATATCTTTTTTATTTTTCATTCTTCACCTCTCAATGGGAACGTTTTCATATGTATCTTACCATTTTTTATATAAATTGACAATATTTTTAAAGAAAGTGCTTGCAAAAGTATTTTTAGGGTGTTAACCTTGAACTATAAGATGGTAACGTTACCACATAAGGAGGAACTATGAATTATACAGACATCGCTGGAAAAATTATTGATTCTGTGGGTGGAAAAGACAATATCCGAAGTTATGAACATTGCGCAACACGAATGCGTATAATTCTAAAGGATGATAATCTGCTTAACCATAATAAGCTTGAACTACTTAAAGAAGATATTGGTGGGTATTTCTACCAATCTGGTCAACATCAATTTATCATTGGAACCGGCAAAGTAAATTATGTCTTTGACGAAATTAAAAAAGTGATGAAAGACGAAGCAAGCTCACCTAACAGTTTTAAAGAAGATGCTTACAGTCATATGAAGCCTCATCAAAAATTAATGCGAATCTTAGGGGATATTTTAGTACCACTCATTCCTGCTTTAGTCACTACTGGACTTCTAATGGGGGTACGTGGTTTACTAAATAATCTTGGTGTAAACATGAGTCCAGAGTTTGCAACACTCTTTGAAATGTTGACAGACATTGCCTTTGCGTTTTTACCCGTACTCATTACTTATTCTGCAACGAAACGTTTTGGTGGAAATCCAATTTTGGGTATCGTTGTTGGATTAATGATGGTTGCTCCCCAACTACCTAATGCATGGGTCGTTGCATCAGGAGGAGCAGATCCAATGCGTGTCAATTTCTTTGGTATCGGTGTGAATGTTGTAGGTTATCAAGGTTCTGTACTACCGGGAATCTTTGCTGGTTGGCTTGTTGCATTTGTAGAAAGAAAAGTGCGTAAAATTGTCCCCTCGATGATGGATCTAATTGTGACTCCCTTTGTCTCAATACTAGCTTCTATTTCAGTTGTTCTATTTGTTGTGGGTCCTATTCTTCACAGCCTAGAGCAGTTTGCTACCAATGGCGTCTTAGTCCTAACTCAAATTCCCTTCGGTATTGGACAAATTATTTATGCTGCCATTCAACAAGTTATTGTTGTTACTGGAATGCACCATGCCTTAAGTGTCATTGAGATTCAATTAATTAATGAGACTGGTGTCAATATTCTACAACCACTGGGAACTGCCTCTATGGCCGGCCAATTTGGAGCGGCAATTGCCGTAGCCATGATGCTAAAATCACAAAAACAACGATCAAATGCATATTCTGCTTCTGCATCTACTTTATTTGGTATTACAGAGCCACTACTGTTTGGTATTACCTTAGTAAGGCCCAAAGTTTTCCTAATGGGTATGATAGGCGGAGCTGTAGGAGGTTTAATTACTTTCTTACTAAAAGTTGCTCCTGCAGGTATGGGGATTACATTTATACCAGGGTTCTTGTTGTATACTGAATCCATGTACAGTATGATGACTTATTTCTTAGTTATTGCTGGGGCATTTATAACCGGTTTTATTCTTACACGAACATTAGTAAAAATAGAAGAATAAAAAAATCACCTTCGGGTGATTTTTTACTTTGATTTTGTAGTTTCTCTTTCAATCATTCCAAAGTGAACCGACTTTGTATCTGCATTGTTAGTGTCAACTTTTAATAATTCTAACATAATATTTGCTGCATTCTCTCCAAACTCATGATAATCAATATGCAGTGTCGTTAAAGTGGGGGAAATGTAGGTCCCAATATCATAATTTCCAATCCCCACTATTTTAACTTCATCTGGGACAACTTTTCCTATTTCTTTGATATATCGCATGGCACCCATGGCTATATTATCTGTAGCACCGATAACTAAGTCATAGTCGATTGTACTTGATTCTTGCTTCATTATCTCATATGCATCTTCATGACTAAATCCAGTTATTAAAGTACGAATTGGATGTTTTAAGTTTTCAAGAATTCCTTTTTTACGATTGACACCAACCGCATAATCGCTTTCTGATACTGATAAGAACAGAACATTATTTATATCTAAAGTATTTACATACTCCGCTACTTCTTTTCCAATTTGGTAATCATCAATTGTAATCGCATTTACTTCATTCTTATCTTGACCCGTGAAGAGGATTGGAACTTTACTGATTCGAGATAATTGAACATGTTCTTCAGTAATTGCATGTGCCATAACGATAACACCATCAAAACCTTGCGAGATGATCTTTCTAAGATAGATTATTTCATCCTCTTCTATAGTGTTTTTTGGCACCACAACCATTTGATACCCATGATGTACTAACACTTCATTCATTCCCTCTAGACTTTTTATGGCTGTATTAGAATTAAGTCTTGGAACAATTATTGCAATAAGATTGGATTTCTTTGTTTTCAAACCTCGTGCAAAGACATTCGTACGATAACCGGTTTCGTCAATTGCTTTTTGAATTTTATCGCGATTTTCTTGACTAACATATCCATTGTTAAGGTATCGACTAACTGTACTTTTAGATACACCTGCTTTTTGTGCTACGTCTTTAATTGTCATTAGTATCTTTGCCTCCATTAAGCTTATTATACTGTAAAAATGTGATCATTCATAGCGAGATTGAATAATGTTATTTTACTCTATCTTTTTTAAGTAAAAAGGATTTCACGTAAAAAGATCAGAATTATATCTGATCTTTAAGGGGATATTATGACTTATCAATTTAACTGCTTATACTAGTATATTGGACTTTCCATGGATTCATTTGATTTATCTGGAGCAGTTGTAATTGCGGCCTCTGTAGTTAAGAATAAAGCAGCAATTGAAGCAGCATTAAGCAATGCATTTCGAGTTACCTTGGTTGGATCAACGATTCCAGCTTTTTGTAAATCGACCCATTTACCTTGGATTGCATCAAAACCAATATTCTTTTCGGATACTAATAGACGTTCTATCACATCATCGCCATCAAATCCTGCATTTTCGGCAATTTGCCATAATGGTTTTAATACAGCCTCAAAAACGGTTGTAATGCCTCGTTTTTCATCTTGATTTGATGCTTCAATTTTATCTTTTAGTTCCCGATAAGCATCTGCAAGAGCATATCCGCCACCAAGTACCGTACCTTCAAGAACGGCTGCTTTTGTAGCATTTAAAGCGTCTTCAATTCTAAGTTTCTTCTCTTTCATTTCGGATTCTGTCGCAGCTCCTACTTTGATAATTGCGATTCCGCTTGTTAGTTTTGCAAGACGTTCTCTAAGTTGTTTTGTGTCGTATTCATTTTTATTATTTTCAATATGTGAACGGATTTCTTCAATTCGTTGATTAACCTTTTCTTCTTTTCCTTGTCCATCTACAATAGTGGTGTCATCTTTACTAATTATCACTTTTGATGCTGAACCCAGTTGATCAATGGTCATGTCTTTTACTTCCATACCTAAATCTTTACTGATAAATTCAGCACCAGTAATTGCAGCGATATCTTCTAACATGTTCTTTTGGTTGTCGCCAAATCCCGGAGCCTTCGTTGCTGCAACATTAAATGTTCCACGAAGTTTATTTACTACTAGTGTTGATACTACATCATTATCGATGTCATCTGCAATGATAAGTAATGGTTTGTTGTGCTGAATAACCTCTTCTAATAAAGGAAGGATTTCTTGAATTGTCGAAATCTTTCTATTAGTTACAAGAACAAATGGGTTTTCCATTTCAATTTGCATTTTTTCTCTATCAGTGACCATATAAGGAGAAACATAACCTTTGTCATATTTCATTCCTTCCACGACTTCAAGTTCGGTTTCAAATGTACTGGATTCATCAACAGTAATTACACCATCTTTGCCTACCTTTTCCATTGCATCTGCTATGATTTCACCAATTTCACTGGAACCGGCACTAATAGACGCAACGTTGGCAACATCTTCTCGTGTTTCAATTTTATTACTATTGTTTAAAAGATGGTTTGATATTTCTTTTGCAGCCTTCTCAATCCCACGTCTCATTAAAACTGGGTTAGCTCCTCGATCTACATATGAGACACCTTGATGGATAATTGATTGCGCAAGAAGTGTAGCTGTAGTTGTACCATCTCCAGCAACATCATTTGTCTTATTTGAAACCTCATAGATTAATTTAGCTCCCATATTTTCAAAAGGATCTTTTAAGGTAATTTCTCGTGCAATTGTTACACCATCATTGGTAATGAGCGGAGACCCATAGCTTCTGTCTAGTACTACATTTCTTCCTTTAGGCCCAATGGTAACTCCAACTGTATTTGCTAGAGTATCTACACCTCTTAGCAATGCATCTCTTGAATCTTGACCATTCTTTATTAGTTTTGTCATAATTATGCTTCCTCCTCGATAACTGCAAGAATATCTTTCATTTCGATGATTAGATAATTGTTTCCGTCATATTTAATGTCTGTTGTTGAATACTTCTTATATATCACAGTATCCCCAACTTTTACCGGCATTGATTCTAGTACTCCATTCGCATCAACGCGTCCAGGCCCTACCGCAACGACACGGGCAAGCGATGGCTTCTCCTTTGATTCCGGTAGCAATATGCCACTTGCTGTTGTAGATTCAGCCTGTATCTCTTCCATTAAAACACGGTCATACAATGGTTTTATCATTTTGCTTTACCTCCTTAAATCTGACCTTTTAGCACTCTGTTGATAAGACTGCTAACGACCATATTTTAATAAAGCTTTTTAATTTTGTCAA
>CAZZFJ010000016.1:0-30993 GCA_964653415.1 uncultured Erysipelothrix sp. | reverse complement strand
CGAACCAGCGACCTCACCCTTATCAGGGGTGCGCTCTAACCAACTGAGCTACAGGTCCGTTTCTCAACTGCCTTAATAATATACCATCGATATTAGAAAGTGTCAACATTAAACTTTAAATATTTTACTTTTTGTTACATATCTTTCTTTTTGCTGTAACAGCTATTTTTTTCTGAGCAGTAAACAGAGTGTATTAGCATCTTTATTATAAGGAGTTCCTTTAATATCTTGGTAGATGGCTTCAACTTCAAAGTTTGCTTGTTTCAGTTCATTTTGTAACATTTCTAAAGTAAAGTGTTGATACCAACGGTTAATGATCTTTTCGCTTTTCTCTGCGATGATGATATTTTGTTGAAGTGTTATGAAGTTTGGGAAACTTTGATGGTTGCTGAGTTCTAAATGTTTGCTTTCATACCAAAAAGATTGTTCTTTAAAACTATAATTTTGAAATTCTTTAAAATCGAGGTAATGATTTACTGTAAATACATCTAAAATAAAAAGACCATTGGGTTTTAAGCTTCTATGAATATTCTTAAGAAGTTTCAATCGGTTTTCTTCACTCAGGGATCCATAGTCGCAATATATTAAAGAAGCAAAGTCATAACAAGACGCATCTTCAATGCTTAAATAGTTCTCATATCGATAGTGGATGTTAAGATTATTATGTAAAGCATTCTTAATCGCAAAATCAATAGAGCGCTTAGAGAAATCGATACCTGTTACTTGGTAATTTAATTTTGCGAGTGCTTCAGTGTAAAATCCAGGACCACATCCAAAATCAATTAGATTGTGCGCTTTGTGTTTTTTTAGAAGCGCATCAATAAATATAATTGAATCTCTTTGAAAAGATTGGTTGCGACTTGCGTTATCACTGTTTTGAATTAAATGTTGTTTTAGTAGGTTTGATGAAATATATTCATCATCCCAGTAGCTGTTTGAAGAATCTTGAAATAGTGTGGTTATACTACATAATTCTTTTATTTTTTTGTACATTGAATCACCTCCCTTATAATATCATACTTTGAAAAAAACTGAGCATTTGTCTTTGAGTTTACTTTCAATTTATGTTGTAGTTCTAGCATTGACTAGGGGGTCAAAAGGTGATATATATGGGAAATACTAAGGAAAAAATCATTAAAGCTGCTATTGTAGAGTTCAAAAAAATAGTTTTGATAAAGCCTCAATTAATGCGATTATGGAACAAGGCGGATTTTCAAAAGGGATTGTGTATCTTTATTTTAAGAATAAAGATGCCTTGTATCTCTATTGTTTAAAGGAGACTTTTGACAACTTGGCTTCCTTTTTAGAAGCACATGATAAGGATTATGCTTCAGTTGAGGAAGCCTTGATGCATTATTATGAGATGCGAACACAATTTTTCTCAGAGCATCAAGACCTACAAACCATTTTTACAAATGCGATGTTTAATCCGCCAGTGCATTTATTTTTGGATTTACAAGAAGCAAAAAGTAATCTAAATGATTATAATATTTCATTTTTCTCTAAGATTTTAAAAAACGTGAAACTCAAACGTGATTATGAGCTTCATGATATAATCGAGACATTTTCCGTAGCGTCCTATGGTATTGCAAAGAAGTTATCTATGGATAACAAGCTAACGCATGAGGATAAACTTCAAATTCAAGAAGAAAAAATGAAATCCATGATTCATATCATCTTATATGGTATTACAAAAAAGTAGTGTTGAGTATGTTATTGTTTTTAAAATTTATAGTTGTGGTGGTGATGGCTTACTTTAGTGGTAAGTTAGCTAGTAAATTAAAGCTTCCAGCAATTTTAGCTTGGTTGATCGCTGGAATGTTATTGGGACCTTATGCCTTCAATGTATTGAGTGATTCCATTTTACAACAGTCTTGGTATCAAGCGATTTTGCGATTGTTTGAAGTTTTACTTGGAATTATGTTGGGATCTGAACTGGTCATTAGTCGCTTGAAAAAACAGGTAAGCAAATTGTGGTTACTACCATGTGGCAATCTTTAGGGGCTTTTGTTGTAGTCAGTTTATCCTTTGGTATGATTTTCTACTTTATGGATATCCCGCTATATCTAGCATTAATCTTTGGTAGTATTGTACTAGCAACAGCATTATCTATTGTAAAAGAGTTTGATACTCAAGGTCCTGTGACCGATACACTGATACCTATGGCCGAATTAGATGATGTTGTTGCGATTGTTGTATTCTTCTCACTTAATGCTTTAATAACTAGCACATTTGGAGATCACGGTACTTCACTCTTAGTGACACTAGCGTCCATGTTGCTATTACCTATAGGAATTGGTTTGATTACAGGTTTTATTACTGGGAAAGTAGTCAACAATATTAAGGATACTAAAACTGCAACAGGATTTATTTTGTTGATGGAACTGCTCACAACCCTGATTGGTAACTATATGTATGTAAGTGTATTGAGTGAACCAAACTTTTACTTTATGTTAGCAAGAATGGGATATGCAGCTGTCTTTTCAAATATCTTAGGTGAAGAAAAACTGGATGCTTGCTTAGAATACCTCAACCCTTTCATCATGATTGGCTTAATGGTTGTGATTGTAAACTTAGGTGCGCCTTTAGATTATTCATTAATAATGAGTGCTGGACTCTTTACTTTTATTTATATATTAGCCAGTGCACTTGGAAAATATTCTGGAGCTTATCTTGGAGCAAAACAAAGTAAGATGCCATATACCGTTAAGAAGTATTTAGGTTTAACCTTGCTACCTCACTCAGGTGTATCTTTAGTGTTTTACTGGATTATCAGTCGCTACACTTTCAGCTTTTGATCCACAATCTGTGGTAATTATTCAAAGTACAATCGCTGCCGCTGCAGTTATCAATGAACTTGTGGCAGTATTGATTGCTAGAAAAGCCTTTGAGGGGGCTTGAGAAATTCAATAATTTTTGGTTTCTATTATAAAAGGTTGTATACTTTTTCACAAAGTAGGACAAAAAAACACATAAAAATGCATATGTATTAAAAAAGACTGATGAAAATCAGTTTTTTTTAAAGAAAGTTGCTCTGGTATATACCAAAGTATTAAAATATAGTGTATGATAATACCGAGGTGATACAATGAGTAGGTTGGGATTTTCAATTTATCCTGAACATAATTCAGCGGTTGATGATAAAAAGTACATCGACCAAATGGCTGCCTTAGGAGCCGTGCGCATCTTTACGTGTTTATTAAGTGTTGAAGGGGACAAAGACGAAGTTCTCTCACATTATAAAGACGTCATTGGATATGCAAGAAATAAGGGGCTTGATGTTATTGTTGATATAGCGCCAAGTATATTCGAGACCTTTGGACTCGAAAAAGGGGACTTAAGTTTGTTCCATGAAATGGGAGCGACTGGAATTCGTTTAGACGAAGGATTTAGCGCAGCTGAGAATGCACGCTTAACAGCAAATGATTATGGTTTAAGTATTGAACTCAATGCTTCAACTAACGACAATGTGGTAGGTGCTATTATGGCATTTAAACCTAATGTTGATCGTTTGCTAACATGTCATAACTTTTACCCTCAACGCTATACAGCTTTAGGTCAAGATTTCTTTGACATGACCAGTAAAGAGATGAAAAAACATAATATGAGAGTTGCAGCATTTGTTGGATCAAACAACCCAACAGCAATGGGGCCTTGGCCTCTGTCAGAAGGGCTTGTAACATTGGAAGATCACCGTGGTCTACCATTGGATGCTCAAATTAGACAACTCGTAGCACATCCTAATGTAGATGACATCATCATCTCTAATGTTTATCCTACTGAAGACGAGCTTAAGTCACTTGAGAAGATTAACTTCAATATTCTGCAATTCAAGGTCGAGTTGAATGATAATGTAACAGATATTGAAAGAGAAATAATCTTTAATCATGAACATTATGTTCGTGGCGATATGAGCGAGTATATGGTTCGTTCAACCATTCCGCGCTTAACATACGCTAAAGAAACCATTAAACCACACGATACACATGACTTAGAGCCAGGGGACTTAGTTATTGTTAATGATAACTATGGGCGCTATAAAGGGGAATTGCATATCGTGACCAAGGCAATGCCTAATGATGGCAACAAGAATATTGTTGGACGCATTGCAGACTCAGATCGTTTTAATATGCGATACATAGAGTCTTGGAAAGTGTTTGGATTCGTAGAGTAACATGGTAGAACATGTTCTCCGTCTTTCACCGGGAGAAGATCTTTTAGGAACAATCGATGCATACTGTCAAAAGTATCACATAGAAGCGGGGTTTATTGGGACTTGTGTAGGGAGCTTGTCTCAAGTAACGTTTCGAAAAGGTGTGACCAGACACCTCCTCACACTGAATGGATCTTTTGAAATCGTATCCATGGAAGGAACAGTTTCTAAGGGGGGAAATCATATCCATGCGTCTATAAGTGATCTTGATTTTAATGTCAAGGGGGGGCACTTGATGCAGGGTACAATTGTTCAAACAACAGCTGAGATTGTCATTATTGAGCTTGAGAGCTATGAGTTATCACGTTCAAAGGACATCTTATCTGGATATAAATCTTTAAAAGTAATTCAAATAAGAGAAGCTAAGAACAATGGAAACTAGGAGGGAAACCTCCTTTTTCTTTTGTTAAGAATTATTTACACTCTGTTAGTAGTAATTAACAGAATCGCAATTAAATCATGCTAAAATAATAATATGAAGAGGAGGGATATCATGTTTGCAGTAGGCTTTACAGATCCCGTTATTGAAATTGGTGTTATCCTGAGTGGTTTTACTTTATTCATGCTTGGGGTTAATTTTTTAGGCGATGGTTTAACAGAGGTCGCGGGTACGAAAATTAACTATTATATTGAAAAATATACCAGTACTTTATTTATGTCAATGGTTGTTGGGGCTATTATCACTGCGATAATGCACTCTAGTACGGCAGCTACAGTTATTTCAATTAGTTTAGTGCGGGCGGGGATGATGTCCTTGAAACAAGCTATTGGTATATCGATTGGGGCCAATTTAGGAACTACGATGACCTCCCTTGTGATTGGTTTAAATGTTGAAGAATACGGTCACTATCTTGTTTTTATTGGTGGCATTATGATGCTCTTTCTGAGCCGTAAATCCATAAAGAATTGGGGTAAAGTAATATTTGGCTTTGGAATTCTTTTTGTTGGTTTACAAATGATGAGTGATAAACTCCTTCTAATTCAAGAATATCCTCAGTTCACGAGTTTTATGACCAGTCTTAAAGGTCACAGATGGCTTGCATTAGGAGGATCAACCCTTGCGACTGTTGTGATAAATTCCTCTACTGCTGTAGTAGGGATAACACAAAAGCTATTTGCAAGTGGCGAAATGGACATGATTGTTGCTTCTGCATTTGTTTTTGGTTCCAATGTGGGAACGACCCTAACTGCAGTTTTAGTATCCCACGGTGGATCTGTATCGACAAAACGTGCGGGTTGGTTCCATGTAATTTATAATATTATTGGGGGATTATTAGGGATGCTAATCATTGTTCCATATTCGAACTTTATTACCTATCTCAATAGTATGATTAATGGGGCACCAGAAATGGCAGTTGCCTTAAATCACTTTGTCTTTAATTTAGGATCTATGATTCTTGTGATTCCGTTTTTAAATAGCATGATTAAATTACTCGAAATTCTCTTTCCAGGTGAAGACAAATCGTTTGCCTTACTTAAACAAGAGCCTATGGATGAGGGTTTAATAGATGTGTTGCCTGATGCTGCCTTTAATTTAGTCAAGGAACGCAGTGTGATGATGATGGATGTTGTAGTTGAGAGTTTAAAAACTTCAAAGAATTACTTATCCTCAAAAGATGAGGAAGACTATGACGTCATTATGCAGATGGAAGAAATAGTGAATCGGATGGATACTGAAATCACATCCTACCTTCTCAAAATGGCGAAAACCGGATTTAGATTAGAAAGTTATGCAGTGACCTATACAAAGAGTTTGGATATTATTAAGAATATTGAACGCATGTCTGATTTAACAGTCAATCTAGGAAACTTTTACAAGCATATCTTCGAAGATAAAGAGGAGTTTGTGGAGGAATCTATGTTAGATCTCAATACGATGTATGATTTACTCATTAACATTGTTCTTCGATCTAAAGATATTCTTAAAACACAAAATTTAAATGATTATGATAAGCTTTTAAGCGATGAGGCTTACCTAGACTTAATCGAAGCTAAATATCGAGAAAGACATTTCCGTCGCCTTACAGATGGTTTGGATGATACTTTAATTGCTTCAAGTCTTTATGTAGATATTTTAGGAACTTTAGAGAGAATTGGGGATCACAGTGTGAATGTGTCCAGGAATGTTTTCTCTGTAATGAAAGTACATGACTAAAGACTGGATAATATCCAGTCTTTTATTTTACTTGACCCGGGAAATAGGGTATCATAAGAATCAAAATAAGGAGAAGTGTATGAATCAAGGCTTGTATTCCAGTATCATTGGTGTTTTTATGAACATCATTCTTTTTGTCATTAAATTTATTGTAGCCAAACTCTTCAATTCCTATGCAATTTTGGCAGATGCGATGAATAACTTTTCTGATGTATTGTCATCATTAATTGCCTTAGTTGGTTTCAAACTGGGTGAAAAACCAGCAGATAAAGAACATCCTTTTGGACATGAACGATTTGAGTATATCTCAGGATTTCTGATGTCAATGTTAATGTTCTATATAGGCTTTGACTTATTAAGGGAAAGTATCGCCAATCTATTTCAACAAAAAGCTCCGGTTTTAGATAATCTCATGATTTGGGTTATGTTTATCTCTATTGTTGTGAAGGGTTTTCTATATTTCATGTATCGAAAAAACTATCGGGATACCAAATCGGATGTCATTCTTGCTGCCCAGCAAGATTCAAGAAATGATGTTCTTATTTCAATTGTCATTTTACTAGGGTTTTATCTCAATCAGTTTTATCAATGGAATATTGATGGTCTTTTAGGTAGTGGTATTGCGCTTTTTATTATGTTATCATCCGTAAAGCTCTTAAAGGAATTTATTGATGATTTAGTGGGGCATCGCCCCAAGCAAAGTTTAATTAATGCTGTTATAGAATCTGTTATCGAAGAGGATGATGTATTTTCTTATCATGACTTACTCATTCATGAGTATGGTGATCGTACTTACTATGGTACGATTCATTTGGAGGTAGATCAACGCTTATCATTGATTGTAGCCCATGAAATAGCCCATCGAATTGAAACTAAAGTACTAAACAATACTGGCGTAGAACTGGTGGTACATTTAGACCCCATTGATGTTGTCAGTGATGAAATTAAACGAATTCACCTCCTAGTGAAAAGTTCTTTACATCAACTAGATCCTGCCTTTAAATTCCATGATTTAAGACTTAGAGATAATTTATTAGAAGTGGATGTTGTCTTAACTGAAGATACAAGCATTTCGCCCCATAAGATTACTCAAGCGATAGAAACAGCAATTGGGGATGCATATTCCTTGTCTGTAACCTTTGATACGGTGCAATTAAGAAGAGTTTTTGATTCAGAAAATGAGAACTAGTTTATTGTGATAAAAAGAATTTTTATTTTCAGTTTTCTGTACCGCTTTCACTGTTCTTTTGCGCAAAAATTTGATATAATAACTCTGTAAAGAAAAGGAGATATACATGGAAGGAATTGAACTACTAAGTTTTCAAATGATTTCATTCAATGGATCAGCACGTTCATGCTTTATTGAAGCAATTCAAGCTGCTAAAGAAGGAGACTTCGACCGCGCAGAAGAACTGATGGTGGAAGGTGAAGAGCAATTTGTTGAAGGTCACCGTGTTCATGCTCAGTTAATTCAAAAGGAAGCACAAGATGGTGCAACAGATGTAAACTTACTTTTGATTCACGCTGAAGATCAAATGATGAGTGCCGAACTTATGAAAATTGTTGCAGCTGAATTAATTGAAATTCACAAGAAAATTCAATAAGAGCTTACCAGCTCTTTTTTCAAATGAGGGGAAAAACAAATGAAAGATATTAACCAAATACTCTATTATGTAATTATGGTTGCTCTGCCTTTGATTTATCTTTTTGCTTATTTCAAATATAAACGCGCCAAATCAGTGGATAACACCTTAAAACTTAAATTAGGTTTACGCTCAAAAATCGAGAGTTATAGCTTAATTGCGCTCAGTATTGCTTATATACTTTATCCTGTGGAAAAAGAAGCATATGGTGTTGCGGTATTTCTAGGGGCCTTATTAGTGTTGCTAGTTTATCTAAGTTTAGAACGTCTTACAATTGTTGGACGTAAAGTTCTTTTTACTCGGTTTTTGGCTTTTGACGTAAAGATGATTCAAAGAAGAAGCTATAGAAATGGTCGATTCATATTTTACATAGGTAATGGAAGAATTAAGGTCTTCTTACCTGTAAGCGATATGGATTATCTCAATGAGATGCTTTCGGGAAACCAAAGACAGCGACGAAAATTAAAATAGCGCTTTCATGTAGACCTACGATGAAAAAATTGCTATAATGAATAAGAAAGACAGGGAGGATTTAATATGACAAAAAAAGTTGTTTTATTTTGTTCAGCTGGTATGTCCACAAGTGCGTTAGTACGCCGTATGGAAGATGCAGCTAAAGAAATTGGATATGATGTAACCGTTGAAGCACACTCAGTGAGTGATGCAGCGAGATTAGGGGCTGACGCAGACGTTGTGCTTCTAGGACCTCAAGTTCGTTTTAACTTAGAAAACGTTAAGAAACAGTTACCAAATACACCAGTGGATGTAATTGGAATGAGAGAGTACGGCACAATGAATGGTGCTGCAGTTATTGCCCAAGTAAAAGAATTACTCGGAGATAAGTAAAATCATTAAAGTTTATGCTCTGGCATAAGCTTTTTTTTAGGAGCGTTATGAAAGCAAATATTATCTATTACAGTGCCACTGGAAATACGGAGATGATGGCACAACATATATATGAGGTCCTAAGTGATCAAAACTTTGATGTAACTCTTTGTCCAGTTGAAGATGTGGTTACTGAGGAAGCCTTGGACTGTGAACTTATTATTCTAGGGAGTCCAGCTATGGCGGGAGAACAAATGGAAGAATATGAATTTAGACCTTTCTTTGATTCAATACTCGATCAAATCACTGATAAAAAAGTCATAATTTTTGGATCCTATGATTGGGGAGAAAAAGAATGGCTTGATAATTGGGAAGAAGAACTCAATAGAGTAGGTATAAAGCCAATCTTTAAATTTGCCGCAATGCTTGATCCTCAAGAAGAGGATTACGATGTAATTACCCAAAGTCTACAAACCTTATGAGAATTATAATTATGTGTGCCGGAGGCATGTCTTCTAGTTTACTAGCAAACAAGCTTGAAACAGAAGGAATAAGGCGCTATGAAAACTTTTCAATTCAAGCCTATGGTGTCAGTGAAGTTTCTAAGGTAGATGAAACAATACAAGTCATTTTATTAGCACCTCAGGTATCATATATGTATGATTCACTTGTAGAGAAGATAATCAATATACCAATTTATTGTATAGAAATGATGGATTATGGACGTTTGAATGCCGAAAACATCCTTAATAAAGTGGAAATGCAGCTAAAAAGGAATGAATAATGAAAATATAGTGAAAAAGTTTCATTACATGAAAGTTTTTACAAATTTATGTAATAAACAGTTGACTTTTCATTTAGGTACTGTATAATCTAGTTATAGATACAAATAATATATCTATATGTCCGTTAGAAAATTTCTTCAATTCACCATTTCCTTAATAACAATTTGTATTTCCTCCAAATTATTGAATTGAACATTTCTAAAGAAAAAACACACTAATGTCCGAGTGTGTTTTTTCATGTTATAATAAATGTATCAATACGAAAGAGGTTAGTATATGAAGGTTATGTACCCCGGGTCATTTGATCCAATTACCATTGGACATGTTGATTTGATTGAACGCTGTGCATCTATGTTTGATGAAGTGGTTGTTGCAATTATGCTCAATGATGAGAAAAACTATGTCTTTACAAAAAGTGAAAGAAAAGAAATGATAGAAAAAACTGTGAGTCATTTAGACAATGTTGAGGTAGTGATTGGCAGTGGTCTTACTGTTGATTTTGCAAGGGAGCTGGGATGTAAAGTTTTAATTCGTGGTATCAGGGCGGTAATGGATTATGAACTGGAACTGCAACAAGCAACCGCAAACCGTGCTCTAAATGAAGACATTGAGACATTGTTTTTAGTGGCTTCACCAAAGTACTCTTTTATTTCTTCATCACTTGCTCGAACCATTGCCAGTTTCAAAGGGGATTTGAAACCTTTTGTACCCAAACATGTAGAAGAGGCGCTTATAGATGCCTACGCAAATCGTAATTTAGAATAGGAAGGATAATTATGAAAAAATTATTAATTGTAGTGGATTTTCAAAATGACTTTGTTGATGGTGCTTTGGGATTTGAGAATGCTCATAAAGTAGCGCAGCCTATTTATGATAAATTAGAAGCATATCATAAAGAAGGCCAGGATGTTATTTTTACAAGGGATACTCATTTCGATAATTACTTACAAACACAAGAAGGTAAAAATTTACCCATCATTCACTGTATTAAAGATAGCTTTGGTTGGGAGATTTATGGGGGAGCTAAAGTTTTTGCGCAAGAACATGCCTTAAAAATCTTTGATAAAGGTGCATTTGGTTCTTTAGAGTTAGGAAACTTTATTAAAGATCGTGGCTATGACTCAGTTGAGATTGCAGGTTTAGTTTCTAATATCTGTGTTGTCTCAACGGCTGTTATAGTGAAAGCGGCACTTCCAGAAGCGCTTGTTATTGTGGATTCAAAGGCGACGGATAGTTATGATAAAAAGCTGCATCAAGAATCGCTGGATGTAATGGCGGGATTTCAAGTTAAAGTGATATAAAAAAATGGTTCTTATCGGATGATAGGAACCATTTTAATTTTTTTATCGGTCGTGTGACATAATAGGTGAATCTACAAAGCGTGCAATATTGACCGCATGATCTGCAATTCTTTCAAGGGTACTAAGGATATCCACATAGATGGATGCGGTAATCTTAGTTGTACAGACACCTTCAGCTAAACGTTGGAAGTGTTTTTCACGATACTTCATTTCAATGATATCTAAGTAAGATTCATCTTTCAAAATGGGTTTAAGTTGGGTGATGTCTTCGGTTTTAAAGGTGTCAAGGGATCTTTTTATGATGCTTTTTAGAAGCATATACATAGTGTTCAAATCGGATAAGGCATCTTGAGATAGACTCTCTTTATTTTCGTAGATTAGACTATAGAAGTCTGCAAGATTGGTTGTTAAGTCACTCATACGTTCGATGTTCTTAACGATTTCTAAATACTTAGTATAGTTTTCTGCAATGTACTCTGAAGGCGATGATTTCACAATCTTCAAGAGATAAGTTGTTAAATCAGTATCTATTTTATTGATAGTTGCTTCAGTAGTTTGGATGAATGAGAAATCTTCAGAATCATCTTTATTCAAGTAATTCTGTGACACTTCAATTGATGAGAGCATAATGTCTCCCATTTGAAGAATGGCTTCTTTTGAAATTTGCATGGCTGCTTCGGGTAATGTCTCAATAACATCTTCGTTAAGTTCAATAAGTTTTGCTGGCTTGTATGTAGAATCTTGTCCAGGAA
This sequence comes from uncultured Erysipelothrix sp., assembly GCA_964653415.1. GTDB lineage: Bacteria > Bacillota_I > Bacilli_A > Erysipelotrichales > Erysipelotrichaceae > Erysipelothrix. Next base: position 19,319 of record CAZZFJ010000016.1, on the reverse strand, counting down.
TAATCTTCTCTAACAACTTCATGAAAGCGGGCAAGACTGGAATAACTAAGAATGCAAACAAGAAGTTAAAGATAAAGTGAGCTAAAGCTACTTCCAACTCAGCACTTGCTGCAAGTTTCAAACTAAGGAAGGAAATAAGTTTCGCATAAGGTGTCAGTAATAACATTACAATTAGGGAACCAGTAAGGTTAAATAGGGTATGGAAAACTGAAGCACGGCGTGCAGGTACAATTCCACCTAATGAAGCGATATAAGCTGTGATGGTTGTTCCTATATTAGATCCAAGTACTAAGGCTACAACAACGGGTAAATCAATACCACCTCCAGCGTAAACCTTTTGAATTATCGCAATAAATGCGGATGAAGAGTTTATTAATGCTGTGGCAATGGTTCCACCAATAAGTGCAAGCCAGGGATTCATTGACATAAAATCAATGAAATCATTGAAGAATTTATAGTCTTGTAATAATGCTAAACGATCTCCCATTAATACCAGTCCCACAAATGTTATTCCAAATGAGAATAATACAAATGCTAAGTCTTTCACTTTCTTTTTATTGGAGAATACAAACATAATTGCTCCAAGGAAAACAAAGTAATATCCAAATTGGTCAATTTTCAATCCAATCATGATCGATGTAACGGTGGTACCGATGTTAGCTCCAATTGCAATGCCAATCGCCTGTTTTAAGGTCATAAGCCCCGCACGAACTAAGGATATTGAGATGACTGTTGTTGCTGAACTGGATTGAATAAGTCCTGTAACAATCATTCCCACCATCATGGCCATGAATGTATTGCTAGTATACTTTTCAATATAATCTTTTATTTTAGGTCCTGCTAATTCTTTGAGTCCATCTCCCAATAGCGTTATTCCAAGGATGAACAGTCCAAATCCACCCAAAATATAATTTATACCTATAGTTTCTAATATTTCCATAATTTTCTAAGCCTCCGCACGTATTAAAATAACATAATTTCATAAATTAATAACAAAAGTTAACTTTTCTTAACAAATGAACTTGAATTTTCATGGAATATTAACTGAAATCAAAAAAAAACCGGAATATCCGGTCATTGTTAAGTTAGTGTAAAATATAGAATGATTAAGGCACCCAAGATAATACGGTACCAACCAAAGACTTTAAAGTCGTTTTTCTTAATAAAGTCCATCAGATACTTAATCACGAAAATAGAAACAATAAAGGCAACAAAACTTCCTAAAAGTAATGTGACAATCTCAGCACCAGTGAATACAAAACCAAAACCAATTAGTTTCAAGGCACTTAATCCAAACATAACTGGCACAGCTAAGAAGAAAGTAAACTCAGCAACAGCCACTCTTGATACTCCAATAATCAAACCACCCACAATCGTTGAGCCGGAGCGACTGGTTCCAGGGATGATAGATAGTATCTGGAATATCCCAATTAAAAGTGCGGTTTTATAGGATATATCCATCAATGTTTGAGTTGTTGGCTTTTTATTTTTGTTTTTATTTTCAACTATAATGAAGATTATTCCATAGAAAATCAAAGCAATCGCAATGACAATAGGTGTTTTAAAATGGGCTTCAACATAATCATCAAAGAGTAAGGTAACAACAGTACCTGGAATCAATGCTACAGCCACTTTGAGCCATAGATTTATGGTCTCTTTCTTTAGGTGCCATTGATTGTTCTTTTTTTCTATGGGTAACATTTTATTCCAAAAGATTAAAACAACTGCCATAATGGCTCCAAGTTGTATCACTACAAAGAACATTTTCATGAATTCCGCAGAATGATTTAGACTTAAGAATTCATCAACCAAAAGCATATGACCTGTACTACTGATGGGAAGCCATTCGGTAATACCTTCTACAATTCCTAAGAAAATGATTTTTAATATTTCAATAAAGTTCATAATTCCCTCCTAAAAAGATGCTATTTAATCATAGCACCTTTTTTATCGATTTGACAGTGTAGCAGGGTCAATTCATCCGCTAAATGTTTCTTAAGATATTGCATATAATAAGGAACATTTGAAGATTCGAGTGCTAAAAGCATCGTTGGTCCTGCCCCTGATATGCAAAATGCAAGAGGGTCAAGATCCTCAATGAGATCATAGACTTTATTATATTCCTTAATTAGGTGTTTACGATAAGGCTCATGAATGCGATCTTGAGTTACCATTCTCAATAGATTTTTATCTTTGGACTCAAAAGCCATTTTAACAAAGGGAATCGCTGACAAATTAATTTGAATATCACTAAGGCTATATGATTGAGGTAGGATATCTCGAGCGACTTGGGTTTTTACAGCATATTTTGGAACAAGGGCGATAAACTCTATGTCAGGATGAACATCAACTTGGATATTAAAAAAATGGTCTTGATACAAGGTCATATTAAAACTGCCTAATATTGCAGAAACAACATTATCAGGATGTCCCTCAATGTCGCTTGCTAATTGGCACATCTTCTCTGAACTTAAGTTGAGGTTTGCATATTGGTTTGCTGCTAAAACCCCAGCAACAATGCAAGTACTAGAACTTCCTAAGCCTCTTGCTACAGGGATTCTAGAGATAGTATGTAAATGTACTCCTTTTGGTTTGTCAATTTGATAGAGTTTTAATACTTTAAAGAAGCTCTCTAAAGTTAAAGATTCTTCAAATTCATAGTCATCATCTGTAAAACGAATGGAGTGTTGTGTAAAGTCAAAATAAAACTCGTTATATAAGCTTAAAGCACAGCCGCTAATATCAAAACCTGGTCCTAAATTTGCGGTGGTAGCAGGAACAATAACTTTAAACTTCATGTTGTTCACCCTTCTGAATAAATTCTAACAAGAGTGCTTCAACATTTTCTATCGGGCTTTCCTTGGTGTGTTTTAATGTTTCCTGAGGTAGAAGGCGTATATCAACTGGATAGGGCTCATGGCTACGTAGTGACATTTCACTGAGGATATAAAAATCATCCGTTTCATATTCCAATGAAAATAATCGCTTAAAAAGGGCAGGAAATTTATAAGGACTTGCTGTAGAAACGATGAGTTTTTTGCTGTTTGATTGATTTTGCGGGATAGCTGTTGCAGTATGGGGATCGATGAGGATATCTTTTGTGGTAAATGTATTTTTGATCACTTCAAAGGTATGAGCATCGGTACTCATTTGTGTATCAAAGATATCCTGAAGTGTGCTTAACTCACTCTGATTTAATTTGAAATATTTTCTTTCCTTTAAATCTTCCATCCATTTTGTCACTTTGTCAGTGTCTTTAAAGACAAAATACAACAGTCTTTCTAGGTTTGAAGAAATTAAGATATCCATTGAAGGAGCATAAGTGACTTTGAAATCTTTGTTGGTGATGTCATAAACTCCAGTCTTAAAGAATTCATAGAGGATATTATTTTCATTTGTACAAACGATTAGTTTTCTTATAGGAAGTCCCATTTCTTTAGCGATATAAGCCGCAAGAATATTACCGAAGTTACCAGTAGGAACATAAACATCCATAGCTTCTTTAGGTTTGATGCGTACAAAAGCATCAAAATAGTAAACTATCTGGGGTAAAAGTCTAGCGATATTAATAGAATTAGCACTGGTAATATTTAGGTCATTATGGTTAATAAAGAATTCTTTGACCAGCGTTTGTGCATCATCAAAGTTTCCATGGATACCAATGGGAAAAACATTACTTCCTTTTTGAGTTTGCATTTGAAGTTTTTGAATAAAACTCGTGCCATCTTTTGGATACAATACCGCAATAGAGAGTCCTTCAATATCCTGAATGGCTTCCATTGCAGCTTTACCGGTATCACCTGATGTGGCTGTAAGAATAGTAAGATGCGAAGTATTATGTTTTTTCATGGCTAGTTTAAGTAGATATGGATAAAGTGATAGCGCATAATCTTTAAAGGCAGAAGTTTTTCCATAGAATAATTCTAATAGATCCATTTGATTATCTAGTTTTCGAATTCCAGTAACTTTAGGATGATGAAAGTTTTCTAAGCTATAAGCTTTAGAAATGGCTTCATTTAAATCCTCAAACTCATCAAAAAATAAGGAGAGTACTGCAAAGGCTATTTCTTGATAGGACATATGCATTAAGCTATTGAAATCAAGTTTTGGAATTTCAGTTGGAACATACAGACCACCATCTTGAGCAATACCATCTAAGATTGCTTGGGATGCAACAATTGTGCTGTGTGAACGAGTACTCTTATAGTTCATAATTTTTACCTCTTTTTCTTGTGATATCTCATATTATATGATAAAGTATCCACATAGTAAAGACAAATGTGTATTTAGAAAGGACAAATTTATGATAAAAGAAAAGAAATATTACTTAGTTGAAGAGGATATTCTTCCTGAAGCAATCTTAAAGGTTTTGGAAGCCAAAGCACTTTTACGACAAAATAAAGTGAAGTATGTCTCTGAGGCAGTAAAACAAGTTGGAATCAGCCGATCGGTATTTTATAAATATCATGAATCCGTGCATCCCTTTCATGAGACCAAGAAACATACGACCATAACTTTGGGAGTTGAATTGAATGATGATAAAGGAGTCCTATCTGAAATGCTTGCTATTTTAGCAGCTTATGATTTGAATGTTTTAACCATTCATCAAACCATTCCTATTCATCATATTGCTAATGTGACCATTACCTTTGAAACACTCAATGATAAGGTCAATGTAGAAGCAATGATTAAAGAGATGCGTGCAACTGATAAGATTAATAAAGTAAGTATTTTAGCAAGGGAGTAAAGATGAAAGTTTGTGTATGTGGCTATGGAGTTGTGGGTCAAGGTGTTGTAGATATTTTAGATCGACAGAATCCATTATTAGTGAAATCGATATTTACCAAAGAAGCAATCGATGATATTCGATATATAAATAATTATGATGATGTATTACAAGATACTTCTATAACTGTTGTTGTAGAGGCCATAGGCGGCATTGAGCCGGCTTATTCTATGCTTAAATCTGCACTTGAACATAAAAAACATGTGGTAACATCCAATAAGGAGTTGGTAGAAAAACATTTAGTGGATCTTTTACAAACTGCAAAAGATCATGGTGTTATGTTTTTATTTGAGGCCAGCGTTGGTGGGGGGATTCCCTTAATTTCAACGCTTAAAAATGCCTTGAGTCATGAAGAGATTTATGAGGTACAGGCCATTTTGAATGGTACTACAAACTATATCCTTTCAAAGATGTTACAGGAAAACAAGGACTATCATACAGTCTTGAAGGAAGCCCAGGATTTAGGCTATGCAGAAAAAAATCCTAAGGATGATGTTGAAGGCTTTGATGCTGCTCGAAAAATTGCAATATTGGCTTCTTTGATTCAAAAGGAAAAGGTCGATTTTAAATCTGTTAAACTTCAAGGGATTACTCATATCAGTCCATTGATGATTGAATATGCTCAAAAAGAACACTATCGCATCCGATTGATTGCTAAGGCAAGTTTTTCAAAAGATGGACTGCGATTGAGTGTCATGCCTACCTTAGTGAATCAAGACCATCCTTTATATAGTGTGGATGGGGTTAATAATGCAGTTTTAATAAAAGGAAAAGATGTGGGTGAGGTTTTATTACAAGGAGCAGGTGCTGGGCGCTACCCAACTGCAAGTGCAATGGTTGCCGATGTTATGTCTACGCAGCTTCCTTATCATAGAAATTTTGAAGTTCATCCTACTTTAGCTCAACTTCAAGATGAATCCTTCTCTGTATTTGACTTTAAAACTATGGATGTCCAAAAACTAAAAAACGTAAAGCATCCCTACTACTTAGTAAAGGCGGTTGATTTATGAGGTTTGTACAAAAATATGGGGGCTCTTCGGTTCAAGATGCTCCACATATTCTTAATGTAGCCCAGCGCATTGCTGATCATTATCATGCAGGACATGAGGTGGTTGTGGTGCTTTCCGCTCAGGGTAAGACCACTAATGAGTTGATTTCTAAAGCTAAAGAAATTAGCAGTCGGCCTACAAAACGAGAACTAGACATGTTACTTGCGACTGGAGAACAACAATCTGTAGCCTTGATGAGCTTGGCCTTGAGTCAATTAAATTGTCCTTCTGTTTCCTTAAACGCATTTCAGGCAGGTATTTATTCCGATGGTATTTTTGGTGAGGCGCGTATCACTGAAATCAATCAAGCACGTATTTTAAAGGAACTAAATCAAAAGAAAGTCGTCTTGGTTACAGGATTTCAAGCAGTGAATGAGGATATGGAGTTTACAACTTTGGGACGAGGGGGATCAGATACAAGTGCAGTTGCCATTGCGAAGGTGATTGCAGCAGATATATGTGAGATATATTCAGATGTGGATGGTATTTATACATCCGATCCTCGAAAGGTTCCCAATGCCCAATTGCTCAATGAAATTGATTATGATGCTATGCTGGAGTTAAGTTCCTTAGGGGCTAAAGTGTTGCATAATCGAGCTGTTGAATTAGCCAAAAAATATGATGTTGTTTTAAAAATTAGATCAAGTCTTAATCATAAGGAGGGGACAGTTGTGTTGAAAAATCCATTAGAAAAAACACTGATCAGTGGGGTTGTGGTTGATGAGGATATTGTAACAGTATCTTTAATTGGAGTGAAGGATACTCCAGGGGTTGCTTATCGCATTTTTTCTGCTTTAGCAAACAGTAATATTAATACGGATATTGTTTTGCAATCTGTAGGACGTGACCATACAAAAGACATTGCTTTTACCGTAAAAAAAGAACATGCTGATCAAGCTCAAACTGTACTTGTGACATTGAAAGAAGCTTTGGAGGCTCAGAAAATTATTGTGGATCATGCGATGGCAAAACTATCAGTGGTAGGTGCGGGTTTAGAATCCAATCCTATGATTGGTGCTTTAATCTTTGAGACCTTGTATAAAGAAAATATTAATGTGGATATGATTGCTACATCGGAAATTAAAATGTCTTTAATTGTTGATAAAATACATGCTGACAAGGCAGCGAACCTTTTGCATGAAAGACTGATTAACCATCTTTAATTGGATGGTTTTTTTGTGATTATTGTTATCAATCATGTTATAATAAATGTTGAAATGAGGCGCTATGAAAAAAATAATGGTACTAGTCGGTAGTGCGGCTTTATTAGTTTTAGATTTATATACAAAATATTTAACAGAAAAGTTTTTAAGATTAGGTGAGAGTGTGAGTGTCATTGAAGGGTTCTTCGAGATTCACTATGCGCGAAACACTGGAGGAGCATGGAGCCTTTTGGATGGGGATTTTATGATGCCTATCTTTATATTAATCAGTTTAAGTGTGAGCGTTTATCTTCTTTACATGCTGTTTAAAGAAAAGAACAATCTAATTTTAGTAAGTATCTGCCTTATCTTAGCAGGTAACTTAGGTAATTTTTATGATCGTGTTCGCTTTGGTTATGTTAGAGATATGCTATCATTTGATATTTTTGGTTATCCCTTCCCCATATTTAACGTGGCAGATATCTGTCTTGTAATGGGCTTTGGTTTATTATTTATACATATTATTTTAGAAGAGAGAAAAGGAGCATCAAAATGAATAAAATAATCGTTGAAGCTTTTGATGTGAATAAACGCTTGGATCAATTTATGAGTGATACTTTAAAGAAGTATTCCCGAAGCTTAGTTCAATCGTGGATTAAAGAAGGTAAAGTATGGGTAAATGGTGAGGTTTCAAAAAGTAACTATCGCTTGAAAGAAGAAGATGAAATAACATATACGATCGAAGAAGATGATTTAACACTTCAACCCATCCCAATGGATTTGGATATTGTTTACGAAGATGATGATATCATGGTTATTAATAAACCTAAAGGTTTAATCGTTCACCCTTCAGCTTCTTCACTTAAACAAGAAACTTTGGTCCATGGTCTACTCGCTTATACCCATAAGCTCAGTGACTTAGGTGGCGAATTAAGACCGGGAATTGTGCATCGTTTAGATAAAGATACAAGTGGTCTTATTATTATCGCAAAAACCAACGCTGCCCATGAAAAACTCGTGCAGGATTTAAAAGAGCGTAAGATTAAACGTGAGTATCTAGTCTTAGTACATCATGCATTCAATCACCAAGAAGCCATTATTGATGGTCCTATTGGACGCGATCCTAAAAATAGACAAAAAATGACAGTAACACATATCAACAGTAAAGAAGCTCGAACTAAAGTCACACTGATTGAAAATATTGGAGATTATGCCTTGATGAAGTGTGAGTTGGAGTCTGGAAGAACCCATCAAATCCGAGTGCACTTAGAATATATCAAACACCCTGTTGTAGGCGATCAAACCTATAGCTATAAGAATACTTTGGAAACTCAAGGACAAATGCTTCATGCCTTTCACTTAGAGTTTCACCATCCCATAACGGGGCAATTGATTTCACTGGAGAAAGAAGTTCCACAAGTCTTCCAAGAAACTTTGGACACCTTGAGGCGACTGGCATGATGAACAATACAATCCAAGATTTATGGGCCTTACAGCTCTCTGATTTCTTTATTAAAAATCATAAATACCAACTCATGACCTTAAATAAAGAGACGCATGATATTTGGTTAACCAATCCAGAACACCCGAAGTACCAAATTATCATGATTACTGCTCAAACAACAGATACAATAAATTATGAGATTTGGGAACATCATCGCTTGACATTATCAACGATTCTTCAAACCCAGGGTGATAGTCTTATCTTATCCGTCAATGATCACTCAACACTTATGGACCCAAGAACTGCAATTGTAAGTGATAAGCTACTAAGTAGAGAAGAGTTAGAGCTCATTTATCCGGGTTTAAAAACGGTATTGAAACCTACCAGTAATATTCGTGTTTCTTTAAATAAAGTTCAAAATTCAATTTCAAAAAACATGAGAAAACTACAGCGCAGTAAAACCATTAGCAACAATAGAGTGACTTTAGGCTTATCTGCAATTTTATTAGCTGTCTTCTTATATACCTACTACTTTGCGATAACACGAAACATATCTTTTAATCAGGCATTATTTGTTTTAGGAGCCTATAATAAAGAATTCATGGTTCTTACTAAGCAATACTACCGTTTTATTACCCCTATGTTTCTTCATGCAAGTGTCCTTCACTTATTGATGAATAGCTTATCTATGCGGAATCTAGGAGTCCTTTTAGAAAAAGAGATGGGTTCGTGGCGTTATTTACTAACTATCGTATTGGGGACTTTATATGGAACCGCCTTTCTCTTTGTGCGCAGTGAGGTAGGTATGGTTGTAGGAATCAGTGCTGGTATCTATGCTTTGTTGGGGGTTTTGGTTGTCTATTTATTTGAAAAAGATTTACTAAAAAACCGCATGATTCGAATGAATATCATTAGCACATTTTTATTAAATCTCTATATTTCTTTAATGCCTAATGTGTCCATGACAGGACACTTAGGGGGATTATTTATCGGTGTTATTTTGGGCTTTCTTTTTTCAAAAAGAGAAGACTGGAAAGGCATCCGCAAGTTTAGCTTAGCGATGTTATTAGCGTCAATGACTTATTTAGTATTTTTAATTATTCAAACTAATAATATATTATTATAAAGGAGATGCATTAAATGAAAAGAATTGATGGTGTAATTACTTGGGATGAATACTTTATGGGAGTGGCCCATTTATCAGGTCAACGCTCTAAAGATCCCTCGACAAGAGTTGGAGCTGTTATTGTTGATCCATCTAAGAAAATAGTGGGAATTGGTTATAATGGCTTTCCCATGGGAGTTTCAGATGATGAAAACCCATGGGAAAGAGAAGGCGGTTTTATGGATACTAAGTATGCATATGTTGTGCATGCTGAATTGAATGCGATCCTCAATGCTCCACGCACTGTGAATGGATGCAGTATTTATGTTTCTTTATTTCCATGTAATGAATGTGCCAAGGCCATCATTCAATCGGGTATTAAAGAAATAGTTTATGAAGATGATAAATATGCCGATACAGATGCTGTTAAAGTTTCTAAGAAAATGTTACTTGAGGCGGGCGTTCATCTAAGAAAAACAGAACACAAAGTTGATGTACAACTCAGTGTTCTGAAATAATTCTTTGAGTATTAGTGAAATGGAGTTTAGCAACCTTGCTGAGCTCTTTTTTTCCGAATTCTTGAACGAACTCTTGTGCTTTAAGGTCAATCAAATTTTTATTAAAGGGGAAGTCAAAGTTGAAGTGACTTCGCATCTTGAGTATTTCTTTTTTATAAGTATATGTAGCAATTATCGAAGCGGCAGCCACTGCTAAGCATTTTGGTTCTGCCTTCTTTTCAAAGATGAGATTCTTGAAAACTACAGGTTCATCTTTTAAATAATTAAAATAATTTTTCGCTGAAGCAAACTCATCGATGACTGTTGTTTCTGGAAGTCCATAACTTTTATCAAGAGCCACAAAAGCTTTGTTGTGTAAGATGGCTGTTAAAATATTTATATTAGGGTACTTTTCGTATAATTGATTATAAGACTCATTATCCAAAACCTGAAGATTATACTTTAGAAGTTTCATGAGTTTAGGTGCAATGTCATTGAGTTCATTTTCTGATAGTGTTTTACTGTCGCGAACAAACAACTCTTGAACATATGGATAATCTTTTTCTGTGATGATGGCGGCACAGACAACTAAGGGGCCAAAGTAATCCCCTTTACCCGACTCATCACTTCCCGCCATGGGGAATGTGTCATATATTTTTATAGCTTGCTTTTCTTTTATTTGAGTGGGTTTAACAGATGTGATTTTTGATAAATCCTGTGCTTGAAAAACAACTTTACCACTGTTATAGGCAGTAATGGTAAAATCGGGACCCTTGATTTGAAACTGGGTGTATTGAACTTTATAATTAATATCAAAATTCTGATATTCATTTTTTAACTGGTTTATTTGAGACTGTGTCATTTTTATAACTTGAGTTTCCATATTTCTACCTCTTTATTCATTTTTGTAGTACTTTGCTTGTTGTTTTAAAGTGAAGTTTCGCAACATTTGGAAGTTCTTTTTCACCAAAGCGAGTAATAAACTCCCGTGCTTTTGCTTCGACATGTACTGCCCCTTTGGGGAAGTTGAACTGGTACTTAGTATTCATTGCTTCAAACTCTTGTAGTAAGGTATAGCGTGCAATGATCGATGCACATGCGACTGCAAGGAATTTATCTTCTGCTTTCTTTTCAAAACGAATGCCTGTAATTATTTGTGGTACATCCTTCAAATAATGGTAGTAAGATAATTCAGGTGTAAATTGATCAATTACAATATTTTTAGGAAGACCATGTTGTCTTTTCAATCTCAAGTATGCATGATTATGTAACATGGCATTCATTTGATTGAGGTTATGTTTTTGATGGACACTATTATATTTCGCATTAGACACAATTTGAAGTTCATACTTGAGTACTTTCATTAAGACAGGGGCAAGCTCAAGAACACTTTGGTCACTCATTTTCTTACTGTCTTTGATTTTATGAACTGGTATTAGCTTGAGCTGTTGTTCTTCAAGGATTACGGCACAAACGATAAAGGGTCCAAAGTAATCGCCTTTTCCAGTTTCATCACTACCTGCCATGGGGTAGAGGCTTTCATAATTTGCTTGAGAGACGACTTTTTCACTATTGTGTGGTGTAATAGAGTCAGAAATCTGTGATTGTACTTGGTTATTTACATCATGTTGGTTGTCATGAACGTGCTGATTTTTGACTTTCAGCTTTTGGATGTTACTTTGTGACATTTGATTCACTTTAGTTTCTATTTTATCTACACCTTTCCTTTTTAAAATTGCATAACTTGTGTATAATGAATAAGATGGTAGGAGTGATGTTATGTTTGTTTTTCCATATGATTATATCATGTTCGTAAATGCTTTTCTAATGCTTTTGTTTTTCATTGTATTATACAAAGGATATAAAGAGGGCATGCTTTTACAAATTGTAAATTTAGTTAATACCTTTGTGGCTCTGATTATTGCTTGGCTTTTTTCAGATGTTTTTGTGGAGGTTTACCAATTCGTCTCATACACTAAGACAGGATATCTTCATTTAGATCAGTTTTTCTCAAAGCATGCTAATCGCATGATTTGGTTTGTGGTTCTATTTGTCCTGATTCGTGTGGTGTTGATGCTCTTGAAACCTATTGCTTCAGCAATATCTAAATTACCTTTGGTTAAGCAAGTAAACTCCATCGCAGGAGCACTATTTTCGATTGTGAGTTATTTTGTATATCTTTTAATCATGATCTTTATTTTAACACTACCTATAGTAAAAAATGGTTCAGAAATTATTGATAATAGTTTTTTAGGTCAAGTAGAAACCGTCGTACAACCTGCATTAGGCTTTATTGAGGAAACTATTCAAACTAATACATCCATTCAATACATCCTCAGTGAAAAAGAGTTGAGTTTGTCGCAAAAACAAAGCATTGTTAATTTCTTAAGTGAAAACGGATTTTCTAATGATGAGATTCGGGAGTTTTTATTAAAGTATCATGAGTAATACAATCCAAAGACTAGAATTAGATAAAATATTAGAACGTATTGCAAGTAAAGCAGCGTTCTCTTTAGGAAAACAAAGGGTTTTGAATAGTGAACCCTCTTTTTCTCTTTTAACAGTACGTCGCGATTTAGCGCGCCTTAAGGATGCGATGAGTCTTAGCGTTGCTCAAGGACCACTCTCTTTTGGAGGCATTAAGGATGTTTCTTTTGCCTTAGATAAGTCTTTAAAAATGTCCGTTCTTTCAATTGAAGAGATTGTTCATATTGGACAAATGGCTCAAGGGACCCATCGACTTAGAAAACAATACCAATCTTTCGAACAGGAAACACCCTACTTAGATGACTTGTTTGATAGTATTGTGGATGTGGATAGCTTAATGAATTTAATTGCGTACTCATTTAGTGATTCTTATGAGGTACTTGATGCAGCAAGCAGTAGCTTGCGTGATATCCGAGCTCAGTTGCGGCGTTTACGTTCACAAATTGATCGACAAACACAAGACTTCCTAAAAAATAATAAAGCCATGTTGAGTGAACAAGTTGTTAGTTTATATCATGGACGCCAAACGTTCCTAATGAAGCCTGGCGACAAAAACAAACTTGATGGCTCTGTACTTGGGTCTTCTGCTTCGGGGCAATCTGTATATTTTGAACCGGCATTTTTAAGTAAGCTCCAACAAGAGCTTCAAAGTGCCATTCATCAAGAACAAGAAGAGATTGAGCGAATTTGCCGGGAAGTTTCTTTTGAAATATCAAAAGTTGCAGATCAGCTTCAAGCCAATTTAGATACAGCAGCTCTATTGGATGAAATCTTTGCGAAAGCTTATTGGGGTGTTGAAAACGATGGTGTGGTCGCTGAGTTAACTCAAGACCGCTTGTATCTGAAAAATGCCCGTCATCCCTTAATTGATAAGAAGGATGTTATCGCCAATACCTATACTCTTTCAGCACCACATCGGATGATTTTAATTTCCGGACCCAATACCGGTGGGAAATCGGTTACTTTGAAGACGATGGGTCTTTTTGTCCTTATGACTTTAACTGGATGTCCTGTTTTGTGTGATGAAGCCAGTGTAATGATGGTAGATAATGTCTTTGTGGATATTGGAGACCAACAGTCAATAGAAAAGTCACTCTCTTCATTCTCAGCTCACCTTGAAACAATTTCTCATGTGACACAACATGCAACAGATAAGTCTTTAATTCTTTTGGATGAGCTGGGTTCACAAACCGATCCATTAGAGGGAGAAGCATTATCCATGGCTATTTTGGATTATTTTAGATCCATTGGTGCTTGGGTTGTTGCGACAACGCACTTTTCAAAGTTGAAAAAGTATGGAACACAGTATGATGATATTCTAAATGCTTCTGTTGAATTTGATTTAGAGACCTTAAAACCGACCTATCATTATAAAGAAAATGTACTTGGAGAATCCAATGCCCTTCATATCGCTAAAGAATTGGGAATATTAGAATCAATCATTGAAAAAGCTGTGGCTTATAAGAAAGAGAGTACTTTTGAAGAAGATCACTTATTAGAAATACTAAATCAACGCATTAAGGAAACGGAACGTTTAACACATACTTTAGAAGTTGAAAAAGAAAAACTTGAAAGTGATATTCAAAGACATGAAGCAGAGTTTGTAAAGAAAGTTCAAAGTGTTCAAAAAGAAAAACAACTATGGCTAGAAACCATGGAACAAGAGTTTAGTGAGAAGCTATTAGACTTAGAAGAGAAAATTAAAAAATTAGATCAAGCCAGTACGCCAACCCAACGTCATCAATTGAAAAAAGAAGTTAAGAAACTGCAACCTGAAGCTATTGTAGAACCCATAATTGTTGGAGATCAAGTAAAGCTTAAGCAATCATCACAAGTGGGGATTGTGGAGAAAATCGAAAAAAATCTTGCCTTTGTTGCGGTGGGAAGTTTAACCATGCAAGTGAAATTGAAAGATTTAATTCGTTTAGGTAAAAAACCTCAGAAAGCTAAAAAACCTCAGCGTACTCACTCAGTGGATCGCTCTCAGTCTGTTTCCTTAGAATTGAATGTTATTGGGATGCGTGTTGCGGAGGCTTTGCCACGGGTTGATAAATATTTAGATGACTGTGTTTTAAAGAATCTGCCCAGTTGTCGTATTGTTCATGGTGTAGGAAGTGGTCAATTAAGAACTGCAGTTCATGATTTATTACGTAAACATAAGATGGTTGCATCTTTCTCCTTAGCTGAGGCTAGTGAAGGGGGAGCAGGAGCAACTCGTGTGGTATTTAAGTCGTGAAACTAACTTTAAATGAAAAAATACAACAGTTGCCTTTGGAACCAGGTTGTTATTTAATGAAGGACAAACAGGGAGTCATTATCTATGTTGGTAAGGCTAAAAACCTTAAAAACCGAGTCAGCTCTTATTTTGTTGGAGCGCATGATCATAAAACAACTCGCATGGTTTCCTATGTGGATGATTTTGATATTATTGTTACTAAAACAGAGAAGGAATCCTTAATCCTTGAAATTAACTTAATTAAGGAACATCGTCCACGATTTAATATTCTTTTTATGGACGATAAGTCCTATCCGTACTTAAAGTTGAATCGAGAGGGGATTCCCCAAGTAGTCGTTTCTCGTGATAAGAAACATAGTCCAAAGTATTACTATTTTGGGCCGTATCCTGATGCAACTGCAGCGCGTAATATGGCTGCTTTATTGAATGAAACCTTGCCAAGTGATAAAGGATTTTTACCTAATAAAGAAAAGCTCTATGTCAAATTCAATCGTAGTGAGATTCACTTAAGTGATACTGAAATTGAGTCTTGGCGTCAAAATCTGATTCGAGTGTTAAAAGGACATGATCAAGAGTTTAGAAAAGCATTGGAAGATAAAATGCTGCAATATGCTGAAAGTTTGAATTTTGAATTAGCCCAATCTTACAAAGAAAGGCTAGAAGCACTTGATTATATTAGTGATAAACAACAAGTTCAGTTCAATGTGAATGAGAACTTTGACATGTTTAATTTGGCATATTATGAAGGTTATATCGCCATTGTTGGTTTATTTGTTAGAGCCGGTCGCTTGCTTGAAAAGACAATGGCACTGGAGTCGAGTTTGGAAGTTCCAGAGGATGCTTTACTTTCTTTTATTGTCCAGTTTTATGAGAATCAACCGCTTGCTAAGGAAGTTTATATTCCTACTGAAATTGACACTCTAAGCTTAAAAACTGTCTTGGATACAGATGTTCGTCATGCTCATCGGGGCAAAAAACGTCATTTAATGGATATTGCAAAACGTAATGCTGAATTAAAGTTAGAAGATCAGTTTGAAGTTTTATGGCAACGTGAAAAACAAGTAGAACACGCTTTAGATGATTTAGGGAAACTCCTTAATCTTAATAAGCCAATTTACCGCATTGAAATGTTTGATAATTCACACATATCTGGTACCTTTGCAGTGAGTGCATGTGTAGTATTTGATGGGGGTCAACCCAATAAGGACTTGTATCGTAGGTATCGCTTAAGTCATGGTGGAGATGATGTAGCTTCGATGAAGGAAGTTGTATATAGACGTTATTTAAGAATACTTAAGGAATCGACTACTTTTCCAGATTTAATTGTAGTGGATGGGGGAATTACTCAACTTAATGCAGCCCAGGGGGTCTTGGATGATCTCGAGCTTTTAATTCCTGTCATATCCTTAGTTAAAGATGATCGCCACCGAACCCGTGCAATTTTATATCAAGAGGATACAATTGAACTGGATGTCCATAGTAGTTTATATCCACTCTTAGTTAATATGCAGGATGAAGTACACCGTTTTGTGATTAGTTATCATCGGAGTCTTCGAAAAAAGGCAATGACTCGATCAATCCTTGAAGAAGTTGAGGGCTTAGGTCCTGTTGGCCGAAAAAAGTTGTATAATAAGTTTGGTTCCCTTAAAAACATTAAAGAAGCCACTTTGGAATCACTTCAAACGGTTGTTTCAGAAAAAGTAGCGCAAAACATTCAGGAACTGTTAAACATAGATTGGAAGAATGTTAATGAAAAAGATTAAAAATTTAGGTATATTTGATTCTGGCTTGGGTGGCTATACAGTCTTCCAAGATTTAAAGCGTCATTTCCCTGATTTATCTATGACTTTGTATGCCGATCAAAAGCATGCACCTTATGGAAATTATGATGATGAGACGATTAAAAAACTCGCTAAAAAGTCAATGTCTTGGTTTTTAAGCCAAGGTATTTATGATGTTCTTTTAGCATGTAATACTGTAACATCAGTGGCACTAGAAACCATTCAACTGGAATTTCCTGAAATGAGAATTTGGGGTATTGTGGATTTGACAGTACAACAATTACCTCAAAAAGATCAATCCATAGGTGTTTTAGCTACTGTTGCTACTGCTAATGCACATGCTTATAAAAACTCTTTTGAAAAGAATTATAATGGGGAAATTAAAGAGGTAGGGGTTCAAAATTTGGCAGCTGCCATTGAGAACTTAGCGAGTGATGCTGAAATTGATGCAATTATTCAAGAAGCCTTAAATGAAATAGGGGATGTTGATACTATTATCCTTGGTTGCACTCATTATCCTTTGGTGCTGGATCGTTTGAAAAAACATTCCACGGCTCAGTTTGTGGATTCTATTGCTCCTATTCGTATATTTATTGAACAGAACTATGAAAAAAGTGATGGTATAAAACGTATTGTCACCACGAAAAGTAGTATTGTTTTGAAACAACAAATTGAAGCATTATATCATGAGATTGAGGAGGTAGAGGCCATATGATTGAGTTTATTGTTTGTAGTGATAATCATGGATCAACTGCGGGTTTGGATTTGTTAAGGAAAAATTACCCCAATCATCTAAAAATTCATTGTGGTGATGTAGAGTTACCTCCTGAATATCTTGAAGGATTTGAGGTGATTAGTGGTAACAATGATATTTATGGTGATTTTCCAGATCAATTATTTGTAGAATATGAGGGCCTAAAGATACTTGTTATTCATGGACATCAATATTACTTTGACCGCCTTGAAAAGCTTTCTAAACGTGCTATAAACAATCACTGCCAAGTCGTATGTTTTGGACACACCCATGTTTTTGAGGTGAAAATGGTCAATGGAATCTTATGTATTAATCCAGGATCCTTGCGTTATAATCGGGATGGTACTGTTCCATCTTATGCATTGGTTAAGTATGATGGAAAAGATTTTAGTGTTGAAAGACATAATCTTGAAGATTTGACATAGGTTTTTTCTTATTATAAAATACAATATAGATTAAGGAGATTTTAATATGAAAATCAAAAATCCAGCAAGAAAACAACTCGTTTTCATGTTTAAAATAAGTCTTCATGTTTTAACATTTTTAATATTTATTACAGGTTTTTCAAAACACTATTTAGGTTTGAGATTTCTTTCAAGAACCCTAGCTGTCACCATGGCTTCATTTGCAGTGTTTACTGCATGGCTTACTTCAGTATATGGAAAAATTGAGATTGGACAAAAGAAATCCAGTCCCTTATTTCAAACTTTGGCTTTAAATTTATTAATAACTGACGTTTTAACTTTTTTTGCATTAAAGGTCATGACCTATCACGATGCATTCCATCTATTATCTGACCTCTTGATGCTGGCAATGATTTATCTAGTTCAACTTCTTTTTGGACGATTCTTAATCTTTGCAGCAAATAGCTTATATTTCAAATCTTATATACCCGAAAGAACCTTAGTTGTTAATCAAAATTCAAGGCATTTAAATAAGATTATACATTATTTAGAACGCCACAATAAACAGTATAATATAGTAGATATCCTTCATGATGCCAGCATTGATACGGTAGATTTCAATGAGATTGATACAATTTATCTGTTAGGTGATAATCGTTCATTTATGAATGAATTAATCTATAAATGCATGTATCTAGATGTGACTGTTTTTTATGAGGTAGATATTCCATATGTTAGTTTAAATCAAAAAGAAGCCATTGTGGTTGATGATGTTTTACTCTTTGAATATAAGTCAAATAAAATAACACCTTTACAACAATTTGTAAAAAGATTTATCGATATTTTGTTTTCGCTTTTAGGATTAATTGTGACCTCACCCTTTATGTTATTGGTAGCAATCATGATTAAGTTAGATGATGGTGGTCCGGTATTTTTCTCACAAGAGAGACTGACGCAAAATGGACGGGTCTTCATGATCCATAAGTTTAGAAGTATGAAAATTAATTCAGGAGATAATCCAGCCGCCAAGGACGATGATCGAATTACACGTGCCGGTAAGATTATTCGAAAACTTCGTTTAGATGAGTTGCCCCAGCTTGTTAACATTATTAAAGGGGATATGAGTATTGTTGGTCCAAGACCTGAGAGTCTTGTTATTAGTAATAAAATCGTTAGAAAAACACCTGAATTTAACTATCGCTTAAAAGTTAAAGCAGGTTTAACTGGAACTGCACAAATCTTAGGTAAGTATAATACGGATCCAAAAGATAAATTATTATTTGATCTTTATTACATTGAAAACTTCTCAATTTTAAATGATATTAAATTGATGTTTCAAACTTTGATTGTCTTTGTTAAGAAAGATAGTACTGAAGGATTTGAAAAACAAGAATAAAAAGTTCATAATCTGTTGCTCTTTGGTTGATGTTTTGATACAATAATCAAGGACCTGCCTTCGTAGCTCAGGGGATAGAGCACGCGCCTTCTAAGCGTGTGGTCGGGAGTTCGAATCTCTCCGAGGGCGCCATGAATCTATAATACCCGCTTGGATAGCGGGTTTTTTAATGCTCTTAAATAAAATCGTAACATTATTATTTAAAAACAGGTTGTTTATGTTCAATTGCGAAGTCATT
>CAZZFJ010000015.1:0-31602 GCA_964653415.1 uncultured Erysipelothrix sp. | reverse complement strand
TATAAATACAACCTCATTGTTTGTATTATAGTTTTACAAATGTATAGTTTGTAAACAATATCGAGTTTTCTTTGACTTACAACCATATAAGATGTAATATTAAGTTACAACGATATAGGTAGTATAAAGGAGGATCTAACATGAGCCAAAAACAATACATAGCAATAATAGGTGATATCATTGATTCTAAAAAAATAATTGAAAGAAAACAATTTCAAAATCAGTTTGAAAAATTACTGAACAAGATCAACGATCGATATCAAGATTCGATTCAATCAAATTTTACAATTACCTTGGGTGATGAATTTCAAGGTTTACTCATTGATTATAAAAATTTATTAAACATTATACACGATATTAATATGTCGATGTATCCCATTAAGATACGCTTTGGTATTGGAATCGGAGAAATGAGTACAGAAATATATTCTGATAAAGCACTGGGTTCAGATGGTCCAGCCTATCATCATGCACGTGCAGCCATTAATTATGTTCATAAAAATGAAGACAGTAATGCTACATATTATACCAGTGTTGCTCTATGTCCAAATGATAATGTACAGTCGCAGCTACTCAATTTATCACTGACAAACTATAGTCTTTTTTTAAAAGATTGGAATGAAGCACAATTCCATACAGTAAGATTAATGCAAGAATATAAAAATCAAACCAGAGTGGCTGATAAACAAAACATTACACAACAAGCCGTTGTTAAAAGATTGCAGAGATCAAGCTATTATAATTTTGATCATCTTTATCATTCCTTGAATCAAATCTTAGAAGAATGGAGTTAAGTTTATGTTACTTTTTATATTTTTATTACATCTAATCGGTGATTATATTTTTCAAACAGAAAAGATGGCTGAAAAAAAAGAAAAAGAAGTTAAAGGTCTGATTAATCACATCATCGTCTATTGCTTGGTGATGGTTGCTATCCCTGTATTTTTTAGAAATGGTTTTTTACTTTCATTCTTTTTAGTCATTGCGCATACACTTATTGATAGTATTATGTATATGATTAAGAAACAAAATAAAACAAAAGAATCATCGAGTTCTTTTGGGCTCTACCTTCTGGATCAAATACTACATCTTTTTTCCATACTGATTATTGTATACTTCTTTTCAGATAGATTAAACGGATTAGAGTATCGTAAATTCACTGAATGGCTCATATCATTTTTGAAATATTATGGTTTAAATAGTAGGGAAGTTATCCAAATATTATTTTTATTTGTAATGCTACATAAACCCTCCAATATATTTATCACAAAGTTTCTATCGGGCTTTTCATTTAATAGGACTCAACCAAAAAATAATTCAAAAGACATTCAAGCAGGCCGCTATATTGGTACCTTAGAAAGATTGATTGTGATGGTCTTAATCTATTTCAAAGAGTATACAGCCATCGCTTGGGTTTTAACCGCAAAATCCATTACTCGACATGAAAGTATTACTAAGGATGAAATTAGTGGTGAATATTATCTTTTAGGAACTTTATTAAGTTTACTGATTGTGATTGTGGTATCTTATATTACCTTCAATTTATAAATAACTGGATTAGAACATAAGATGGGTTATATTTTAGTGATAGAAGTTACGATGTTTTATCTCTATAATATTTTTTAATTTTTTAGAGTGCTTGGTACTATGTCAATAAAACGGAGAGGTTAAATTTAGAGTTTAACCAAAATCAGTGTATTGACATAGTACCATAATGACTTAAAATTACTTGATAATACTCTAACTTCGCTTGACAGAGTATCAAAAGATAGTATTCCAAATTTATCTTCTGGACAAGCGATAGTAACTGGTGTTTTATTCGATCTACCACTCACTATTAAAATTGATAAGCTTTCTGATGAAATTGCACCAAATAGTAAAAATATTTCTTTATTAACTGAATGGATAGATTAATAGTGCCAAAGTGATGTAAAAAAGTCAGAGAACTACGAGAATTCTGAGAATATAGAGAAAAGCAATGCCATAATACTCTTCAAGCAGTGACAATCAAAAAATTTGAGATGATATGAGTGAACGAATACGAATTCAATAACTTGGTTTTCGGTATATTTACTAAGCTCTTTGTGGGTAAAGAAGATCTACAAGATACGTTATGGTACGCTACAGTAGTAACAAATATACTAAATACTCTCTAAAAGTGAACGACTCGTTGACAAAGAGATAATTTATTATCACTTTCAATTCAAAGTCATTGTATTTATACAGTGGCTTTTTTTGTGCTTATGTGCAACTCATTTTTGAATTAATTATAAATATACGAATATTCCCAGTATTAATCTTAAAATTTAGATATAAAAGCCAAATAAGATAGCTTAAGATACGCCTTAGGAGTAACATTTGCTCCTAAAACCCTCTCAGTAGTGGATGACCAGTTAACAAAACGCTAATCAATATTATCGTTTTCAAATCAAAGCCATTGCATTATGCATTGGTTTTTTTGTAATATCAAAATATAATAAAATCTAAATAAATTAAATAATAACATTATTTTTAGGGAACTGTTGCAGTTCCCATGTGCTTGAACATACAATATATATTAATTCAGTTTCTATAAATAATGGAAGTATTAATTAAATGGATTTGCATGGTATAATTTACTATAGAAAGGGTGCAGTGCTTTGAAAACTAATTTAATTTTTGATTATGATAAAGAACCATCAAGAGATATCCTTTGCTTAGACTGCAAGAGTTTTTATGCTTCTTGTGAAGCTGTTTCACTGGGGTATGACCCTTTAAAAGTTAAGCTTGTTGTGATGAGTTATCCCAGTGACAGTCCTAGTGAAAGAGGGAGTGGTCTCATTCTTGCTTCAAGTCCAGAAGCAAAAAGAGCCTATAACATCTCTAATGTCAGCCGCGCTAGAGATTTGCCTTACCCCTATCCCGATGATTTAGTCATTGTTGCTCCCCGTATGAATTACTATATGGAAGTGAATAAGAAAATTAATAGTATTTATCGTACGTTTGTGAGTGATGAAGACATTTCAGTGTATTCTGTAGATGAAACTTTCTTAGATGTTACAAGTTCTTTAAAGTATTTTAAAGTTAAAACGGCGTATGAACTAGCAAGAATGATCCAAACTAAGGTGTATAAGCAGACGGGTATTTATGTGACGGTTGGTATTGGTGATAACCCTTTGCTTGCAAAATTAGCATTAGATAATGAATCTAAACACAATCAGGATATGAAAGCAGAATGGCGCTATGAAGATGTAGCCACCAAAGTTTGGAAGATACCAAAACTTACGGATTTTTGGGGAATTGGGAGTAGAACTCAATTACGATTAAATAATTTGGGGATTCATTCTGTTTATGAACTCGCACACTTTGATTATTATAAACTTAAAGATGAAATGGGAGTTATGGGTGCCCAACTCTATGCTCATAGTTGGGGAATCGATCGTAGCTTTCTAGGAGAAAAATATACTCCAAAATCAAAATCAATTGGGAATTCTCAAGTGCTACCCCGTGATTATACCAGTCAAGCTGAAATTGAAATTATAATTCGGGAAATGGCAGATCAAGTTGCAACGAAATTGAGACGTGATGATCTCTATACACAAAGTGTCATGTTATGGATTGGTTATTCCCTTAGTTATATTGATGAGGATGGCAAGACGGGATTTTCTCAACAAATAAAAGTTCCCAATACCAATAATACTAAAACTATTGCAGATTATCTCATAAACTATTTTAGAAAACATTACTACGGACAAGCTGTAAGAAATATTGGCATCAACGCGACCAAACTAAATCGAAGTGGACAGCGGCAGCTCAGTTTGTTTGATCAAGTCAATGATCTGACAAGAGATAGTGAAGTGGATAAAATTGTCGATGATATACGACAAAAATATGGTTTCTCAAAGATGATTTACTTAAGTAGCAAACTGGAGGGAGCCCGAGCACTTGAGCGAAGTAAACTTGTAGGAGGGCATGCAGGAGGAATGGTTGGACTTGAAGACAAGAAGAAAAAGGACTGAAAAAGTTTTTGTGGATTACAACGATTATAAAGATCGACCTTTCGGTTTAAAATGGGGTACTGCATTTGCTATTGATGAACTCAATAAAGTTATCGAGGATAATCAAAATAAGGAACGCATTTCTATTACAGAGCTACCACAGATGAGTATGGAAGAGATTGATAAAGTACTGCAAGTAGCCTTCTTGAAATCAAAAAAAGTGTCCATTCAACTCAATATCAAGGATGAGATGGGAAATTATGGAGAGAATCTCATTGGAACCTTTGATGGCAGTGTTCAAGGAGAATATGTATATGTTAATCGTATGCCTCTTGAGTGGGACTGGATTAGACATATTGCCGTTTTAGATTCATAAATAAGATTAAGAGTGATTCAAAAGAAAAGAGGATAGAAAGTGAAGTTAATAATAATTATTGGCAATACAGCAGTAGGCAAAATGACAATTGGCCAAGCTTTAGCTCAAATCACAGATTTGAGATTGTTTCATAACCATATGAGTATTGAGTTAGTATTGGATGTTTTTGGGGTGCTAGACTCGAGTGTTGTTGCTGAAATTAGAGAAGTTATTTTTTCTAACTTTGCAAAATCAAACAACTATGGTCTCATCTTTACATATCAATGGGCATTTGATTCACAATCTGACTGGGACTATATTGAAAAAGTATCCAAAATTTTTACTGATAGACAAGCAGAAGTTTACTACGTTGAAGTTATCGCACCTCAAGATATCCGCTTAAAACGAAACAAAACAGACAATAGACTATTCCATAAAAAGTCAAAACAAGACTTAGAATTTTCTAGACAGCTTCTTGTAGAAGACGATTTGAAGTATCGTTGTGTTAGTTATGAAGGCGAGATTCAGTTTGAAAATTACTTAAGAATTGATAACTCCAATATGAATGCTGTTGATGTAGCAGAACTTATAAAAGAAACTTTTAATCTTTAAGATATAAAAGTGTTTTATCTAGGCAGCAAAAGAAACATTTATTCACATTTATTAAAACTTCATGAAATAATCAACAATTTCATAATTTTTGCGATATAATATAAAAGATAAGAAAGAGGAGATTTTAATGAAAAAAGTATTTATTTTAGGTGGTACTGGATTTCTAGGCTACTATACAACTCTTGAACTTCTAAGTAGAGGTTATCAAGTTAAAACTATGGCCTTACCCCCAATGCCAACAGATGATTTATTACCTAAGGAAGTAGAATGTTCACTTGGTAACATCAATGAATTAAGTGACCAAGAGATTATTAATCTTTTAAGTGATTGCGAAGGATTCATCTATGCAGCTGGAGCTGATGAACGTATTATTCCTGAAAGTCCCGCACTAAAATTCTTTTATGAAGCTAATGTACTTCCAACTCAAAGAATTGCACGACTAGCAAAAGAAGCAGGAGTTAAAAAGTTTGTTGTATTTGGTTCATACTTTGCGGAATTCGCAGAAAGACTTCCAGAATTCAAACTAAGAAAACAAGCCTACCCCAATACACGTTTACTTCAAGAACAAGTTGCATTTGCTGAAGGTGAAGGCGCAATGACAGTAACTTCATTAAGACTTCCTTATATCTTTGGTACTATGCCAGGAAGAATGCCACTATGGAAAATGTTTGTAGATCAAATCCGTGGCAAAGAAGTGTTCCCTTCACTTAAAGGTGGAACAGCAATGGTTACAGTGGAACAAGTTGCAGAAGCTGCAGTAGGTGCATTAGAAAATGGTGTACACCGTGGTACTTATGCGATCTCAGGACACAATATGAAGTTCCAAGAATTCTATCAAATGATGGTGGATGCTTTAGGACAAACAGATACAACACAAATTCCTGTTGTACCTTATGAGCAAATGCTACCAACATATGAAGCTATTGATGCTCAAGCAAAAGCAGAAGGCAAAGAACATGGAATGCATATGGTTATCAGTGCAAGACTTCAAGCTGAAGACTTATATATTGATCCACAAGAAACGATGCCAGTACTTGGAATTAAAGAATACGACATTGTTGAATCTATCAAAGAGACACTTAAAAAGTGTGTTTAATATCTAAACTATAAAAAACGAGTCCCTGAGTATAAAACTCAGATGGACTCTTTTTTTGTGTAAAATGGATACTATTGGTCTTTTAGAGTTGAAACTAGATGAGTAGAAGATAAACGCTCATGAATTAAAGGTCTATTCCGGATTATTCCAGTTATAAGGACATGCAAAATGATGAGGGTATTATACATAAAAATCAGTAATATCCAACTAAGCAGTGCAGTAACTACAATTGTATCTGCATTATTTGCAGTGTTAAATCCTGTGTGGATGTAAAAGGGAAAAAGACTAAAAAACAGTGAGAAAGAACCAGACCGCAGCAAACTTTGTATAAGAGTTGGATTTTGGTCCTGTGAATTTAAGATTTTCAATCTCAAAAACTTCATTCCTATGGATTCTCCTTTAAAGAAGAAATAGATGCTACCCAAAATCACGAATGAAGCTAGGGTACTAGAATAGAAGTTTTTGAATCTCCCTATAAGGATTAAGTCAACTATAATCTTCACTAAGGTAGTATCAATGCCATATGCCATGGCACGTCTTAAAAAAGGCACTTCTTTAGATTTTTGCACAACCTTCTTATCAATCTCTTCACGGCTAGGAAATAGATACATCATAAAGGGTGTTAAGCAATAGCCTACGGCACCACCTAAAGTATTTAAGATTAAATCATCCACATCAAACAGTCTATAAGCTCGAGAATAAATACCATAAATACCTGTTAACTGTGTAACTTCAAAAAATAAAGACAACAGTAAGCTATATAAAAAGATAGATTTAAATGACTTATTAAAATAATATCTAAGATAAATACCAAAAGGAATCAACATCACAATATTGAAGACCACCTGTAAGACGACACCACTTTTAAGTGCTGTAAAATAGCTTGAAGGATGACTCCATACAAGACCACTTTCTCTTAGAATATCCGCAATGAACTGAAATGGAATCAGCTGTGTGGTGGGACCTGTTAAACTTTTAACCATTTCCTTTGATGGAAGTGGGAGTAATGTTAAAAAGAAAGCTGATAAGAGATAGAACATAAAGCTATATTCCATCAGGACTCTCCAAAAAGTCATCGCACCATCCTTACGATAACGCACAATCAAAAGTGGTATGGTAATCAGCTGTGAAAGTACGATAAAGGTGATGAATGCTGTACGTATCGGTATAAGATGTTGTGTCATACAATACTCCTTAATTATCTTTAAAATTTTAGTTAGCTTCATTATACTCTATAGACTATTGATATAAAATTTATATTTTGTATGTTTTTTTAAAAAGTAATAATGAGTAACTCGTTCATCCTAGTTTTTTATGTTAAATTTTAAAGTCTATACTTTATTTTCAAAGCATAATTTGACCTAATCTTCTATTAGCCTTCTTTTCATGAAAACGAAGCCTGAAACAGTCTAAAAGAGGCCTTAAGTGTGGTATAATAATCCAATGTACAAAGGAGTGCTATAAATGATAGAAGTAAGAGATATTACAGTTCAATTTGGTTCACAAGTTCTCTATGAACACGTGAATTTGAAGTTTACAGATGGAAACTGTTATGGACTTATTGGTGCCAATGGGGCAGGTAAGTCTACTTTTTTTAGAGTGTTAAGTAAAGAGTTGGAACCCAATGCAGGTTATGTGCATATTCCAGAAAATGAAACTTTATATATGTTAAAACAAGATCAATTCGCCTATGATGCATATACCGTGTTAGACACAGTAATGATGGGAAATGAAGCTTTATATCGCATTATGAAAGAAAAAGATGCCCTGTACGCAAAACCTGATTTTTCTGAAGCAGATGGTATCTTAGCGGGTGAACTGGAAGCTAAGTATGCGGATATGAATGGTTGGAATGCAGAGAGTGATGCTGCATTCTTACTCACGGGACTTGGAATTCCTGTGGAACAACATTATTTAATGATGAATGAAATGAGTGGAGGGGATAAAGTGAAAGTGCTTCTTGCACAATCTTTATTTGGAGAACCTAATACACTTCTTTTAGATGAGCCTACCAATAACTTGGATGTTAAGGCCATTGCTTGGCTTGAAGAGTTTTTAATTAACTATAAAAATACAGTTATCGTTGTAAGTCATGACCGACATTTTTTAAACAAAGTATGTACTCATATTGCGGATGTTGATTATGGTGATATTAAGATTTACTCAGGAAACTATGATTTTTGGTATGAAACAAGTCAACTCGTTTCAAAGCAACTTATGGATAAGAATAAGAAAAAAGAAGAAAAAATTAAAGAGTTGGAAGAATTTATTGCTCGTTTTTCAGCGAATGCTTCAAAATCAAAACAGGCGACTTCTCGTAAGCGTACCCTGGATAAAATTGTGTTGGATGATATTCAACCCAGTCGAAGAAAATATCCATTCATTGAGTTTAAAGCTAAAAGGGAATCGGGAAAATCCATTCTCTCTTTAGAAAATGTTTCCAAGAAAACAGATCAAACCAGTTTAGAAAATATATCTTTTACCCTCAACAAAGGGGATAAAATTTTACTTATGGGTGATCCTTTAAAAACAACACTCTTGTTGGATTTAATTGATGGAAAGATTGAAGCAGACTCAGGTGAAATTATTCTTGGACAAACGGTTACCAAATCTTATATCCCGCGAGATAATCGTTCTTACTTTGAAGGGGAGGAACCTATTTTAAATTGGTTAGCCCGCTTTACAGATATTGATGATATACCTTATATTAGAGGTTTTTTAGGGAGAATGTTATTTAGTGGGGAAGAACCTTTAAAACCAATCCATGTTCTATCAGGAGGCGAAAAAGCGCGTTGTATGATGTCTAAGGCTATGTTGGAAGCACCCAACCTTTTACTCTTAGATGATCCCACTAATCATCTCGACCTAGAATCAATTCAAGCCCTTAATAACTCTTTATCTGATTATAAATCAGAGTTAATTTTCGTCAGTAAGGACCGCCAATTTGTAGAAACAATCAGTAACAGAATCATTGAGATTAAAGAGGATGGAAGTATTATTGATCGTGTTTTATCTTATTCAGAGTATTTAGAGAAAGAGTATGGTATAAAGGAAGATATTTAATTTTTACACTCTCTTCTTTTATAGATTTGTGATAAAATAGACCTAAGAACTTAAGGAGATGCCTATGTTAAATAGACACGATAGCTTAGATGTTATTACAGTTTTTTGCCTTACACTTTTGATCAGTGCCTTTCTATTGGACAGCCCTTCTGCTATCTTTAATGGCTTGATCGATATTATTAAATCACCCGATATTCTTTTGACTGACTATATTGCAGTAGGAGGAATTGGTGCAGCTTTTGTGAATGCTGCTACTATGGGTTTTATTAATATTCTATTACTAAAAAAATTTAAATCACAGATTACAGGTTTAAGTATTGCGGCACTGTTAACGGTTATTGGCTTTGCTTTTATTGGTAAAAATATTTTTAACTTTTGGCCAATTTACATTGGGGGATACCTTTACGCGAAAATCAAAAAAATAAGTTTTGATTCAATTCTACTGCAATTAATGTTTGCGACCACACTTTCACCTATCGTAAGTGAAATGATGTTTGGATCTTATCTACGTCTTCCTTTTGGTATCATCTTAGGAATATCACTGGGAGTATTAATTGGTTTAATTATCGTTCCAATATCTAATTCAATTTTTAAAGCCCATGATGGATACACTTTATATAATGTGGGTTTATCTGGTGGAATCTTGGGAACCATGATATTTTCAATTTTGAAATCCTTCAATTTGGTGATTGAAGCCCAGGACATACTCTCATATGAGTATCATAACTTTTTGTATGCTTTTACTTTTATCTTGTGTATCATTTTGATTCTTTATGGATTTTTCTTTAAACAAGGAAGCATTCAAGAGTATAAAGTATTATTAAAAAGAACCGGTCAAAGTCCTTCAGACTTCTTAAATGACTATGAATTAGGAACAAGCTACATTAACATGGGGATTATGGGAATTGTTTCTTTGACTTTTGTGATTTACGCTAAGGGTACCATCAATGGTCCAATCATAGCAGGTATTTTTACAGTCGTTGGATTTGCAGCATTTGGGAAACACCCCTTTAATGTGGTCCCCATTTTAATGGGAGTTTCTTTAGCATCTTTTTTAAAGGTATGGGAAATGTCATCGACTGTAGTTATTATGGGTGGCTTATTTGGAACCACTTTAGCCCCTATTAGTGGGGAGTTTGGTGTATTTGCTGGATTTTTAGCGGGTTTTCTACATCTTTCGATGGTTATGAATATAGGAGTTATTCATGGTGGTACCAATCTTTATAACAATGGCTTTGCAGGTGGAATTGTGAGTATAATTCTAGTCCCAATCTTGAGAGATCTCTTTTTAAAACGTAAATATGAAAACACTGAATGAAAGTCTTTTTATATTTAATTTTTTTAGACAATGATTTCTTATAAAATATAGGAGGGATTTAACCAAGATATTCATGATAAATCACAAGAAAGAACATTAGAATTACATAATAATATGATAAGATAGTAAAAACAGGAGGAATAGTATGAAAATTTTAGTTACTGGTGGCGCAGGCTATATTGGGAGCCATACAGCAGTAGAACTTTTAAATGCAGGACATGAAGTAATTATTTTAGATAATTTATCAAACTCATCCAAAGTATCTATGGATCGAGTCAAGCAAATTACGGGAAAAGATTTAGTCTTTTATGAAGTCGATCTACTTGATGTAGAGAAACTCAACGAAGTATTTGATAAAGAAAGTATTGATGCAGTAATTCACTTTGCAGCATTAAAAGCCGTCGGGGAGTCGGTTGAAAAACCGCTACTGTACTATAAAAATAATATTACCGGAACTTTGAATCTTTGTGAGGCAATGACAAATCATGGCGTAAAAAATATTGTTTTTAGTTCATCCGCTACGGTATATGGTGCACCTGAAGTGGTTCCAATTACTGAAGATTCGCCCTTATCAACAACAAACCCCTATGGTTCAACAAAGCTGATGATGGAAGGTATCTTACAAGACCTTCATACGGCAGATCCTTCATGGAACGTTGTTATTTTACGATACTTCAACCCAATTGGTGCTCATAAATCAGGACTTATTGGTGAAGATCCAAAAGGAATACCCAACAATTTAGTTCCTTATATTACCCAAGTTGCTGTTGGAAAGCTTGAAGCTCTCTCAGTATTTGGTGATGACTATGACACAGCTGATGGAACAGGAGTTCGTGATTATATTCATGTTGTGGACTTGGCAGTGGGTCATGTGGATGCGTTAAAGAAATTAAACCCAGGTGATGGTGTTTCAATATATAATCTTGGAACAGGAAATGGTTACTCAGTGCTCGATATGGTAAAGGCATTCTCAGATGTCGTAGGACATGAAATAGCATATACCATAAAATCCAGAAGAGCAGGAGATATTGCAACAGTCTATGCTGATGCAAAAAAAGCCAATGAAGAAATTGGCTGGAGTGCAAAGCGTGATTTAAAAGAAATGTGTGAAGATTCTTGGCGTTGGCAAAGCAACAATCCACATGGTTATGAGTGAAAGAATATAGCAGTCAATGTCATGACTGCTTTTTTTGTTCTTTACGATATTCAGATGGGGAACAGCCAACATTTTTCTTAAAATATTGGGAGAAGTAAGATGAATTTGAGAACCCAATTATAGATGACATTTGGCTAATACTTATGTCAGTAGTTGCTAGCAGTTTTTTTGATTCTTTAAGTCTTTTATTAAGTAAGTATTCAATGGGAGATTGACCAGAATATTTTTTAAACTCATGAGAAAGATAATACTTGTTTAAGAAAGTCAAATCAGCAAGTCTATCCAAAGTAATATTTTCTCGATAATGAGTGTTGATGTAGTTTTCAATAAAGAGACAATCTTTATTTATGTTTGGGTCTCCTTCATAAAGTCGCAACTCAGAAACTGTACGGCGAATGACGTTCATGATAAGGATTTTAAGCAAGTAATCTACAATGAGTTCATTAAAAGTATCACTGTGTCCTACTTCATTTGCAATAGAACGAAGATAGAATAGAATGTCATGCTTATATTCTAAGTAATTATGTAAAGAGTAACCGACTGTTTCATCGTCACTTAAGAATTCAATACCTTCAATTCCAATAACAATATATTCAAGGAGGTTTTCTTTGTCACTACGTTCAGTATGGGTTGTATTCGGGTTGATAATGATCATATCATCTTCTTTAACTTGTACAGAAGATCCATCTCCAAATTCAAAGGAACCTTTACCTTTAACAACATAAAATAGCTCTGTAAAAGCATGAGCGTGAAGAGTGGAGTGCCAGTCAACATCAAATTTGGAACTGTCAACATATCGAAATTGGACTTTAGATAGAATTTGCTTCATAGTATCACCATTTATATTATATCAAAATCATTGTTATATTGATATTATATATAATATATTGCTCAATTCATAGTTTAAGCTATTTTGTTACTTAAGTTTAATCTATAATAGTTCTATTGATTGAGAGGGATTATTATGGAAATCAAAAACATTGCTTCAAAGTTTAACTTTAAAGGTGAATACAAAAGTGGAATACCTTATGGAAGTGGACATATTAATGATACATACAAAATAGAATACACAGAAGGTATGTATATTTTGCAAAGAATTAACACAAATATTTTTACTAAACCTATTGAACTTATGGATAACATTGTAAAGGTAACTCAATATCTAAAAGATAAAATTCAACAGGAAGGTGGTGATCCCAAGAGGGAAACCATGACCGTAATTCAAACTAAAGATAAGGAATATTTATATATTGATGAACACAAGGGTGCTTGGCGGGCATATGATTTTGTAATGGATACAGTATCGTTTGATCTGATAGAGAAAGCAGAAGACTTTAGAGCTAGTGGTGTATGTTTTGGTAGATTTCAAAAGTTACTTGAATCCTTTCCTATTGAGACATTAAATTATACAATAGAAAAATTTCATCATACACCTTCACGTTTTATTACCTTCACTAAAGCCGTTGAGGATGATGTTGTAGGACGTAAAGCATTCGCTTTAAATGAAATTGAGAAAGTAATGGATGAAAAGGAATTTGTTTCTACTTTATGGGACTATCACGAAAAAGGTGAATTACCGCTAAAGGTAACACATAATGATACGAAGTTAAATAATTTACTATTTGATCAAGACAGCAAGCAAGCAATTTGTGTGATTGATCTTGATACTGTCATGCCTGGCTTCTCATTAGATGACTTTGGAGATTCTATTCGTTTTGGAGCAAGCACAGCACTTGAAGATGAAAAAGATTTAAGTAAGGTAAAGTTTGATATGGATCTTTTTGAAACTTATGTTGAAGGATTTCTTGAAGGTGCAGAGGGTTCGCTATCGGATTTAGAAATCAGTTTATTTCCTGTGGGTGCTAAAATGATGACATTAGAAACAGGTATGCGTTTTTTAACAGATTATCTGCAAGGAGATGTTTATTTTAAAACAACCTATGATGATCACAATCTTGTGCGGGCAAAAACGCAATTAAAATTAGTGCAAGAAATGAATGACAATTGGGATATCATGAATGCCATTGTAGGGAAATATATTTAGATTGTGTCTTTTTAACAATATTCAACTAAAGCAAGAAAACAACAATCTTCCACAACATAATGAATGTTAACCCCTTTCATTATGGTTTATAATAGGGGTACCTAAGGAGGAAATATTATAATGAAAAAACTATTAGCAGTACTATTAGTTGCACTACTTGTCTTAACAGGATGTTCAACTGGAAAAGACGATACACCTGAAGAGTTATCCGGAAACCTCACAATTTACGGACTCAATGGTGGATATGGAACAAAATCATGGGAAAAGGTTGTCGAAGAGTTTGAAAAACTATATGACATTGAAGTTGAGTTAGTTTTAGAACCAAACATTGGCGATTTACTAAGACCCAAAGTTCAAGCGGATGAAGCACCTGATCTAGTATATCTTGCAGTAGGTTCTACAGATGGATTTACAGATACCATGGTTGCAGAAAAAGCAATCACCAAAATTACAGATCTGCTAGAAATGACTGTACCTGGAGAAGAAGTTAAAGTTAAGGATAAAGTGATTCCTGGCTTCATGGAAAGTAACAGAGTTCGTCCTTATGAAGATGGTGAACTATACTTAACACCACACTTCTACTCACCATTAGGTCTATTCTATAATAAAGGCCTATTCGAAGAAAAAGGATGGACAGTTCCTACTACTTGGGATGAAATGTTCGCATTAGGCGATGTTGCAAAAGAAGAAGGAATTGCACTCTTTACTTATCCAACAACAGGTTACTTTGATGGTTTCTTCTCTTCACTCTTAAATGTTATTGTGGGTCCTGAACAATATAATAAGTTAATGAATTATGATGTTGATGCATGGAAAGCTGCAAGTACAAAACAAGCATTTGAAATTGTAGGACGTTTAGCAGAGTATACACATGAAAATACTGTAGCACAAGCCAATAAAGAAGGCTTCCAAAAAAATCAACAATTAGTTATGGACAATGAAGCACTATTTGTTCCAAATGGTACATGGTTACCAGGGGAAATGGCTGAAACACCACGAGTAGATGGTTTTGCTTGGGGACTAGCACCTGTTCCAGCAATTAGAGAAGGTGGCGACCGTTACTCCTCTACATTTACTGAGGAAATATATATTCCTGCAGGCGCTAAAAATGTAGAAAATGCAAAAGCATTCTTAGCATTCCTTTACTCAGATAAAGCTGCAGAAATCTTCTACAAGGATAGTGACACACCAGCAGTTCAACCTATTGTTGGATCAGAAGATATTATTCCTGAAGGCGATGACAATCAAATCTTCTTCAATATCTATGCTGATGGTGCTAAGAGTAATACTGTAGGATTTGCTTCAAGAGAAGCAGTTCCTGGATTTGAAATTGCAGATGCACTTTATGAAACAGTCAACTCTGTTGTTATTGGAGATAAAACTGTTGATGAGTGGTATAATGGCGTTATCGAAGCTGTCGAAAAACACAACTAAATAAAAACTAAGTACATAGCGGTGCGCAACAGTTCACCGCTATGTTATTGATGAGGTGATCTTATGGACAGAAAAAAACAACAAAAAAAGTTTGTGATTGCATCACTTGCTCCAGCTGTAATTCTCATGCTGGTATTTATGGTCTATCCAACAATAAATATTTTCTTAATGTCAATGTTTAAGTGGGGTGGCTTATCGCCTAATAAAAAATTTGTAGGCTTAGATAATTTTAAACTCTTGATACGGGATGCAAGATTTATTCAATCTTTTCAAAATACCCTTGTACTCATTGTTGTTGTCACAGTCTTTACATTCTTCTTTGCAATTTTCTTTGCGAACATCTTAGTTCGTGACAAAATCAAAGGATCGAATTTTTTCAGAGTGATATTTTACATACCGAATATATTGTCAGTTGCTGTAATTTCTGCAGTTTTCGCACAAATTTATGCGGTGGATTCATCCGGACTTTTAAACTCGCTTATTAGAGTTTTCAAACCTGAATCTTGGAAAAATATTCAATTTCTAGGGGACAGCAGTATAATTTTATTCTCTATTGCAGGTGCCATGATATGGCAAGCAATCGGATATTACATGGTAATGTATATGGCAAGTATTAGTTCAATTTCTCAGCACCTATATGAGGCTGCAGATATTGAAGGGGCCAGTAAGTTTCAACAGTTCTTTCAAATAACTTTACCCCTAATTTGGGAAAATATAAGAACGACACTGACATTCTTTGTCATTAGTACAATCAACATGGCCTTCCTATTTGTAAGTATTCTTACTGGTGGTGGGCCTGGGGGTAGCAGTGAAGTTTTCTTAAGCTATCTCTATAAGCAAGCCTATAACAATGCCTCATATGGTTATGGAATGGCTATAGGCGTTATCGTGTTTATATTCTCATTTGCGATGTCAGCCATCCTAAATAAGGTAACAGAGCGCGAAAGTATTCAAATGTAAGGAGGACAATATGAAGAAAAAACTTAATTTATATAAAATATTTATTTATGTTGCACTCATTACTTTAGCAGTATCAATCATCATACCCCTAGTTTGGGTTGTGTTAGCATCATTTAAAACAAATGCAGAGTTCTATATGAATCCTTGGAAATTACCTGAGGGATTGAACTGGAAAAACTTTGTTGATGCCTTTAATAAAGCAAAGATGGGTCAATATTTTATCAACTCTATTATTGTAACTTCAATGGCCCTTGTAATATTGCTGGTTGTTGCACTACCTGCAGCATATGTGTTATCTAGATTCGAATTTAAATCTAAGAAGATTATTAATTTATTAGTGATGAGTGGACTTTTCATTAACGTGAACTATATTGTGGTTCCAATATTTTTAATGCTCTTGGATTGGAATAAAAAAGTTAAGCAACTTACCGGAATTTCTGGTCTATTTATTAATAATCGTTTCATGCTCGCTGTGGTTTATGCAGCAACAGCGCTACCCTTTACTATTTATTTATTGCGAGGGTATTTCAAAACACTTCCCAAAGCTTTTGAAGAAGCAGCATGGATTGATGGGGCATCGCATTTTGAGACCATGACAAAGGTCATGATCCCAATGGCAAAGCCAAGTATTATTACAATTATTTTATTCAACTTTTTATCATTTTGGAATGAATATATCATCGCACTAACACTGATGCCAGGTGATATGAAAACATTGCCAGTAGGGCTTGTGAACCTTCAGCAAGCTGCTCGTGGCGCTGCCAATCCAGGACCTTTATATGCAGGACTTGTGATTGTAATGTTACCAACATTGATTTTATATATGTTTGTTCAAAAACAACTAACTGAAGGAATGACACTTGGAGGAATTAAGGAATAATGAGTAAAATTGTTAAAGGTAGGTTTACATTACCAACCGAATTAAACTTTATTGATGAAACAAAAGAACTTCTAGAAAAATGGGGTGCAGATGCGATACGTGATAGTGATGGGACAGATCTTGATGATGAACTTCTCAATCTGGGTGCAATTAACTATACAAAGTATTTTGTTGCCCGTGGTGATAATGAGTTTGCATTGAGTCACTTAGATGAAGTACAACAACTTTTTGTACAATCAAATTATCATACCGCAAAAGATAAATCATTAACTTTTAAGTTTATGGCGGGGTTCTTAGAAGAACAAATAGTTCCGGATTTTAATCATGATCCCAAAGAATGGTGGCAAGTATACAATCGTACAACTGGTGAACTTGTTGATATCTCAAAATGGTCAATTGATCAAGAAAATCTTACCATCACAATTGAAGATACTACTCCATATCATGAATATACATTAAACATTTTAGTGTATATGATTTGGGATCCAACTCAAATGTATAATCACATTACAAATGATTGGGGCGATAAGCCACATGAGATTCCATTTGATGTTAGACAACCCAATACTAACAAACACATGAAAGTAAAATTACGTGAATGGCTCGAAGCAAATCCCAAAACTGATGTTGTTCGATTCACAACATTTTACTATCATTTTACCTTATTCTTTAATGACAAGCGTAAGGAAAAATTTGTTGATTGGTTTGGCTATGGATCATCAGTATCTCCACGTGCATTAGAAGCATTTGAAGAAGAATATGGTTATAGACTCTATGCTGAAGACTTTATTCAAGCAGGATCTTATAACACAACATTTGTACCACCGACAAAAGAATATTTAGATTATCTAGACTTTACGCAACGCTTTGTTGCAAAAGAAGCAAAAGAGCTTGTCGATATAGTTCATGAATATGGAAAAGAAGCGATAATGTTTTTAGGAGATAACTGGATTGGGACAGAGCCCTATGGAAAGTATTTTGAAAACATTGGACTTGATGCTGTGGTAGGAAGTGTTGGTGGCGGCCTGACATTACGTGTAATTTCAGATATTCCTCATGTTAAATATACTGAAGGGCGCTTCTTACCATACTTTTTCCCAGATACATTCTTTGAAGGAAATGATCCTACGATAGAGGGTGTGGAAAATTGGATTACTGCAAGGCGTGCTATTATGCGCTCACCAGTGAGCCGTATTGGTTATGGTGGATATCCAAGTCTAGCTTATAAGTTTCCAAAGTTTGTGGATTTTGTAGCGGATACTGCAGACCAATTTAGAGAGATCATTGCAAATATTGAAAACAAACAAACCTATTCACGCGCTAAAGTAGCCATTTTAAATTCATGGGGTAAACTCAGAACATGGCAAGCATTTATGGTCGCACATGCATTACATTATAAGCAAATCTACTCGTATTTGGGTGTTTTAGAATCTTTATCGGGGATGGATGTTGATGTAGAATTTATCTCATTTGAAGATATTAGAAATGGTATCCCTTCAGATATTGATGTCATAATTAATGCAGGGGATGCCCACACAGCATTTTCTGGTGGCGATATTTGGAATGATCCTCAAATAAGTTCGGTAATTAGAGCGTGGGTTGATCAAGGACATGGCTTCATCGGTATTGGGGAACCATCAGCATATCACAAAGGAGGAAGATTCTTCCAACTAGCAGATGTACTGGGTGTAGATAGAGAGCTAGGCTTTACACTTTCAACAGATAAGTATTTCTTTGATGTGAAAGACAACCATTTTATCACTCAAGATTTAAATGAAGACTTTATTTTTGGTGAACAAATTAATAATACTTATGCACTTAATGAAAATACAGAAATTCTTGCTATGGATAATGAGAATATTACATTAAGTTCTCATGATTATGGTAAAGGTCGTGGAGTTTATATGATGGGACTCCCCTACAGTCATGTAAATACCCGTATCCTATCGCGTGCGATTTTCTACGCAATGGGTAACGAAGCAGAGTTTTATAAATTTACTTCCTCCAACATTCATACAGAGCTGAATGTTTATCCTGAAAGTCATAAAGTTGCATTATTAAACAACACAAATGAAACCCAAATAACCACAGTCTATGATGGACAAGGAAAAACTCAAGAAGTCACTTTAGCACCAGCTGAAATCAAGTGGGGTGAACTCGATGAAAATTCTCAAATTAACTTCTAACACTATTTTATTTCTACTAGGTATTTACTTAGTCATCAGTAATAGAAAAAATATTGGTCTAAAATATCTAGGATTAATGACCCTAGGCTTAGGCATTCTTTTCTTCCTACTCTATAGTTATAATAAAAAATATAAATAGTTTAATTTTTAGTGACAATACCCCTTAATAAAAGACGGAAATTTCCAAATGGAAAGTCCGTCTTTTTATTATCTAAATAAACTGAATTAAATAAGGTTCTCAAAATTATGTCCTGTAATACCACGAAGAAAGATATCGACCATATCCTCAATGCTCACTTTATCAAGGTTTTCATTGGTATAGCTTTCTGAAATATAAGAGGATAAAATTCTTAAAAAGTGTTGGGAGACAGTGGATACATTATAGTGGGGCAGTATGTATGACTCTATGGAGTTAAAAAAGTCAATAAAGGGTTTGAAGTAGTTTTCAAACCAAATACTAAAGATTTTATGATTAGTTTCATCCGAAATAGCATGCTGCAAGTCATTCATCATTAAAGAAAAATTCATTTCATGACTCTCCCTTAGATACAATGCCATAGCAAGAAGTCGATCTCTTTGCGTTTTTTCCTCAATTAAGCGTAGGTGTGAACCAATCTCAAGTGCAAACTGGGAGATCACAATAATAAATATCGCTTCTTTATTCTTAAAATGGTGATATATGGCAGGTTGAGAAACATTTAAAATGGCTGCAATTTGACGTGTTGAAGTAGCGACATATCCTTGCTTCATAAAAAGTTCTCTTGCTGTAGTGATTATTTGGTCTCTTAAGTTCATAATATCCATACCTTTCTAAACCTATTTTATACAAAAAAAAAGCATATTGCTATTATTTAGACCTATCATATGATAAGTTTTATTTATCAGGTGATAAGTGGCGAGAAAATTTAAGCTCATCTGTACCTTTGCAGGGTCAATTTTTTTCGATAAAATATCAAATGTATAAATAGAGAAGATAGTGAGGATGTATGATGCAACAACAAAATAGTAGACTTCCAAGAATTGGTTATGCTTCGATGAACATGGATGTTTCACCAAACAAGTATAGAACATGTAGAAAAGAAAATATTAGTGATGAAGTTCTACACACATTGATAAAACATAATTTAATGGTTCTTGAAAAAACCATTGACTACAACATCAAACACCACAATGAGATGTTTCGTATTTCTTCATCGCTGATACCATTTGGTTCCAGTTTACTCAATACACTGGATTGGGCCAAAGAATTTGAAGATGATTTTAAGAGAATAAAAAACAAAATAGATACACACAAGATTCGCGTATCCATGCATCCAGGACAATATACGGTTTTAAACTCACCCAATCCTGAGGTAGTTAAGAATGCGATTTTGGATTTAAACTACCATGCTAAAGTATTACAGTTATTAACAGATTGTAAAGATGCTTGTATCATTCTTCATGTGGGTGGTGTTTATGATGATAAACAAAAAGCCATGAATCGATTTATCCTAAACTATAAAAATCTTTTAGATGATCTTGTAAAAAAATATTTAGTTATAGAAAATGATGACCGCCTGTATACAGTGGAGGATTGCTTAGCAATATCAAAAGAAACACAAATACCTGTCGTTTTTGACAACTTACATCATGAAATCAATCCATCAGACAAAGAGTTATCATTTCTTTTAGATGAAGTCCTGTTTACATGGAAAGGCAAAAAACCAAAGTTTCACTATAGCCAGCAAGCTTTAAATAAAAGAACCGGAGCCCACTCTGAATCCATCAATTTAGAAAGATTTATTTCAGACTATTTAGATATTTATATGGACTTAGAAGTGGATATCATGTTAGAAGTTAAAGATAAAAATCGCTCCTTTATGAAAGTAAACCTATACTTTCATCCATCACAGAAGGTTCTTGAACAAGAGTGGGCTCGGTATAAATATAGAGTAATGTCGAAGTCACAAAAAAGTTACAATGATCTAAGAAAACTGTTTAAGGATAATCAATCTGTTGATGTTCGGGAATTTTATCAAGTAGTGGATAAAGTTGAAAGTCATAATATAAGTGCTGAAATGAACGCATTTCAACATGTTTGGGGTTACTTTAAAAAGCGTGCCAGTTCAAGAGAAAAAGATGTATATTTAAGTCTTTTTGAAGAAAAAGATTATAAAGGGATGTATCGTCATTTGAAAAAGATGAATGAGAAATATAAAGTAAGCTATCTTCAAAATAGCTACTATTTTAAGGAGGACTAAAAAATGTTTATTGCCATTAAAGAATTAAAGAAAGAAAAATTACGTTTTGGAATGATTCTATCTGTAATTATCCTAATCTCTTTTTTAGTATACTTTCTATCCAGTTTAGCTTATGGATTAGCCCAACTAAATAGAACTGCCATTGATCATTGGGCAGTTGATGGAGTGTTGCTTACAGACTCCTCTAATAAAAATCTTTTAGCTTCACAAATGGACCTATCCGAGATTGAAAAATATCGCAGCGATAATATTGAATTTGTCTCTATTAGTACCACTAATGTAAACTTGATTGAGAAAGAAAGTACAACTTTAGTATTCATGGGTTATGAACAACAGGATTCAATAATCATTCCTGAAATAGTGGAAGGTAGAAAATCAACCAATGACTTTGAAGTCGTTATAAGTCAAAATATTAAAGATAAGTATGATGTAAAAATAGGGGATGAAATTGTAGTTTCTAATACAAAAAGAGTATTTACGATCAGTGGTTTTACTCAAAACTCCAACTATAATACAGTTCCAGTAGTCTATGGGAAATTAGAAATGGTTTCAGAACTTATGATGAATTACAATACGTCTTCGTCGAAAAATGACGCCAACAGTATGCCAACTCCCAATATGCCCCAAAGAGCATCATTTATAATTGTAAAAGATGAATCAAAGCTGAATAATTTGACACTAGATGATAGCTTGATTTACCTAAGCACAGCTGAATTAATTGATGCTTTACCCGGATATAAACCACAAATTTTGACCTTTGGCTTAATGATTATCTCTCTTTCAATTATTGTATCTATTATTATGGGCATCTTTATGTTTATTCTAACCATGCAAAAAAAGGCGATATTTGCAGTTCTAAAAATTCAAGGGTATCAAAACCTTACGATTATAAATTCTATTGTGGTTCAAATTTTGATTCTTGTGCTTGTAGGTCTAAGTATTGGTTTTGCTTTGAACCAAATCACCGTCACATTCCTACCCAAAACGGTGCCAGTATTAGTTAATATAGAGCTGACACTCTTTGTATCAGTGTTCGTCATACTCAGTTCATTGGTGGGAGCCTTGTTTTCAGCATTTTCAGTGTTGAAAATTGATCCTTTGGAAGCATTATAGGAGGTTTATCATGTTAAAAATAACACACATAACTAAATCATATAAGGATGGAAAATCAGATATTCTTGCAGTTGATAATGTCAGTCTAGAGTTAAACAAAGGTACTTTTGCAGCTATCGTTGGTCCAAGTGGTTCTGGTAAGTCAACTTTGCTTACAATTATGGGAGCCCTACAGAAACCAAGTGAGGGTACAATAGAACTTGAAGGCATCGATATATACAGTATCTCAGAGAAACAACGCTCAAAAATCCGTTTTGAAAAATTGGGATTTGTGCTTCAAGGTTCAAACCTAATACCATATCTAACTGTAGAGGAACAATTTATTTTGAAGTTAAAAAAATATAAATCTAAAAATCACAGTAATTATCTAAATCTATTAGAAAAACTGAATATTATGCACCTAAGAAATAAGTATCCTGATGAGATTTCAGGGGGTGAAAGACAAAGAGTTGCGATTGCCTTGAGCTTAGTTTTAAACCCTGATATTGTCTTAGCGGATGAACCCACAGCCAGTTTAGATACAGAAAAGTCTTTTGATGTGGTCAATATGTTAAAAGAAATAACGCAAACGATGAATACCACAGTAGTCATGGTAACCCATGATACAAGAATGCTGGATCAATGCGATAAGATATTTGAAATTGTGGATGGAAAACTAAATGAGAAAGCTCATTCTTAAATCCGGTTTAAAAAAAGTTAAATAAAAGTAATGTTCTTATTGTATAATAATCCTATGTGAAGGAGTCAAAACTAATGAGAACTGAAAAAGCAACATTTACGAATATGTGCATGATAAAAAGAGGCAGTCAAGTGTTAGTGCAAGAAAGAATCAAAAAAGAATGGCAAGGTATTGCTTTTCCAGGAGGACATGTGGAGCCTGAGGAATCTTTTGTGGATTCAGTTATCCGCGAAGTGAAGGAAGAGACAGGTCTTACAATAGAAAACCCAATTTTGTGTGGTATTAAACAGTTCACAACTGAAGCAACAGGACGCTATATTGTTCTTTTATATCAGACTTCTACCTATTTCGGAACACTGCAATCATCTAATGAAGGTGAGGTGTTTTGGTTAGAACTTGAAGAGTTGCCCAAATACACACTCGCAGGGGATATGAATGAAATTGTGAAGCTCTTTTTAGAAGAGCAAAGTGAGCTATACTATGGTAAGGATGGACAGTTTGAAATAAAATAGGCTTCATAACTAATTTACATTGAAAGATAGTATATCTTACTATCTTTTTTTATTTGTATCATATAATGAAAATAGGAGGTAGCATTATGAAAAATATCCAATCCCTATTCATTGCAAGCTTGAGTGCAATCATCATTTTTTTATCCTTGTACCTTTCCATTATTGTAAAAGCTAAAGTCGATTTTGAGTTTGGTTTGCTGGTTGCTTATGGAATCATTTCCCTTATAGGATTTGCACTGAGTATGTTTATGAGCCTTTCAAAGGTTAGGACCATTCCGTTCTTGTTTCTATTCGCATCCTTACTGGCAGGTATTTTTCTTTATGTACAAATGCCTACGAATCAAGATAGTATCAATAAATTGGGCGCAACTGTGGGTTGGATGTTGATCATGGGGATTGCGATTATAATCTGCCTGGTATCTACAATATATTTCCTTTTTACAAAAAGTAAAAAATAGTTTTTAGATAGGAGGATCCTATAGTGTATTAACGAATGAGAAGTTGAGAAAATGTATTATAATAGAATTAGGAGGTGGCATTATGACAAAAAGTCGTTCACTACTGTTAGCAGGGCTCACTGCCCTAACGATTTATTTTTCCCTTTACTTTGGAATTATTGTGCAGCGCGTGTCTGAAGCGGATACTCAAGTTCTATTAGCCTATGGTTTAGTAGCTTTAATTGGTTTTGCACATAGTTTGTTTATGGGATACAATAAGATAAAATATGCACCTTATGTGTTTTTAGGAGTGGCACTTGTAGCAGGAATATATCTTGTGACTCAAATGCCGCCTACTGCAGAAGGATTTGGCCAACTGGGAATTATCTTAGAGTGGTTGATTGTAATGGGTATAGGCTTTGGACTCACACTTCTCTATTCCATTATTATTCTCATAAAACGATATAATAAGAAGAAAGCATAAAAAATAAAGG
This sequence comes from uncultured Erysipelothrix sp., assembly GCA_964653415.1. Taxonomy (GTDB): domain Bacteria; phylum Bacillota_I; class Bacilli_A; order Erysipelotrichales; family Erysipelotrichaceae; genus Erysipelothrix. Next base: position 7,046 of record CAZZFJ010000015.1, on the reverse strand, counting down.
CTCACACTTAGGAACTAATCCTAAAATGTGAGCCTTTATTTTTTTATTATTTACGTTTAATACCATCTAGCTGTTTTGTTGTTCCAAAGTAGGGACCTGAAAGTCTAGAAATTGGTTCTAACTTATCTATAAGAATATAGTTATGAACTGTATCCAATATTTCTGGGTCAAAAGATGCAGAGATTACTTCAAGAAGCACCATATCTGATTTATGAGTATACTTGGAATCCTTGATGGGAATATGTTGAAGCAGTTTTACTTCTAAGTTTATTTTTGCATCCTTTATGGAGGGTGTCTTTATTCTTTGTGAGCTTCCCATAGTTATGTTTAACAACTCGGCCTCACTTTCTTCTGGTTTATAAGACAAGGAACTCTCATTCATCAAGTCTACTAAGTCTAGTGTGGCCGTATTGATTACTGCTTCTTTGTTTCTTAGAATATTTCGAAGTGTATCTTTATTGTGAGAGGCACCTGGGAGAAATGAAACGGACAGTATGTTATCAGCTACAACATTGAAGTAGGAAAATGGTGCTAAGTTAGTGCTACCATTTTCATTGAGTGTTGAGATCCATGCTATGGGGCGTGGGACGATACTCCCTTTTATCAATTTACTTCTTTGTTTTAAATCTAAAAGTGCAAAATCTTTTATAATTTTATTTTTCATCAACTTTGTTATACCAAGATTTGATGGCATCTATTTCTTCTTGTACTAATTGATGACCATAGATTGACATGTAGCTATTTGGATTTATTTGAGCACTTTTCATTCCCAACATCATCGTGTCTAGTGCTTCTTGTGAGAAATAGGGATCTTGTTTTCCGCTTGTTATAAATGCTTCTGTGCTGTTCTGTGTTGTATAGGGAACATTCATTCTCATAATGGCTGGATGTAATATGATATGTCCTTTTGCACTTAAGTTATGATTCTTAAGTAAGTTTACAATCATGTTGGCGCCATTAGAGTAACCCATTAAGTAGAGCTCATGTTGTTTGAGTTGATAGCTGTCAATTAGTTCTAGAATCGTAGTATATAGTTTTTGTGTTTCAGCATCTAAACTATCAAAGTTATAGTTACCATCTGGAAATCTTTCGAAGTAGCGTTTCATCCCTTGTTCTACAACATCTCCTTCAATTCCTAACAAAGTGGCCTCCTTATCAATCATTTTTGCGATATCAAAGAGTTGGGTAGCATGACCGCCAGTGCCATGTAAAGTAATTATTAGCTTATTGTTTGTTCCTTTTTCAAGTACATGTTTCATGGGGTTTTCTCCTATTCTAAAAGTATTCCTTATCGACACCTTCTTGTGGCCAAGTGGAATCAAAGTGTTTTAGATGTTTATCGATATATTCTTTTCGGTGGCGTAAATGGGGTGGAAGAGTTGTTTTGCTACCGAGTTCTTCATAAGTTTCTTGATCATCAATAAATCCAGGGCCATCTGTAGCCAGTTCAAATAGAATATTGGGATAGAGTCTTATATAGTTTGATTGGAAGTAGAAACGTTCTACAAATCCAGAGTTTCCTAATTGTAAGTTGTTGAAGTGTTGAATCCATTGATCAAGATGTGCGCGATCTTCGACTCGGAAGGCTACATGGTGAACACCACCAAAGCCTTGGTATCCTTGGGGTGACTTTGTATCGTAATCTACGATTACTGCTGCACCGTTTCCGCCTTGACCCATTTCGTAGCGATTGAGATTTCCTTGGGTTTCTACTTTATGCATCTGCATAATATGGACTAGGATTTGGTCCATTAAATCTAGTCTTGATACTTTTAAGTAAATAGGTCCTAAACCTACAATAGCATATTCATCAGGTACAGGTCCTTTGTGCCATGCTTCTCCTGCAGCGATGCCTTTATTTTTCTCATCAGAAATCAGGGCATATTGTTGTTGATCAAAATCTTCAAAGTAAAGGACTTTATGTCCAAACTCCTCAGTAATATCTTGATGGGCTACATCATAATGCTCAAAGCGCTTGAGCCAGTACTCTATGGCTTCATCACTTGAAACTCTAAATGAAGTTCTGGAGATATCATTGGTTCCTTTTTGATGTGCTTGTATCCCTTTGAAGTCAAAGAATGTCATATCTGTCCCTGGATTTCCTCTATCATCCGCAAAGAAGAGGTGGTAGGTTGTAAGATCATCCTGATTAACATTCTTTTTGACTAAGCGCATGCCCAGTACTTTTGTGTAAAATTCATAAATTCGTGGTGCACTGCTGGTAATTGCAGTAACATGGTGTATTCCTTGTAGTGATTTCATATTAATTGTTGTCCCTTCCGAGTTGTAAGTATTGTAATTTTAACTCTTGATATGTTTTTGCTTCACTTTCACTTAATGTGCGTTCTTTGGATAGCTTTATGATTGTGGCTATTTTTTGCTTGATTTCTTTTTTTTCTTGTAGAAGATCATATTCTTGCTTATTACGATAACCATAATCTACAAAGGTTTTCACATCCCTAACAAAAATGGGCATCATATGATTTATGATATATTCTGTATCTTTTAAGTAATGTTTTGGAATAATAAAGTTTGTACCCAGCTCCTTCAAAGATTCATCAACTAAAACACCAGGACCTGAGGTGGATAGTTCAATAAGGATACCACCAGGTTCTCTAAAATAGAGAGCCTTAAAGTAATGACGATTTTTTATTTCAGTGGGTTTATATCCCTTTTCAATAAGAATCTCTCGCCATGTTTCAATCTCATCGTTTCCGACTTCCAAAGCAATATGGTGGACAGTCCCTTTACCCATGCGACCCATAGGAAGTTTTTCCTTAGAGAGTTCTATTTCTCCCCCTAATTGATCATTTACCCTTAGCAAAACTCGGTTTGCTTCCTCAGCAACTACTTCATAGCCAAGTACCTCTGTAAAGAGCTCTAAAGTGTCTTGAGGGCGCATTGAAATAAGCTGGGCACTGTGTATTCCTTGAAAAGCATTTTCTTTCTTAATATCTGCAGTCTCATAAATGTTATCAACTGAATCATCAGTTTCAATAAGTTGCATTTCAAGACCATCTAAATCCGAAAAATTAATCCGTTCTTTACCAAATACCGTTTCAACAGTAAATTCAATTCCAAAGCTTTCAAGTCTTAACATCCAAAAATTAAGACTTCCTTTTGGGACAGCATAAATAGAGCGTGTAACCTGGCCTCCACCTATAACTCCTTCCATAGCATCACTGAAAGGGAAGGTAGTGACTAAACCTGTACTCCCATCATAATTACCATAGTAAAAATGGAATATGTCTTTATCATCATAATTGAGTGTTTTTTTAACCAATCGCATTCCCATCAGTCCACTCATAAAATCAACGTTTCTTTGAGCATGACCTACTGTAGAGGAGATATGGTGAATTCCTAATACTTTTTTCATAGCAAATCCTCCTGCTGATTACATATTATTTCAAAACCGAAATAATATCAATAATTATGCTCAAATGAAAATAAAGTGATGTTCTTCTTTATGATCAATTAATAGATCTCAAGTGACTTAAATAATACATAAGTAGTAGATCTTGCTTAAAGAGAATGATATCATATGAATTAAAGGGGTGTGATTTAATGGCTTTAGAAGTAACAGGAGCTGTTATCATTAAAGATAATAAAATATTCTCAGCTCAACGACCCAGTAATAAATCTTTAGGTGGACTGTGGGAATTTCCAGGTGGAAAGGTTGAAACAGGTGAAAGACCAAAAGAGGCGTTAAAGCGAGAAATTGAAGAAGAACTTTCATGTGAAATACGGGTTCATGATTTTATTACTCGTACTGTATATGCTTATGACTTTGGAGATATCGCACTTTCAACATACTATTGTACTTTAGTGGATTCAACTCCCATTTTGAATGAACATTCGGATATGAAGTGGTTGAGCCTAGATAATATTGATAGTGTCAAGTGGGCTCCAGCGGATGAAGAAACTTTAAATATTTTAAAGACAACTGATTTTAATGATTTGGAGTTTTTAAGATGAGTATTGAAGATAGAATTCTGGGTTCCTTAAGTAAAGGTTTTTTAGATAGACAAGTTAATGTGGATGAAAGTGTTCGTACAAAATTCTTAATTAATGATGTAGATAAAAAAACAACCGTATTGGAGTCCATTCATAACGAGTTAAAGAAATGCCATTCTTTTACATTCTCAATAGCTTTCATTACAGAAAGTGGCCTTAATGAATTAAAATCAATTCTATTTGATTTATCACTCAAAGGTGTACATGGTAAGATAATCACCTCAGATTACTTATCATTTAATAATCCCAAAGTATTCCAAGAATTGTTGAAAATAAAAAATGTTGAAGTTCGGGTTACAAATTCGATAGGCTTTCACGCAAAGGGATATATTTTTGATCATGATAGTTATTCAACTTTAATAATGGGAAGTTCAAACCTAACTTCACAAGCATTAAAAGTGAATCATGAATGGAACATCAAGGTGTCTTCGTTAGTTGAAGGTGAGGTTATCCAAGAAATTAAAGACACGATCATGAAAACTTGGGAAAATGCCGTACCATTAACTGAAAATTGGATTAATCATTATGCTCTAAAATATGAGAAACCTATTTTTTTAGGAAAACAGAATTTAGAAGTAGAAGATGTTTCTTATCTAAGCTCGACTATAATCCCTAATAAAATGCAAGTAGCTGCGCTAAGAGGTATTGACTCCTTACGAAAAGAAGGGGCTTCAAAAGGGATGCTTGTCTCAGCTACAGGAACAGGTAAAACTTACTTGGCAGCTTTTGATGTGAAAAACTTTTCGCCGAAACGTTGCTTATTTATAGTGCATCGCGAGCAAATACTATTTGATGCCATGCAATCTTTTCAAAGAGTTTTAGGTAATAACCGATCTGATTATGGCTTTCTTACAGGTAATCACAAAAATTATAGTGCAAAATATCTTTTTACTACCATTCAAACCTTAAGTTCCGACAAGTATTTAGAGAAGTTTCACCCTGAAGATTTCGATTATATTGTTATTGATGAGGTTCATAAATCAGGAGCCCCTTCTTATCGTAAGGTTATGGAATATTTTAGTCCTAAGTTTATGCTTGGAATGACTGCAACACCGGAACGAACGGATGATATTAATGTTTTCAAACTATTCGATTATAACATAGCCTATGAGATTCGACTTAAAGAAGCTTTGGAGGAAAGCTTAGTTTGCCCCTTCCATTACTTTGGTGTTACTGCTTTTGAGAAAGATGGTGAAATGAGTGATGACTTCTCTTCATTGAAATACCTAGCATCTGAAGAAAGAGTCGATTACTTGGTGGATAAAATGAATTATTATGGTCATTTTGGAAATAAAGTTCGAGGCTTAATTTTTACAAGTCGGGTAGATGAGGCAGAATTGATATCAAAAATGTTAAATAATAGAGGTTTTAAGACTGCCTATTTGTCAGGAAAAGATTCACATGCCGTACGCGAAGAAACTATTGCACAACTCGAATCAGGCCTTTTGGATTACATCATAACTGTTGATATTTTTAATGAAGGAATTGATATTCCATCTATAAATCAAGTAGTGATGCTTAGGGAAACTCAATCCAGCATTATCTTTGTGCAACAATTAGGTAGGGGCTTAAGATTGCATGAAAACAAAGAATTTGTTACTGTGATTGATTTTATTGGAAATTACAAAAACAATTATATGATTCCCATGGCACTTTCTGGAGATATTTCATTAAATGAGGATATTCTAAGACGTAAGACAATTGATACAAGTTACATATCAGGGATCTCAAGCATCAATTTTGAAGAAATTGCTAAAGAAAGAATTTTTAGTTCCATTGCTTCAGCAAAACTCTCTTCAATCATGAATCTCAAAAAAGAATACAATAGTCTCAAAAACAAGATTGGAAGAATCCCTATGTTAATAGACTTTTTCAATCACGAGTCTATTGATCCAGTGATCCTTGGAACGAAAAAGAAGTCATATTATAGTTTCCTTTCAGACTATGACAAAGAATTTAAGGAAAAGACTAAACTAGAACCAATCAAAGGTGATGCTCTTAAAATACTGCAATTACTTTCAAAAGAAATATTGAATGGAAAGCGACCACATGAAGCCTTACTTTTAAAAGAATTATTAAACAATAAATCTATTTCGAAAACAGAACTTGAAAGTTTATATATAAGCAAAGGTCTTTATTACACTGAGAAAACCATTGACTCCGTGTTGGCAATGCTTGATTTAACTTTCTACACGCAATCCACGCGTCAAACATACGCTTCCTTTCCACTAATAAATGTGGAAAATGATATTATTACTTATCACTATAAGTTTAAGGAAGTTTTAAAAGAAAGTCTTTTCGAGTCGTTTTATACCGATGTGATAGAAACATCGATTCTAGTTAGTAAAAGGTATGATAGCTCTATGCGATTTACAATAGGAGAGTTATATACCAGAAAAGATGTTTCAAGATTGTTAGAATGGGGTAAGGATATATCTGGTACCTTATTTGGATACTCTATTAGAGAGGGTGAATGTCCTATTTTTGTAACGTATAATAAAGAGGATGTAGATCACAGTATCGATTACAAAGATCGGTTTATTAACACCAATACTTTTAGATGGTATTCACGCAATAAACTCACTACAAAATCTAGAGAAGTCATTAATATTCTTCAATCCAAAGAAAAGCAAATTGAGCTCAATCTTTTTGTGAAGAAAAGTGACTCCATTTACAATACGAATTTTTACTATCTTGGTAAAATGAGTCCAATTAGTGGGAGTGAGAGAAACGAAACCATGGCAAATGGACAAAATGTAGTGAGAATTGATATGAAGTTAGATAAACCTCTTGATGAAACATTCTACAATTACCTGATTGATTAAAGTATTGATAATGCGTTTTAAATTCACTTATAAAAAGCACAATGATATCAGTTCAATTTCTACCATGTTAAGATAATGGTAGAAAATTAACTATGAGAGTAGGTGAAATAGTGAGTTTAAATAATAAGAAAGTTCTAACCATTGTTAGTAAAGACTATGATGATTTAGAGTTTCATTATCCGATAATTCGTTTAAAAGAAGAAGGTG
>CAZZFJ010000014.1:0-31736 GCA_964653415.1 uncultured Erysipelothrix sp. | reverse complement strand
ATGAAATCATTAAAAATACTAAAAAACTTGAAGATTATTACTTTGAACTCACAGAAAGAGGGGCCTAAAATGTTAAATCATATTAAAGCAGATATCTATCGTATTTCAAAAAAGAAGAGTTTATATTTCATGTTATTTCTATTTAGTGCTGGATTTATAACAATGTCCATTGCCGTAAAAGAAAATAATTTCTATAGCCTCATCCTACTCATCATTTCACTTTCACCTGTACTTATTGGAATTTATGTTTTTTCCACAATCTATGGTGATGACTTAAAAGCACACTCTATGCAAACTGCCATTGGTTTTGGGACGAAAAGAAGTACCCTTGTTCTTACAAAATTTATCGAAGCAGTTATCCTACTTTTTTTCTTTCACCTCTATGCCTTAGCACATGTATTTTTAGTAGATTTCTTTTTGGGATATCATTTAGGGATGAGTATTTTCAAAGATTTATTTATTCAACTTGTGGTAAACTTCATCGCAATTCTTGCCCTTTATGGGCTCTCTAGTAACCTAATTTTTACAACGCAAAAATCAACTATTTCCATAGTTGCATATTTACTATTAGCATTAGGAGTGGTGGATCAAATTTTACAACTCATCCTTTCTTTACCACTCATTGTGAAAATAGTTGGTAATTTACAAAAATTTCTTCTTACAACTGCTCAAGCAAACTTATACTCAGGGATCATTCAAGGTGCTGATATTATCATGCCCTTAACGATAATCCTAGTCTATATTTTTGGAGGAATCGCTCTTTCAGTATTCCTTTTTGATAGAGTTGAACTGGATTTCTAATAGCATTACACTACTTAAAAGAAGGCATTTACTTGCCTTCTTTTGTTTTCCAAATATCGCGTTCATAATCTGCAATCGTACGATCACTTGAGAAATATCCTGCTCCTGATATATTCATCAGCATCTTTTTACCCCATGATTCTCGATCTTCATAATCGTCAATCATTTTGTTCTTAACCACAATATATTCTTCAAGATCAATTAATGTCATAAAGTGGTCACTATCTTTAATATTATAGTATAAACGATAGAGGTTTTCAGTGGTTCCCTTTAGACGCATGGGTTCTGATATTAGAAAGTCCACAATGCGTCGAATACGAGGTTTACCCGTATAATATTCTTGGGGATGATATGTTCCTCTTTGATAGGTACTGATAATTTCATCACTAGTTTTACCAAATATGTAAATATTATCTGGACCCACTTGCGCTGCAATTTCAACATTCGCACCATCCATAGTTCCCAGTGTTAAGGCGCCATTTAACATAAGTTTCATATTGCCAGTGCCACTGGCTTCTTTTGAAGCGAGTGAAATTTGCTCACTGATATCACATGCGGGAATGAGATATTCTGCCTTGGTGACATTGTAATTCTCCACAAAGACAATTTGAATATAGGGAGAAACAACATCATCCGCTGCAATTAAATCTCGTAAGGTTAATATCGCATGAATGATGTCTTTAGCAATAACATACGATGGAGCTGCCTTAGCTCCAAAGAAGAAGGTAATCGGGCGTTTTGGAACATAGCCTTCTTTAATCCTTAAGTATAAATCAATCATGTAAAGCAGGTTGAGTTGTTGGCGTTTATACTCATGTAGACGCTTAATTTGAATATCAAAAATTGCATCTTCATTCACACTAATACCCTCTGTTCTTTGTAAAAACTCCTTAAGCTGTCTTTTCTTTTGCTGTTTGATATCAAGAAGGGTATGAATCAGTGCTAAATCATCTTTCTTTTCACGTAACATTTCAAGCGCACTGGCATCTTTCTTATACGTCTCTCCAATGGTTTCATCTAAAAATTGGGTTAATTCTTGATTGGAAAATAAGAGCCATCTTCTAAATGTGATACCATTGGTCTTATTATTAAATCGCTCTGGGTAGAGATTGTAAAAACTCTTTAAGAGAGTGTTTTTAATTATTTCTGAGTGAAGTTGGGCAACGCCGTTCACAGAGAAACTAAAATTAACAGCCAAGGATGCCATATGTACAATATGATAATAACCAACAATACCAATAAAAGGATCATCACTTCTTTCACGTACCGTCCTATCCATCCGTTTGATAACTTCCGCCAGTTCCTTATCCACTTGATAGAAGTACTCCATAGGCCATGTTTCTAGAGCTTCTGAGAGTATCGTATGATTCGTATAGGCAAATACATTCGTAATAATATTTACCGCCTTATAGTAGTCTACACCTTTTTTAAGAAGGTGTTTCATCAACATCGGAATGGCCATCGCAGGATGGGTATCATTAATTTGAATGACAATATGTTTGTCTAACTCATTTAAGTTTTCTTTGTATTCCGAAATAATGTAATCCAAATTGGTTTTCACCATGAAGTACTGTTGAATAAAACGCAAACGTTGCCCTGATTCATAAGAGTCATCAGGGTATAAAAAGAGTGTTAAGTTTCTTTCTAAGGCATGTTGATCAAAAGAAATACCCCCTTCAATCAGATTATTATCAACAGACTCCAAATCAAAAAGACGCAGCATAGTTTTTTGACCTTGATAGCCTAAGACATCTACTTCATACATGCGACCATAAACGTTTAAATCTCCAATACTTACTTTTGAAACAAAGTTTGTACGTCTTAACCATGAGGGCTTATCAAGCCAGGTATCGGGATATTCAAGTTGATGATTATTGGGTGAGAAAACTTGCTTAAAAAGTCCATTGTGATAAACAAGACCCAAGCCTTCACCATTGATTCCTAAGGTTGCGATGGAATCTAGAAAACATGCCGCCAGACGACCCAATCCACCATTGCCTAAAGAAGGTTCGGTTTCAAAATCTTCAAGTTCAGTTAAGCTTCGACCATGTTTTTGTAAGTGACGCTGCACTTCCTCATAAATACCCAAGTTCATTAGATTATTGGATAAGAGTTTTCCAATTAAAAACTCTGCTGATAAGTAATAGAGTTTTCGACCCCCTTTTACATGGGGGACTTGGGCCATTTGTGATTGGGTATAGTTAAGCAGTCTTTCATAGAGTATTTCTGTTCTTAACTCTGACACATCACCAAGATATTTATTCACTGTCATATAGTATAGTCCTTTCAAAAAGTTAAAAAGAGCTCAGTAAAAAAGCTCTTTTATTTTAAAAATCTAAGTTGTCCGGGTCTAGGGCTTCTTTCCCAATCCCTCTTAAGCTGTCAATAGTTGCGACATCCTCATCCTTAAGTTCAAAATCAAAGACATCAAAATTTTCAATAATTCTTGACTCAGTAACGGATTTTGGTAGAGGAACATAACCTTTTTGTATCGACCAACGAATTGCAACTTGAGCGACACTCTTTTGATATTCATTTGCGATTCGCTTCAACACATCGTTTTCCAAAATAGTCCCAGTTCCTAAAGGACTGTAGGCCTGTGTTACAATACCATGCGCATCATTATACGCTTTTAGATGTTCTTGAGGATCGGATGGACTTGCATAGATTTGGTTGACAGCTGGCTTAATTTTTGCGGTTTTTAGTAGTGCATCCAAATGCTTTTCGTGGAAATTCGAAACACCAATTGCACGAATTAATCCTGCTTCTACTGCTTCTTCCATCGCACGCCATGCTTCAGCATTTCCTTCTTCCCAGTGATCACGAATCAGTTTAGGATTAGGCCAGTGGATAAGATATAAATCCAAGTAATCCACTTTCAATTTTTCAAGAGAGTCTTTAATGGCCTTTTTTGCGCCTTCATAAGAATGAGCATCATTCCAAAGTTTCGTAGTTAAAAAGATGGATTCTCTATCAATACCACTTCGAATGATTCCATCCCCAACACTGGATTCATTTTTGTAAGTTGCGGCAGTGTCAATATGACGGTATCCTGCTTTCAATGCTTGAAACACTGCATTTTCTGCAACTTCTCCATTAGGGGTTTGCCAAGTACCAAAGCCAATAATCGGCATGAGTACACCATTATTTAATTTAACTGTTTTCATAAGCACTCCTTTTCTTTCATTATAGCATACCGCCAAGAATCTTATCCTTGCAAGTACACAAAAAGAAAACCAACTTTCGTTGGTTTATCGTCTATTTGTGGATTTAATCCATGATTTAAAACGTTCCAGGCCACTATCCAAGCTATCCAAATTGAGAAGCTTCCACTCCCAATTAGGACTGCCCACAGTACCAGGATGGTTCATCGTTGTTTCTTTCCCAAGACGCATAATGTCCTGTGCTGGTAAAATAACCATATTGGCATTTAAACTAAGCGCATAGTGATTGATACGATCAATTAAATTTTTGTCCCTAATCCCGCGCATTCCTAAATCTTTACGAACTTGAAGGCGTTTGAAAAAACTCATATCTTCTACAGCACCACCTACAGGCTGATTATCATGGGTTCCGGTGTAGGCCAATATATTTTCTGACATGTTTTTATCACGCTTAATTTCTTCAGGTTTCAGTGCGAACTGAATTATTTGCATTCCCATTAAATCATAATCATCACGCAATTCTAAAACTTCAGGTCTTAAATCACCTAAGTCCTCAACCACAATTTCCAAGTCTTTAATTTGACGATAGATTGCATCAAAGAAGTCATGTCTTGGTCCTATTTCCCATTGACCATTTTTAGCAGAATCTGACTCCGCTGGGATAACCCAATACGTATCAAAGGCTCTAAAGTGATCAATACGAATCATATCAAACATTTTTTGATTCCATCGCAAACGATCCACCCAAAACTTGTAGTCTGTTTCCTTTAGCTTTTCCCAATTATAGATGGGGTTTCCCCACAACTGTCCTTCTGTACTGAAGTAATCTGGTGGAACACCTGCAACTAAAGTAGGGCGCCCATCTTTATCGAGATGAAATAGTTCTTGATTGCCATAGACTTCATGTGAATCATGACCTAGGTAGATTGGAATATCTCCCATTATTTTTATGTTGTGAATGTTGGCATAGTGTTTGATTTCCATCCATTGAGAATAGAAAACATATTGGATAAACTTTTCAAAGTCTATCTGTTCTTTCTTGGCTTTATGAATCGTCCAGTCCGTCCAGGTTTGATAGTTATTTTCAGCTCTTAAAGCCATAAATTCTGCATACTCATCCAGCCAAAAAGCTTCTTTTATAAAGGCTTTGTATGACTCATCTTTTTTAAAATGTTTGAATGCTTGAGCGAGGTATTCGCGCTTTAAAGCGCGAACATTCTCATAATCTGCTTTTTTTGATTCAATTTTATTAAAATGAAATTCAATATCTAAATTTTCAAACAAAGTCTCAATTGAAATATATATTTCATCCCCCGCAAAAGAGGAATAGGTCTGGTATGGGGAGTTACCATATCCCACGGGATTAAGTGGTAGGATTTGCCAAATTTTGGCCCCTGTACGGCTGAGTTTACTAATAAACTCATAGGCATCTTTCCCAAAATCTCCAAGACCCATGGTCCCTGGAAGACTTGAGACTGCTAAAAGGAGTCCTGCTTCTCTTTTGTTCATGTTACACCTTCCAAATCTCGCGATTGTAATCAGCGATGGTACGATCAGATGAGAAGAATCCTGCATTAGCAATATTCATAAGACTCATCTTAGCCCACTTAACTTGATCCTCATAATCCTTAAAGAGTTGATCTTTCACTTTGACATAATCTTCAAAATCAATGAAAGTCATAAACCAGTCTTTATTGAGGAGTTCTTTATAGAGTCTTTCGAGGTTCTCTTTGTTCCCCTCTTTTAACATAATATCGGATACTAAGTAGTCTACAGCTGCTTTTAGTGCTGGAATTTTATCATAGAAATCTTTTGAAACATAATCTGCTTTTTCATAATGTTCCAAAATAGTATCACTGTGTTGCCCGAAGATATATATATTATCTTCACCAACATGATCCATAATCTCCACATTGGCTCCATCCAGTGTTCCAATGGTAATGGCTCCATTGAGCATCAATTTCATATTACCTGTACCACTAGCTTCTTTTGAAGCTAATGAAATTTGTTCACTAACATCACATGCTGGAATGAGGTATTCTGCCTTAGACACATTGTAGTTTTCTACAAAAACCAAATGAATGTATTTTGAAAGCAGTGCATCCTTTTCAATAATAGAAGATAAGGTTAATAAAGCATGAATGATATCCTTTGCGATGGTATAAGCAGGAGCTGCTTTTGAACCAAAGATAAAGGTCACTTTACGCTCTGGTTTATAACCCTTTTCAATTCGTTGCATTAAGTGAATAATATACAGTAAATTAAGCTGTTGGCGCTTATATTCGTGTAGTCTTTTAATTTGAATATCAAAAATTGAATTGGTATCAAGTTCGATTTTCTCCTCACGATACAAGAAGTCCTTGAGACGTTCTTTTTGATGATGCTTAATATTCATTATGCTTGTAAGAACCGTTTCATCATCCACAAACTGCTCCAGTGCTTTCAGATCAGTTGCCTCTTTAATGAAGCCATCTCCAATTTTAGAAATAATAAAATCAGTTAGCTCTGGATTTGAAAATTGTAACCATCTTCTAAAAGTAATCCCATTAGTTTTGTTGTTGAACTTATTGGGATAAAGATTAGCATAATCCTTCAGTTCTGACTTAATTAAAATATTTGTATGTAAAGCCGCAACACCATTCACTGAAAATGAGAAATGGATCGCTAAAGATGCCATATGTACAACATGATCTTTATCAATCAGTTGCACACTTGGAAGGCTGGAACGTTTTTTAACAATCTTATCTAATTCCTTTAAAATTGAAACCATGTCTTCATCGACAGACTTAAAGTATTCCAAGGGCCATTTTTCTAAAGCTTCCGCTAAGATAGTATGGTTTGTATAAGCAAATACATTGGACACTATTTCTACAGCACGTTCAAATTTAACACCATGTTCCTTTAATTTTTTAATTAAAATTAAGACTGCCATTGCAGGATGAGTATCATTAATTTGAATAACAACATGCTTATCCAGTTCATTTAAGACGTCTTTATGCATCTGCACAACATAATCAATTCCACTAACAACCATAAAGTACTGTTGCGCAAAACGAAGTCTTAAGCCTTTTTCTGTTGAATCATCAGGGTAAAGGAATAAGGTTAAGTTTTTATCAATTGCTTCTTGATCAAAATCGATGCCTTTTGTGATGACGGAATCATCGATGGATTCCAAGTCAAAAAGTCTTAAAGTAGTTTTTTCTTTGTTGAAGCCAACCACATCAATTTCATACATTCTTGATGTTACTTTTGTATCTCCTATTGTTATAGGGTAAGTAGTGTCAGTTTTTCTAAGCCAAGAAGGAATGTCTAACCAAGTGTCTCTCTCTTCTGTTTGTAGATGATCCTTAAAGACTTGTTTAAATAAACCATAATGGTAATTGAGTCCTAGTCCTTCGCCATTGATTCCTAAAGTCGCAATGGAATCTAAAAAACATGCGGCTAAACGCCCCAATCCACCATTTCCTAAGGATGGTTCAGGATCGTATTCTTCAATGTCGGTCATCTTATGACCATTGGCTTCAATGACATTTTTTATATCATCATAGATACCTAAGTTCATCAAATTGTTTGCCAGTAGTTTTCCAATCAAAAACTCTGCAGACATATAGTAGACCTTCCTGTCTCCGTGAACATGAGGTGTATGGGCTATTTCTTCTTGCGTTATTTTTAATACCGCATCATAAACCTGTGATGTTGTAGCACCCTCAATGTTATGATTGAGTAAATTTTCTAATCTTGTTTTCATTAAATCTCCTAGTATATAACATTTTCATAGTTAATTCGTGTAATCTCATAGTCGAGCAAGGTCGCACGACCGGGATAATCTTCTAATAATCGTTTCATTTCTTGAACCGCAGTTACTGCGATTTGATAGAAATCTTGTTTAACAGTATAGATATGATATCGAACATAGCCCAAAAGTTTAATGCCATCATAGCCAGAAACTGGTCTAAAGATGTCCATGTCTTTTAGTGCTGCAATGGCTCCAATTGCCATTAAGTCTGATGCACAAATGACAATATCTGCATCAAAGGCGTATTCTTTGGTTAGTTGTATTGCTTTTCTCTCACTAAAATCCGCATATTGCGCATTCAATTTTACGCCTTCTTTATCACAAGCATCCACAACACCTTGAAGTCTTAAGTCAGTAACAAAGCCATCGCGTCTTCCCGCTAGATAAAGTACAGAATCTACTTTAGTGGTATGATTTTGAATCATTAACTCCGAGAGTTCTCTTTGTGCTTTTTGATGATCGACCATGACATAGGATGTTTTCATATTCTTGATTGGAACATCGACTAAGACTGTTTTAAAGTGTTCTTCCACAACCATCTCATTGAAAACTTCTTGTTCTTTATGTAAACCATAAACCACCATACCTGAGATAGCCAGTGATTTAAAATATTGGATTAACTCTACTTTATTAAAGTCAGAGAAAATATTTGAGAACACAGTTACAATCTCCAAGGATTCTTGTTTTGCTTGTCGTGATGAACCAAATAGGTATTGCATATTAATTTCGTCAATCGCTTGGCGTTCATTATTAATAAATACTACCACAGCAATTCGCTTGTTATTTTTGGATGATAATGCGGAAGCAAGAGTGTTGGGAACATAGTTTAATTCAGACACAGCCTTTAGAACCTTTTCTCGCGTCTCTACACTCACATTTGAATAGTTATTTAAAACTTTTGATACCGTAGAAACTCCCACCCCAGCTTTTTTTGCTACATCACTCATACTTGCCATATAATCACCTATTCCTCTATTATGATTGAGCTTTTTGGCTCAATTGTTATCATTGTACCTTTAATCTTATGTTTACCCAAGACTGAAATTACTTTTTTATGAGGCATTTCAAATGATACTGTGTCTTTTCCTAAATTATGCACTACTACTGTGTTATTTTGACGTGAACCATAGAGTGCATTATTTCCTAAATCAAGGGATTCATACATTCCCCGGGAAATATCAGGATAGGTATTTCGTAAGTTAATCACTTTCTTATAATGATTTAATAACGAATCTTTGTCTTTGAGTGCATCTTCAACACTCAGTTGATCTTCGGGTTTATAATCCGCATCTTTGGGTCCTTGAGTGGTACCTTGCGTGGTTTTATGGCTCCAAATAATGGGAAGTCTTTTATTTTCATCTTTTCCACTTCCCTTCATTCCCACTTCTTCACCATAGTAAATAAATGGATTTCCAGGACTTAATAGATAAATACTAGCAGCTAACTTTTGATCTTCAAGTTTTACTAAATAGCCAGCACTTCGGTTATTATCATGATTGGAAATAAAGTTTGCATCAATAGCATTTGGATTCATTGCCTTAATTCTATTTTGATAACTTTCAATGTTCTTTGATAGTTTCGCACCATCACCACTTCTTAGTGCTTGCACAATACGACCATCGACTTGCGAGTTACTAAAATTAAAGAAGCTATCCACACCACTTTGATACATCTCAGATACGATACCATCTGAGGTCCATGCTTCACCCACAATGTATGCATCTTTTTTATAGGATTTTATTTCATCATTAAACCACTTTAGAAATTCAATATTACTTTGTTGAGAATCATCATAAAAGTGTGTCGTCGCATCCAATCTAAACCCCTTAACTCCTTTGTCCAGCCAGAATTTAGCACTTTCTAAAATTTCTTTGCGAAGGGTTTCATTATCAAGGTTTAGATCTGGCATCTCACTCCAAAAACCTGCTTCATAGTAAAGCGAATCATGGATCTTATGATAGCGCCCTTTATAGCTTTCTGAGAAATTATAAAAATCGCATTCCACTACTTCATCACAAGTGTTGTTGCGCTTTGCTTCCTTAGCTTTAATGAACCAGGGATGTTTTGATGAAGAGTGATTCAGAACAAAGTCGAGAATTAAATCCATACCACGTTGATTCATATCTTCTACTAAAGCATCAAAGTCTTCCATGCTTCCATAAGATGGATCGATGGCTTTATAATCCATCACATCATACTTATGATAAGTAGGAGAGGGGTTAATTGGCATGAGCCAAATTCCTGTAGCATTTAAATCTTTTTGAATATAGTCTAATTTCGCTTGAACTCCTTTTAAATCGCCCATGCCATCTTCGTCAGAGTCATAAAATGACCCTACGAAGATTTCATAGAAGACGGAGTTTACTTCCGGTTTAACGGCATCTTCTTTTACGCTACAGGAGGAAAGAAAAAGTAAGATGCTCAGACTTATTAATATTTTTTTCACTAGCCTTTAACAGACCCACCTGTTACTCCTGATACATAATATTTCTGCATATAGATGAAGAGCAATGTTATTGGAATCGCAACAAGTACAGCACCTGCTGCAAAGCGGGTAAAGTAACGACCTATATTTTCACGAGTTAGCATTTGGAACAAGCCCAATGCAACAGTATAGTTTTGGTAGCTATCGCGCATGATAACTGAAACAAAGATAAAGTCGACCCATGGTGCTAAAAATGATGTCAAGATCGTATAAATTACAATTGGTTTTGACATTGGAAGTGTAATCTTCCAGAAAATTTGATTTTTCGTAGCGCCATCTAACATAGCAGACTCATCAATTGCATATGGAATAGTATCAAAGAATCCCTTTGAAATGTAATATCCCATGGCAGCTCCACCTGAATATACTAGAACTAAAGCCCATAAACTTTGTGCCAAACCTAGAGCTTTAATAAAGTGATAGATTGCGGTCATGGACATAAATCCTGGGAACATCCCTAAAATTAGAATCCAGTTCATTAAGGGTTTTCTAAATTTAAATCTTAATCTTGAAAAAGCATAACTTGTAAGTAAAACGACAATCGTAGTGATAACGGTTGTAATCACTGCTACAAAGAGTGTGTTCATAAACCATCTGGGGAAGTTGAACAACTTAGTATCCGTAAACAACAAGATAAAGTTATTGAGTGTAAATGTCTTTGGAATGACATAGTTAGTAAATGCGCCACCTTCACCTCTAAAGGCTTGAAGTAAAAGCCATACTATAGGAAGTAACCATATTACCGATAAGATACTTAGGAAAATATGGCCTAAGGTTGAAAGTATTCTTCTTTTTGTTTTCATTATTGGAATGTACCCTCCTTGCCATCTTGAGTAACCTTTCTAAATACTACTAGTGATAAGGTTGCCGATATCACAAAGATGATAATACCTAAGGTCGATGCCAGTGCATAGTTTTTCTCATCTACAGTCAATTTATAAAGCCAAGTTACTAAAAGGTCTGTATGTCCTGCTTGATGGTATTTTAGTGTTAATGGACCCCCACCGGTCAATAGGTAGATAACATTAAAGTTGTTAATATTTCCTACAAACTGAGTTATAAGATAGGGCGCGGTGACACTAAGCATATAGGGTAGGGTGATTTTTCTAAATTGAACCCAAGGGGATGCTCCGTCAATACGAGCACTCTCATACATATCTTGAGGGATATTCATCAGAATTCCAGATGTAATGAGCATAGTATAGGGAATACCAACCCATAAGTTAACAACAATAACTGTAATCTTAGCGATGCTTGGGCTGGTTAAGAATGGAATCGTATCCATACCCAAGGACATCAATATCTGATTCACCGTACCTTGATCTGCCAATAGTTTTGACATTAATAGCAAACTGACAAACTGTGGAATCGCTATGGTTGTCACAAAAATTGTACGCCATAATTTTTTTAGCTTGATACCTTTATAGTTGATAAGCATTGCTAGAAGCATTCCTAAAATATAATTGAGGAATGTTGCAAAGAATGCCCAAATAAAGGTCCATTTTAAAAGCGCAAAGAAAGTTCCTGAAATAATATCACTTTCAAAAAATATAGCTTTAAAGTTATCCAGTCCAACCCATGTAAATAAATGTCCTGGAGGTTGATGGTTTTTATCAAAATTTGTAAATGCGATCAGAATCATAAAAATGAGTGGTAATACTGTAAAGGTTATCGTTAAAATTGTTGGAATACTCAATACAGTAATGTGATATTTTCTATCGAATAAATCTTTTAAGTCATCTTTAAAAGTTGGCAATGCTTCGCCATTTTCGATGCTCTTTTGATTTTCTATTGCATTTTTAATATTAAGAAAATAAAGCAATGTAAGTCCAAGTAAGATAACCACCGCAACGACTCCAAAGAGTAGAAACAACATTGAGTTATCACCCTTTGAGTTAATGTAGATGCCGCGTGCTTCATCCCACACACGTCCTGCTGAAACGGTTCCTAATGTTGTCAAACCAACTATTCTTTGAAAGCCCGATACAGCAAAATAGATAATTCCCATCAATTGAATGCCTAGATAAGTGAATCCCCGTACATATTGTTTTCTTAAAAATGAGCCTGATCCCATTACAAAATAAGACAGTCGTGTTATTTTATCGCCATTTATAAATCCTTCAATATAGTTTTTAATTAATTTCATTTTCTAACACCTCTTATAGTAAAGGGGGCAATGAATGCCCCCGATAAGTCTTATTCGGTAATTTGTTTTACCATTTCATCAAGAAGCGCTTTAATATCGCTTACATTGCCACTAACAAGTTCTTTACCAAACGCTTCAGCTGGTCCCCAGTAAGCGCCTGTAACATCACGTTGTGAATGTGCAAATTCTGCCTGTTGTGCAAGTGCATTTAACGCTAGATTAGCTTTAACTTCATCACTATCTGCTACAACTTTATTGGATGGTCCTAAAGAACGTTGTGCGAAGCGTTTTGCTTGGCTTTGTTCGTTAGCTAAGAATTCTGCAAGTGCCATAGCTTGTTCTGGATGTTCAGTTTGAGCATTAACACCATAAACTTTATGACCTGCGAAGCTTCCTAATTGAACCTCTTTACCATCTAGTGTAAAGCTTGGTAATTTAGTTGCTGCATATCCATCGCCATAAATTTCTTTGAATTCATCTGCTTTCCATGCACCAGATACAGCTGCTTTAACTGTTCCATCGGATGCTCCAGCCATCATAACTTCATCATCACCTGTTAAGAATGCTTTTGATTGTACGAAGTCTGCAAGGTACTCACCCACTTTAACACCTGTTTCATTGTTGAAGTCTGTTGTTTGTTTTCCATCTTCGTAACCTAAGCTACCGCCTGCACCTAAGAAGAATGAAGCAATATACCATGAGTTATCCACTGCAAAATGAATTTTCTTGCCGTCTGCTTCTAATTTAGCAACCATTTTATCGAGTGATTGAACTTCTTCTTCTGTGAAGTAGTTTGCATCATAGTATAGGAAGTATCCGTTGTCAGCTGTAAATGGGATTCCCCACATTTTACCATCAACTTGAACAGCTGCTGCTGCACCATCTAGGTTTGAAGCAAGAATTGCGTCTTTATTAAGAGTAATTTCATAAAGTGCTCCTGCTCTTAAGAATTCATGCATTTGGTCATCTGGGAACGCAAATACGTCTGCTGATGCTTCTAAGTCACCTAATACTTGTTCCTTAGCATCTGGCTCACCAACAACACCCAATGTAATTTCATATGTGTCATCTGGATTAGCTTTTTTGAAGTCCTCTACAAGTTCTGCCAATAACTCTTGGTCATCTTGTGAACCCCATAATTTTAGTGCGTATGTGTCGCCACCTTTTTTACCGCCTGAGCTACATGCTGCTAAAGACAGTACTACTGTTGAGATCATTAATAATCTCCCGATTTTCTTAAACATAATTTCCTCCTTCTGAAAACTAAGAAATCGTTTTCCTATCTCTATTATAACAACATATTGATATTTGTAAAGCGAAATGTTAGCACTTACAGAAAACGTATTCCGTAGATATTGATATTCTCCACTGTTTAAGCCATTTAAACACTTTTATTTTTTTAAAAATAAAAATAAAAAAAGTAAGATGTTAAGCAACACCTTGCTTTTTCGCAATCGCCTCATAGTGGTTTAAAGTTAAGTAATTATTCTTACTATCAAAGTCAATATCTAAGATATAGCCCAATCCATTGGGTGTATCAATATCGTAATAACTATTAAATGATAAGGGAGTCAAAAACATAATAATGGTTCGAATCACACCGGAATGACAAACAATGGTCACTGATTCCTCACCCTTATCCTCCATCTCACCTAAAACAGCAGTTAGCTTTCCAAAAAGTCGCATACTAACCTGAGAAATGGTTTCACCTGCCACATGGGGTTGATTTAACACGTAAACCTCATTATAAGGAATGTCTTCAATCGAATCCCATTTAATATTCTCATACTCTCCAAAGTTAATCTCTCTAAAAGCAAAAGTGGACTCGTTAATTGCGGTGTCACCATAAATAATACGGAATGTATCAATAGTACGCGATAAATCTGAAGTATAATAACGATCTGTTTTGGGATAATCATAATTATCGCGATAATACTCTAAATCTTCGATTCCTTTTTTAGATAACTTTGTGTCAGTCCAACCCGTATAAAGGCCTTGGTCATTTCCTTCAGTATATCCATGTCTTACTAAAACTACTTTCATTTAAAAATACCTCCTAGTGTAATTGTAGTTTATTCAAGCCGACTACACAAGGAAAGCACGCCTTATGCGTGCTTGATAATCGAGATTTCTTTTGGTTTTAAAATATCAAATCGATTGCTTGGATTAAAAATAACTTCATAAGGCCCATAATAATAATGTAATAAGGCGCGTTCTTGTCTAAAGGAATAACCTTCTTTAATGGCATACATTTTTTTGCGCAGGGAAATCCAAGACTTAACTGTGTCATTCATATCTTGATGCACATCCAAGAGTTTCCATTCGATTCTATTAGTGCTATCCGGTGAGCGATAAGAGTTTGCATCCCCTTTTTTATCTCTAAAGAAGGATTGTCCTATTTGTAAGAAGGGAATACCTTGTGCAAACAAGACCAATCCAATCATAAACAAGGCTTCCTCTTTGCCTTTTTGTGCAAGCTGTACTTTGTCTGCAATGGTCATATTATCATGACACTCCACATAATTAATGCTTTGCATACTTTTATTAAACATTTGATACGCATAGGTATTATCACTATAGGCACTTAATGCTGCTTTGATACTCTCTGTATATTCCACTCTTCCATCAGCATAACCCAAATCTGTCTCATTCAATTCCCCTGCAACAGTATCTCTAAAACGATCATTAAAATGAGAAATACGTGGCATTTGATAGAAATTCTTTATACTGGCTTGTCGATAGTCCTCTAAGACTGTCGGCATAGACCATCCTTCTCCATAGATCATGATATTGGGATTAATTTCTGAACATGCTTCATAAACATTGTTCATCGTATCAACATCTAAAAGTCCCATTAAGTCAAATCGAAAACCATCCACATTGTATGTTTTCACAAAATGGGCAACACTTTCCACAATGTGTTTTCTCATCATGGGCATTTCTGAAGCAATCTCATTACCACAAAAGGAACCGTTACTGAGTTTATAATCTGAAGTGTATCTAAAATAGTAATAAGGAACCAAAATATTGAATGGATGATCCTCTACTTCATAGATATGATTGAAAACCATATCTAAATTGATACCAATATTATGTTGGTGATAGTGATCCACAAGCTTTGCGAAATCCTTCATTGCTTGTAAAGGATTGTGTACATCACTACTATAGGATCCTTCCAAAGCCATAAACTGCATTGTATCATAGCCCCAATTATATTGTGCTAAAGGGTTGAGTTCATCTACTGTTTGAAAGTCATTGACAGGCATTAATTGCAAATGCGTAATCCCCAAATCAACCACATGTTTCATTCCATAATTGCCATGACTCTCAATCATTCCCAAAAACTGACCTCTGTGTTTAAAATTCACATCAGGATCCATTGAGAAATCTCGGACACTGGCTTCTAAGATAATAGGATCAGATTGTATATGAACATCACCTACCTGTAAATTTAATCTCTTTAAATCTACCACAACCGATGCTGCCCGATTAGCAAGGGAGGCAATAGCATACGGATCTGTTGTGCGTTTAATTTCTCCATACATTTCCACTTCATAAAGGTAACTTAAGGCGTGAAGGTTTTTATCAACAGTGAGTTTAAAAACACCGTTTTCTTTTTTATCCATTATCAATTTTTCATCGTTTATGATGACATGCATCTTTTGAGCCGTAGGTGCATACACACAAAAATGAGTTTGGTCATTTTGAACATAGGAACCCATGGTTTCTCCAGTAGCATCATAGGTATTTAAAAACCAATCAGTCTTAGTAATACCACGATATATGAGTGGATAGACTTTACCATCTATTATTATAGGGTGGTTCGCTTCTAAATGTTGGGTATGATATGTATATACATAAATCCCATCTTTTTCGCTAATATCCATTAATGAAAAGGTCGCGCTCTCCTTAAGGATCTTATACATCTTCGCTTGTTTCGTTTCAATTCTTACGAAGTTTAAATCATCATAAAATACCTTGTACATAGTTTCCTCCAACTTTTACATAAACTGCATAGGCTTTGTCCTGAGCCATAAAATAACCAATTCCTTCATCATCGATCTTAACCACATTATCTGAATTAAAGATATCCACATAGGTAGAGTTTGAATTAAACTTACCAACAAACATTCGCTTCATGGTTCGAGGTCCTGTATTCATCAAACTTACGAAACCTTCACCAGATTCATCTCCAGTATAACACCAACCAATGGTTTGGGCTTCATCCATGTAATCATAAAAGGTCCCCTTCATATGATGAGTGCGCAGAAGAATCATCTTATCAAGTCCCTCAACCTTAGGAATGGACATCTTAGAATTTCCATATAAGTCTAAAGATAAAACACAAGAAGTCCCTGCATCTCGCAATAAGATAAACCCATAAGCATGAGGTTTAAACCAGTGTTGAACCCATGACTCCAGTGATTGTCCGATTTGGGTGTCATGATTATCCACAAAGCGCATCGCATGATTGGGATTGGTCGCAAATAGTGTTCCATGATAAAGAGTCGTTAAATCATAGCCTTCAATATTAGAGACATCGGCTAAATTGTGGTGAAGGGGCACATCGAACAACTGCATCGAAAAGTCTACATCCATTAAATAATTATTCAATGCCTTCACATCACGGCTCCAATACTCGCCCACCGCAAAAATCTCATGATCTTTTTCACGCAACTTGCGTAACGCTAATTTAAAGAAACTGGAATCAATATGCTTAATCGCATCCAAACGAACTCCATTAAATTGAGTTAAATCATGATACCAATTGAGCCACTGAAGCATTTCATCCTGAACAGCTTCATTTTTAAAGTCAACATCCGCACCCATGAGATAATCATAATTAAAAAGCTCATCATCAACACCGATATCCCATTTTTTATTGGTAAAAAGATAAATAGCCTTCTTATTTTCCCGCACATCAAAATCAACAGCTTTAAAATGCTCCTGATTCCATTTGAAACTAGAGTACTTATTTTTTCTGTTTTCGAAGTTAAAGACGGTCCAAGCCTCAATATCCTTAGATTCTAAGATATTGTATCGATTTTGAAAATCAACCTCATGAGCATGCACCACTTCTGTGGCATCGGCACCAATACGATGATTCAAAACAATGTCTACAATTAATCGCATATCATGCTTTTGCATGGTTTGGATTAACTTTAAATATTCATCCTTACTTCCATACTTTGTTGGAACTGAACCTTTTTGGTCAAATTCTCCCAAATCATAAAGATCATAGACTCCATAACCTGAATCATAAAGACCTTGGTGTCCTTTGAATGCTGGGGGAAGCCAGATTGTTGTAATACCCATCTTTTTTAATGATTCTACTTGTGTTTCAAGAGTTTGCCAATGTTTATCTTCAGGTTCAATATACCACTCAAAACCTTGTAATACTGTTTTTACTTTCATAAAATACCACCTACGGAAATCGTTTTCCATTCCTATTATACCACGTTTATTATATTTTCAAAATAAAGGTACTTGCAATTGGGATAGATTCATTTATAATATAAGTATATGAGCGACTGTTCATATACTTATGGAGGTAATTATGAAAAAACAACACGATCACCACAATCATGGAAAGCTTCCTGTCATCCTATATGGCATCGGATTTGTACTATTCATTGTGGCTGAGCTTATGAGCACTGGAAAAAATATCACCTTTACATTATCCATGCTGGCGGCAGGATATCATGTGATGGGTGAGGGGTTTTTAGATACTTATACTGAAACAAAAAAACATAAAAAATTTACGCCTAATGTTCATCTTCTTATGGGTCTTGCTGCTATAGGGGCTATGATGATTGGAGATTTTCAAGAAGGAGCCTTATTGATTATTATTTTTGCAGGGGCACACTTTCTTGAAGATTATGCAGAAGGTAAAAGTAAACGAGAGATCACTAAACTATTAAAACTTAATCCTACCGAAGCCCGTTTGATTCTTGAAGATGGTAGCACTAAAATTGTTGCAGTTGACAGTTTGAAAATTGGCGACAAGCTTCAAGTTAATGTTGGTGACCAAGTCGCAACGGATGGCATCGTAATTGAAGGAAATTCAAGTATTGATGAATCCAGCATCACCGGTGAAAGTATACCCAAAGAAATATCCAAGGGCGATATTGTTTTTGGTTCGACAATCAATGGTAATGGAAACTTCATTATGGAAGTCACTAAAGACCCCAATGAAACTGTATTCGCAAAGATTTTACAACTTGTAGACCAGTCCCAATCCAACTTATCTAAAACTGCGACACGAATTAAGATTCTTGAACCCAAATACGTGACCCTAGTCTTAATAATTTTCCCATTTTATATTCTATTTGGTAATTACATATTACAATGGGGTTGGAGTGAGTCATTTTATCGCGGCATGGTGTTCTTAACAGTCACATCCCCTTGTGCTCTTGCGGCTTCTGCAGTTCCTGCTACTTTATCAGCAATTTCAAATCTCGCAAAACATGGAGTTCTTTTTAAGGGAGGATCTTATGTTGCGAATCTAGCTGGTATTCACGCTGTAGCTTTTGATAAAACGGGAACTCTAACTCAAGGAAAACCTGTGGTGACCAACGTTGACTATATTACAGGTTTGAGTGATGCCGATAAGAAACTGTATATCGACATTATTGTTGCTATGGAAAAACAAGCCAATCATCCCCTTGGAAACGCCATACTGAATCATTTTGAGATCACTGAAGAAATTAATTTTGAGGTGGAGAACATCATTGGTACTGGCATTGTGGCAACACACAAGGACATAAACTATCAAATTGGTAAACCCTCTTCATTCAACTCTATTTCAAGTGAGCTACAATCACTTACAGATGCACATGCTGAAGAAGGAAAGACTGTTGTCTATTTTGGTACTAAAGATCAAGTTCTAGTATTAATTTCCATGATGGATGTTGCAAGTGAAAGTGCCATTGACGTTATCAATTATCTCAAATCACAAAACATCCAACCCGTTATGATTACAGGAGATGCAGAAAAGACAGCCCTTGCTGTCGCAAAGAACATAGGTATTACAGAAGTTAAAGCTGAAGTACACCCTGAAGATAAAGCTAACATTATTAAGGGGCTTCAAGACAAATATGGTATGGTAGCGATGTTAGGTGATGGTATTAATGATGCTCCTGCATTGGTACATGCTGATATTGGTATCGCAATGGGTAATGGGACGGATGTAGCCATTGATGTAGCTGATGCGGTTTTAATGCAAAATGACATGAAGAACTTTGCATATGCACATAAAGTATCCAAGCGTATGGATAAAATCATATGGCAAAACATCTATTTTTCAATGGGCGTTGTCATCTTATTAGTAGTCTTAAATACGATTGGAAAAATGAACTTGCCACTGGGTGTTGTCTTTCATGAAGGTAGTACTATTGTGGTTATCTTAAATGGTTTAAGACTTCTTGAAAAAATTGAGTATTAAAAAAGAAGCTATTTCTTAGCTTCTAATAAATAAGCTCTGGCATCAGAGATAAAATAGAGGGATCCTGTGATTATCAGGGTTCCTTTTCCTTTGAGCTGTAAGCCTTTCTCAATTGCTTTTTTATAATCACTTTCGACAATAACATCCAAACCTTGTGCCAATACTTCAGCTTTTTCAGCACGGTAGAAATCAAATTCCGTTACAATTAGATGATCTACTTTTTCAGAAAGCTTCAGTAGCATCGCATGGTGTGACTTATCAAAAAGAGCTGTAAATACCACAGTCCAAGGTTTATCAAGCATCTCAAGACTCTCAATTAATTTACGCATTCCTTGATCATTATGAGCCCCATCTAAATAGACATTAGGCATGATTTCTTCAAAACGTCCTGCCCAGTGTGTTTTTTCAATCCCTTTTTTTATCGTATCAAAATCAATATCCAAGTCCAAGCTCTTGACTAACTGAATCGCAAGATTCGCATTGTCTTTTTGATACAGGGCTTGGTTTTTCATTTCAATACCCCTTCCCAAATTCAATGTGAAGGCTTTATTTTTAAGTGTGACCTGTGGACTATCAAGTATGATAAATGGCGCCTGTTTTTGACAGGATATATCTTTAAATACTTTTAATACTTCCGCTTTATTCTCAGTAGTAATGATGGGAACACCTTTCTTAATAATACCGGCCTTTTCAAAGGCAATGGCTTCAAGTGTATCTCCCAAGATATTCATATGGTCATAATCGACGTTGGTTATACCTGAAACTAAAGGCGTAATAACATTGGTTGCATCCAATCGTCCTCCAAGGCCCACTTCATAAACCACATAATCTACTTGTTCATCAATAAAATATAAAATTGAAATCATCATATCAATTTCAAACATTGAAAGCTGATATTTTTCCCATAAAGAACGCGTTTGATTCATATAATGCAATAAGTTCTCATCACTGATATCAACATCATTAATACGGATGCGATCGTTGTGATGTGATAGATGAGGCGAAGTAAAGGTTCCTACTTTATATCCTGCTTCTTGAAGGATCGAGCGGGTAAAATTAGTGGTGGACCCTTTTCCATTGGTCCCTGCAATATGAATACAGCGCAGTTTGTTTTGCGGTTGACCCAGTACTTCAAGGGCTTGAAGTAAGTTATCAATTCCCAATGTCATATTGCGTCTTGACTCTAAATAGTCAATTGCTAAGTGAATATCATTAAACATTAAAGGCTCCAATCTATTGGGTCTTCACCCCACTCTATAAGTTGTTGATTAATTTTTGAAAAAGGTTTTGATCCAAAGAACCCCCGATGAGAACTCAATGGAGAAGGGTGCGGTGCTTCTAAGACACGATGATGCGGTGCAATCAGTTCCTTTTTACTCTGTGCGCTTTTACCCCATAATACAAAAATGATAGGTTTTTCTCTTTGACTCAAATATTCAATAGTGCGATCAGTAAAAATTTCCCAACCTTGGTTTTTATGACTGTCCGCTTTGTTGAACTCTACAGAGAGCTTCGCATTGAGTAAAAATACTCCTTGCATTGCCCATCCGGTTAAATCTCCTGTAATCTTACTGATACCACAATCCGATTCCAGTTCTTTATAGATGTTATTTAAACTAGGAGGAATCTTAATACCTGGATGAACTGAAAAGCTCAATCCCATCGCTTGGCCTTTTTGGTGGTAAGGATCCTGTCCTAAAATGACAACCTTAACATCATTATAAGCCGTAAGTTCATACGCTTTATAACGATCTTCAAGCGGTGGAAAAATAATATTGGAATCTTGTTTTTCTAAAAACTCATCCAGTTTTAGAAAATAATCCTCTTTTTTCTCTTTCTCAATAAACTCTTTCCACATACTCTACTCTTCCTCTATATACTGGCTTAACCATGCTTTATGTAAATCTTCAATTTCTTTTTGTGCTTCCACAGCACTCAACTCACCATCATAAAGTTTTTCTAGATATTCCATAAAATCGACTTCATGTAGGAAGAAACGCGCAAGAACTTGTGGTGCTCTTTCTAAGACAATAACGGGATCAGGATCGATGAAATTATATGCATATATCTTATTTTTTAACTCTTGGTCTAACTCCAAATCATCCACTAAGTCGCGATGATATGCAAAAACCTTCTGACTATCACTACTATAATAGGGTGAGGCTTGAGCACTTCTTAAGATACGAATCGCTTCTGCAGATGCAGAGGGGTATAAAGTTTCTTTATCCACCAAATAACCATCTACTTCTCCTTTAGGACGTAAGGTATTTTCTTTAAAACTAGGCAAGGGCGCTATAACATACTCATCATCTGTTTTCTCTTGGTAATACTCAAAATTCATCCAATCGCTCATTAATGAAAAAGCAGTTCTATTTTCGAAGAAAGCAACATTATATTCCCATAAGAGATCCTCAGCTTTTTTATCTTCCTTATATAAGTTGGCTTGGGATAAAAACTCAATAAATTCTAAGCCTTTTAAAAACTCAGGGTGTGATAAACCTGCATCCTCGCCATTTTTTGTAAAATTGAGTCCCCATTTTCCAGATGTTAAAAAGGGATAAAATGAATACTGATCTTTAAAAGATAAGGGGAACAGAATATCAAGGGTTTCAAAAACTAGCGTATCTAAAGTAACAAGTTGTTCCCATGTTTCAAAGCTATCAGGCAAGTAATTATGATTGGCATCCTCTAGGTTGACTCCTAAACTCTCAAGTAATGTTTTATTGTATACAAAACTCCATCCAGTATAGGAGTTGGGGACAAAATAATTGCCCAAAGCATTCAACTCTGCTTCTAAGGTGATAGGTGTTTTTGATAGGACTTCTTTTCTAAAACTTTTCCCCATATCAAAGCTATTGCCTAAAACATAAGCCGCATTATTAGAGGAGGTAATAAATACATCACTTTCTAAATCATCAGCCAGCTGCGTTAGGCTCAGAGGTGGTTTAACAATATATGAAACAACATTTTGTTGTTGCGTATGGATGGTGTTCCATGTTTTTACAAGATACTCCCCCATAGCTTCACTTTCAACCTGCACAACAATCTGTGCATTTTCCTCAATCTTGAAGGTATCGAGTTTATTATTAAAGCATACGCTACTACCATCGAGCTTGCATCGTGTTGTATAAATAAAAATCCCCAGCCCTAACGATAAGATCAGGAAAATGGATAATATTTTCTTAAAGTTATTTTTAATATACGTCATATTCTCATTCCATTTCTACTTTGCATATTATAGCATAATATATAAATTTCTTAAGTAATTTCATAGCATTCTCAAGTGAATGCACAAAAAAAACTGAAACTCAAAAATGAGTCTCAGTTTAAACACTTTTTCTATTATAAGAATATGATTCTTGCAACAAATAAGAAAGATAAAATATACATGATAATGGAAACATCTTTATGTTTTCCTGTAAGAACTTTAATGATTACATATGAAACCATTCCAAATACGATACCTTCAGCAATGGAATATGCAAATGGCATCATAGCGATTGTTAAGAATGCTGGAATCGCTTCTGTCATATCTTCAAAGTCTATTTCTTTAACTGTTGTCATCATGAATAAACCAACAATAACTAAAGCTGGTGTTGTAGCAGCTGAAGGAACCATGGTAAATAAAGGTGCAAAGAATAGAGCAATAGCGAACATACCTGCTGTTGTTAGGGATGTTAATCCTGTACGTCCACCCTCAGCAACACCTGATGCACTTTCAACGAAAGTAGTAACTGTACTTGTTCCTAACATAGCACCTGAAACAGTACCAATCGCATCCGCCATAAGTGCCTTACCAACTTCAGGTAATTGACCATTTTCATCCAACATATCCGCTTTAGCAGCAACACCTGCTAAAGTACCTACTGTATCGAAAATATCAACAAATAAGAAAGTAACAACTACGACAAGCATTTGCATACTGAATACTTCTTTAAGTGGTACAAATTGGAATGCTACTTTAGAAACATCTGGTAAAGCAAAGATTTGTGTCGGAAGTTGAGTAACACCCATTGGAATACCAATGACTGTAGTTGCTAGAATACCAATAAGCATTCCACCTTTAACATTACGAGCAACAAGAATACCTGTAATAAGAATACCAATAATCGCAAGAAGTGCTTCAGGACTCTTTAGATTTCCTAAACCAACAATAGTACCCGCTCCTTGAACTACAATTCCACTGTTACTTAAACCAATAAAAGTAATGAATAAACCAATACCTACAGATACTGCAATCTTTAAGTTCTTAGGAATCGCATTAAAAATGGACTCACGAACATTAAAACCTGATAAAGCAATAAAAACTAAACCTTCAATTAAAACTGCTGTCAAAGCAAATTGCCATGACTTACCCATTTCAAAGACAACGGTATAAGTAAAGAATGCATTCAGACCCATACCCGGAGCTAAAGCAAAAGGCAATTTAGCATAAAGTGCCATCACCAGTGTCGCAATAATCGCTGCAATCGCTGTTGCTGCAAACACTCCGTTGAAATCCATTCCTGTTTCACTTAACATAAGTGGATTAACAATTAGGATATACGCCATTGTCATAAATGT
This sequence comes from uncultured Erysipelothrix sp., assembly GCA_964653415.1. Lineage (GTDB taxonomy): Bacteria > Bacillota_I > Bacilli_A > Erysipelotrichales > Erysipelotrichaceae > Erysipelothrix. Next base: position 7,337 of record CAZZFJ010000014.1, on the reverse strand, counting down.
AGTAATACCCGCAAGGACTTCAGTCTTTGTGTCAGTCCCATGCTCTTTCAATTTAAAGAATTTTTCCATTGAATCATTTCCTCCTGTATCAATGTCAACTTGTAACATATAAAAAAGCTCAGTAAGGTAGGAGTTGAAACCTACCCGTCTGAGCTTTTATCTCTTCGGTGTGGCGATTAAGCCTGTACCGCTCGGTCTTAGACAAGTCCAGATCCCTAGGTACACTTTCATTTTAATAAATATTCTACACTTACAAATGTATAAGAACTTTTTTCATTTACTATCACACAATACCACACATTATTATCCATTTCAAGCGAATATACCTCTAAAATGAAATTATCATGAAATCTCATTTTGATAGCGTTTTAATTTAAGAAAATCACAAAATTCTATAAGCTATGCTTATCTACTGTGATAACAATTAAGAGTAGATTTCATAATAATAGAAGCTCAATTTTAATTCACTCTACGACTCTAGATGAATATTTTGCCTATTAAAAAATACACAACATTCAAACGATAACTATATGTATGCAACAATAACTTCGCTTGGAGTCTTATCGATTAAATATACGCTCTAAAAAATTATCTTTTCTTTTCATAGCATAAAGTTTTTCTTTAAACTCTTTTGCGACTACTTCACCTTCATTGATGACAGCCTGACCTTTACCCAGTTCAAAGACCCAAACTTCTCCTACAGGAACATTAATCATCAAGTCTATATGTTCTTGCATCAGTTCGTCATAGCTTTCAATCATTAAGTCATAAATGCGATTGCCGGTTGCTAAGACGGAATCTATTTCATCAAAGCCTGAACCCTGGGTCATAGTAATTCCTACGATTTTATCCATTTTGTAGGCTTTATTGAGCAATGAAGGAAGGTTCATTTTGATACCTCCATCAGCTAGAAGATAATCTTCATACTCTAATGAAGCAATAACCATAGGAAAACTACAGGAAGCACGTACTGCCTTGGCAAGTGTAATATCACTGATGACTTCCCAGTTATGTGTATTTTCAAAAAGATGCGGATGGGAAACAAAGACAATTATTTTTCCTGTCTTTAGATCCACTGCAGGAATTGCGATAGGAATGAGAACATCACTAATATGCTTAATTCCTTTAGAATCTAAGACCTCCTGAAGTATATTTTCTAAAATTATGCCATCAACATATCCCCCTTTTATCTTTTCTTTTGAAAAGGGGAGCAGTTTGGGACTGGGTTTTATAAAAACTTTGGTCTTGAGTAATTTTGCTTCGATTTCAAGCACTAACTCATAGATTTCGTCTATGGCTATCCCACTAGCAACCAATGCTGCAACTGCTGAACCCATGGATGTGCCTGTGATACTTGAAAGCTCAATCCCAACCTCACTCATGGCCTTTATGATCGGTATTTGTGCAAATGATTTTATACCCCCACCTGATAAAGCTAAACCAATTTTCATTCTACCACCTCCCTAATATTATACCTTATTAAATGGTATAATAAATATAAAACAGAGGTGACCTATGCAGGAAAAATTAATCATTATTTTAGTAATAGCCCAAATTATCAGTCTCATCATCCTTTTAATGCAAAGAACTTTACTTCAAAAAGAAAATCAAAAAAATTATGAAAGAGATGTAAATCTACAGAATCATTTAATTGATCGTATTGATACACGATTTAATGATGTCCTAGAACGCAATACAAACTTTGAACGACTCACATCACAAAATCTAAATACCTTCAACCACCATCTATCCCAACAACTTGCACAACACTTTCAGTCCCAACAAAAAACCATAGAAACACGACTGGATAAGATCGAAGTTAAAGTGAATGAAAGTTTAAATGAAGGCTTCAAGAAGACACACTCCACCTTCACCAACATTGTGGAGAGATTAACTAAGATCGATGAGGCACAGAAGAAGATTGACGCCTTAAGTGTTGAAATTGTATCATTACAAGATGTGTTAACTGATAAAAGCTCCCGAGGTGCTTTAGGAGAAGTCCAGCTAAACCAAATTCTAAAATCTATCTTTGGAGAACGTAATGACAAGGTATTTCGCATCCAGCATACGTTCTTAAATGGCAAAAGAGCAGACGCAGTTTTATTTGCACCAGAGCCTTTAGGAACCATTGCAATTGACTCAAAATTTCCATTAGAAAATTATCGAAGACTCATTGATACAACTCCAAATACACCCGAATACTTAAGCATTAAAAAGCAATTTGAAGCTGATATTAAAAAACACATTGATGATATTGCTGCTCGATATATTATCGAAGAGGAAACAACAGACCAAGCAATTATGTTTGTGCCAGCTGAAGCAGTCTTTGCACAAATAAACGCCTATCACCAAGATTTACTCACCTATGCTCAAAGAAAAAGAGTTTGGATTACATCACCCACAACTCTTATGGGTACTTTAACTATTATCCAAACGATTCTAATGAATATGGAACGCGATAAATATACCCACGAAATACAAATGGAGCTAGGCAAACTAGACATAGAGTTTAGACGCTATAAAGATCGTTGGGACTCCCTTAGCAAACGATTGGATCAAGTAGGAAGTGATGTAAAAGATATCCATATTACCACTGATAAAATCACAAAACGCTTTGAATCCATTCAACAAGTGGAACACAAAGAGATTGAATCATAATAAAAGCCCGAAACCGGGCTTTTTAAGACTCAAGTAAAGACGCTCCAATAAAGCATAATACAGTCTGTATCGTTACAAACACAAAATACACTGGCATAAACACTATAGATACAATGTAGAGAATCGCTGCAGTTATCGCAAAACCCTTCTTACTATTTTGCCAGGCAAAGAAATTGAAGGCTAATGCCACTCCAACACTAAGAATATGAGGTACGAGAATAAAAGTGGCTAGGGATGCACTTGCTTGTTCAAGTCCTGTTGTACTCGTTAGAGAACTGGCTAGAAAAATAATGATATAGATAAAATATAGGGCTGTAAGTATCCAAGATATCAACAGCAACTTGCTCTTTTTATACATATTATTTCAACTTAACTTTTATAGTGTTGTCTGAGTTCCATGTTTCTGTATAATAAAGAAACAAATTCTCTTCTTTTCCCGTCACCACAAAAGCTACTTCCCCACGAAGTTTTTCCCCAGGTAAAACATCCCCACTTAAATTACCCACAGCATCTGTAAAATAATTTTGCTCTTTAACAATTCCCTCAGAATCTTTTATGCTGATTTCAAACATGCTGTTGACGTAAATACTTTCATCACTTATATTTTCAAACACTATCTCAACAGCAAGCCACTCAGTTTCTGCTTCAGGTTTAAAGAACTCACTCCCCTTTAGATTTCTTTGGCCTAAAACAGTAAAACGCATCCCATTTGCTTGGGCTGTTTCCCCAATACTATATTCAGCCTTTAGCTTTGGTTTTTCTTCTGCTGTAGTGCATCCAAAAAGCACAAATGACATGACAACTAAAATCCATATTTTTTTCATTTTACCCTCCTAATTAATAAGAGTATAGCAATTCAACTAAAGAAAAAGGTATGCTCACAGCATACACTATATCGAAAGTATCCCAAAAAATAAGAGAATGGTTATGGTCATGAAAAACCATAAAACAAAATTACGAAGGATGGGGATCTTCCTGAGCCATGTAGGTAAGTAGTCAATTAAATAGGCGTAATTGGTCGCTGCAAAAACAATTGATAAAAGAGTCATTGTAAAAGCGATACTATACCAAATGCCTTCCTCAGGGTTGTGGTTGTTGATAGACCAATAGAGAATTAAGGCATATCCCAAAAATGCAATGACCATGTTTGTCAATTTACGTGTTCTAAATCCTGGAAGGGTAAAACGGCTAGAGCCATTTTTCAAGCGATTCAGTTCTTTCTTTACACTTTTGATATCTTGAAAACGTGCTTCTGGGTCTAACTGAGTACAACGCTTTACAAGATAATCAAAGCGTACCTTATTACCCGATACGACAATATTATCGCATCCTAAAAGATTTCGCATCAATACCCCCAAAGCATAAATATCAGAACGTTTATCTGTGATTTGAAATCCATATTGTTCTGGTGAAGCATAGCCCACACTGCCAAGGTGTTGAGTATCTTTTTGCTTAAAATGGTTATCGGCAAGTTTTGATATATTGAAATCATCAATTACAAATAAACCATTCTTAAAAAATATATTAGATGGCTTCAAATCGCGATGTACAATTCTATGTTTATGCAGACATTCTAACCCCTCACAAATTTGGTCTATTATAAAGAAAAAATCATAAGGGTAAAAGGATTGCATCATGGCTTCTAAGGTAATATCACCTAAATATTCCTCAAAGACTGTAAATGAATCTTCATGAATTTTAATCTTTATAATATTTACAAGATTCTTATGTGTCACCCCTTCTAGAATATTGTAAACTAACATGTTATTATGTCCATAGAATCGTTTTGTTACAAATTGCTGATTATCAGTAATCCAATGAATAATTTCTTTTTCTTCATTGTCAATTATAATTCTTTTCTTCATAATTACATTCTACCACGGGGAGCTATAAAATAATGCATCAATTAAAAACAACTGAACTGATATATGCTTTAAAAAACGCAAGCAAAGAAGATTTACGTGATTTTGTAGATCAAAATCTAGTCCCTGAGCTTGTCGAGGAAATTAATCAAATGCTGTTGGATAAGAAAATGACCAAAGGTGACTTACTAAGAAAAACTACCTTAGATCGTACCTATGGCTACCAGGTTTTATCAGGTATGCGAAAGGGGAGCCGTGATAAAATCATCCAAATCACAAGAGCTTTAGAGTTAGATCATACTATGACCAATCGCTTTTTAAATCTTTCCCATCATGCAACACTTTATCCCAAGATTAATCGTGATGCGATTCTCATCTTTGGAATTCATCATAACCTTTCGGTTATGGAACTCAATTACCTTTTAGACCAGCATGATGAAGCTTGTCTATAGAAAACACCTTGCTTTGAAAATGCAAGGTGTTTTTTCTATTGTCTTTCAATTGACAGAAATGATTCCAGGGTTTGGACTAACTTATCCACATCCTCCTGAGTATTGGCCTCAGAGAAAACGCGAATCAAGGGCTCTGTTCCTGAGAAACGAGCAGATATCCAAGCGCCATCTTTAAAATATACTTTCAAACCATCCATATATGAAACTTGATCCACCTCTAAATGGAAGGTTGGAATTTTATGTTCTTCAAACAATAGTTTTTGAATTCGAACCTTATCCTCTAAACTAAAACGATAATCTGTTTCACTATTATAAAGTGAACCATAGCGCTCATAAAGCTCATCGAGAAGTTGTCCTATCGGTTTACCAGTAACTGCAACCATTTCCACGAGTAAGGTTGCTGCAAAAATACCATCCTTACCACGGATATGTCCACGAATCGTTAAACCACCACTCGACTCTCCACCGATTAGAGCATCATATTTCTCCATATTTTCGGAAATATGTTTAAAACCAACAGGAACTTCAATAACTTTTTGGCCAAAATCATGGGCAATACGGTCCAGTAGGTGGGTTGTAGATAAGTTTCTAACGACAGCACCCTCTAATTTTTTATAACGGACTAAATAATAGTAAAGTAACGATATCAATAAATTAGGGTGGATAAATCGACCCTTTTCATCGATGATACCAATACGGTCTGCATCACCATCCGTCGCGATTCCCATATCATAGTGTTCATCTACTACAATGGATTCCAACTTCTTCAAGTTTGCTGAAGCTGGGGAGGGAAGTTTTCCACCAAATAAAGTATCATGACGTTCATTGATAACATCCACATCTGTTCGCAAGGTATTTAAAATCATGGATAATGATGTTTTGGAAACACCATACATAGGATCTAAAACTACCTTAAGTTCTGCTGATTTTACTTTTTCTTGATCAATATGAGTTAATATCGCATCAATATATTTATTCTTAGGGGAGTACATAATTAGATTTGGGTCATTTTGTGATGCTTCAAAATCAACAGTCTTAACTACAACACCCTTATCAAGACGTGCTTTAAGAGCATTGGTTGTATCCTCAGTTGCATCACGTCCACCTTGAGTAAAAACTTTAACACCATTGTAAAGAGCCGGATTATGACTTGCAGTTACCGCAACACCATACTCCAAATCTAAATCATTCACCGCAAACATTGTCATGGGTGTTGGTGTAGAGTTATTACTGAAATATACGGTAACATCATTAGCTAAGAATACTTCTGCAAGCCATTGAGCAGCTACATCTGATAAAAAGCGTCGATCATAACCAATAACAATCGCTTCAAGATGCATTTCATCTACCAAGGCCTGGGCTAATAATTGAACATTTTTCTTTGTAAATTCATCACCAATAATAGCTCTTTAGCCACCTGTTCCAAATTGAATCATAGAGATCCCCCTTTATCTTAAACTGTATTGTAACCGGTATATTTTGATATTGCAATACAATCACAATAACCAAAAAGTATAATTATGAATTAGGATTCTCGCATGATTTTCTTCATTGCTTTTCCTTTGGCAAGATCATCAACAATCTTGTCAAGATAGCGAATTTTTTGAATGATATCATCCTCAATATCCTCCACTCTGACACCACAAATGACTCCTGTTATTTCTTTTGACTTTGGATTTATTTGAGGTGCTTCTTTAAAGAAAACTTCAAAGCTTAAGTCAGGATCTACAATAATTTCTTCAAGTCTTTCTTCTGAATAACCTGTAAGCCAGATAATAAGAGTCTTGAGTGAATCTTCATGTTGACCCTTTCTAATTACCTTCGCAAGGTATAAGGGATAGACAGTTGAAAAACTCATATCGTATAATTTCTTTGTTTTTTTATCCATTAATTTCTCCTTAATAAGATACTACTGTAATGTCTTTTCGTTTTAAGGTATCTTGTATACCTTCTTTAATGATCATAGTGAGAACACTCAAATCAATATCACTCAATTTATGAATATAGATACAAGCCTTGGACGTTTTATGTTTCCCTAATTTTTGTAACTGGGGGTAAGCTTCTGTATCTCCAACGACATATAGTGTTATGGCTTGTTTTCGATTCGCAAAACCAATCAAGGGCATATCACCCTCATGACCGGATTCATATTTATAATGAAGCTTTCCAAAACCTACAATTGAGCCCCACATTTTAGCTTGATAACCTGATAATTCCTCAAATAAGTGTAGTAAGCTTAGCAAGTCTTCTTGTCTACTCTTATCAGCACTTTCTAGGAAGTCTTGAACTGTATTTGTTGTTATTTCCATAATGAGCCTCCTAACATAAGTATAACTTATCTGTGAAGTGTCCATCATGATTATGC
>CAZZFJ010000013.1:0-35074 GCA_964653415.1 uncultured Erysipelothrix sp. | reverse complement strand
TCAATCTTAAGGAGGGTACTTTATATCCCTTATTACACCGCTTAGAAAAAGAGAAAGAGTCTTGGAGAACCTATTCCAAAGCGGTATCGAGTGTTATAAATTTCGCAAAGTAAAAAGAGTTTCTTGAACTAGTTCGAGAGACTCTTTTTTAATTGCTATTTCAATAATTTTTTTATCCACTTCAACTTGTCTTTAAAAGGTGGATAAAGTAAGTGGTGATTAATTCTAGTACTTGAAATCATCACTGCCTTACTATGAGAAAAAGTATCGATACTATATAAACCATGATAGCTTCCCATTCCCGAATGGCCCCTACCTCCAAAAGGTAAGTAAGGATTTGATAAATGTAATACAGTATGGTTAATCATCGCACCCCCTGCTGGCACCAGTTTTATCAATTCTTTTGCTTTAGCTATATCCTGTGTAAAAACATACATTGCTAAAGGTTCAGGAAACTTTTGAATGATATGTTTAGGATCTGTCTTAAAAGTTAATACAGGTAAAATAGGTCCGAAAATTTCTTCCTTCATTAAAGGCACATCGAAATGATCCAGTGCTACAACCAATGGCTTTAAGATTGTATTATCTTGAACTTCATATTCAATTGAAGAAGCTTCCAAGAGTTCTTTAAGTCTTAAAAGATGGGCTTGAGAAACTATTTTCCCCATATCATCCATTGTAGGATACATTTTATCAAGCTTTTCGTATGCTTTTTCCATGAATTGATCTTTAATGGATTCCTCCACCAATACATAATCTGGCGCAACACAGGTTTGCCCTGCATTCATAAACTTTCCCCAAAGAATACGTTCCACAATGACATCCAACTGTGCATCCTCATAAACGACCGCAGGACTTTTTCCTCCAAGTTCCAAGACAACAGGTGTTAAAGTTTTGGCCCCACTCTCATATACAATACGCCCTACTTTTTCACTGCCTGTAAAAAAGATTAAATCAAATTTATGTTGTAATAATTCGCTTGTAACTTCTTTATCCCCTTCATAAACTAAAACATGATTGGCTTCAAAGCTTTCTTCAATAATCATTCGAATTACTTGATTAATATGAGGTACATACTCAGATGGTTTAAGAACTGCTACATTTCCAGCGGTAATGGCTCCGATAAGGGGCTCCATAAGTAATTGAAATGGATAATTAAAACTGGAAATAATCAATACTTGTCCCAAAGGCTCTTTCATAACTTTGCTTCGATTACCAAAAAGGTAAATAGGTGTTTTAACATTTTTGACCTTTAGTGCCTTATCCATATGCTTCAGCATAAAAGATATACTGGATTTTATATATCCAATTTCACTAGTATAGGTTTCAAATTCTGATTTTCCCAAGTCCTCAATAAATGCATCATAAAGTTTCGACTCATGATTCTCAATCGCTTGATAGAGTTTTCTTAAGCTTTTTTTTCGTAATGCAATTTCTTGATAATCATATCTTTTCTGTCTTTGTTTGAGCAGTGCCTCTTTCATTTTACTGTCCCTCACTCACCCGTTGATAGTTTTTTATGAGTTGTTCTTGAACTGTTTTAACATCCAAATGCTTAAGCTTCGCAATGGCTTCTCCAACATATTGTACATTCGCAGGCTCATTGCGCTTACCACGTTTAGGAACTGGCGCTAAATAAGGAGAGTCTGTTTCACTCAAAATCCGATTAAAAGGTAGATTTTCCACCAGTGTGCGTATATTGTCACCATTCTTAAAAGTAACAATGCCACCAATACCGATATAATATCCCAAATCTACAAAGCCTTGTGCACTCGATAAGTCTTCAGTATAGCAGTGTACGATGCCTTTTCGATTAACTGGGTGATTTTTTAGTATCTCATAGACATCATCTTTTGATTCACGTATATGGATAATGATAGGTAAGTTATGCTCGTTTGCGACTTGTATTTGTTTAATAAGATATTCTTTTTGAAGAGAATTGAAGGATTGGTCCCAGTAATAATCTAAGCCAATTTCACCTATAAACTTGACCTGCGGATGATCTAAATAAGTCATCATCTTATCAAATTCAGCTTTATTTACTTCCTTAGCATCACTTGGATGCACCCCAATGGCTAAGTCAAACATCGGATCATTATCTACAAGCTTTATCGCTGTTTCCACTTGTTCTAAGTTGCCGCAGATAACACAAATTTTTTGAATATTGTTATTTTTAGCATTTTCAACGATTTGATCAAAGTCATCCACTAAATCTTTGCTCACGATATGAGCATGCGAGTCTATCCAATAGCTCATGATACTACCTACTTTCCAAGACAAAATCTTGAAAAGATTTCATCTAATATATCAATATCAGAAGGTGGCATAATGATGGATGCCAACTCCGTATAAGATTCATTTAAATCTAAGGTCACCAAATCCAGTTCGATTCCCATTTTCAATGCCTCAACCGCACGTTGCATCGCCAAGTAACTTTTGCTTACCAAGGCAATATGTCTTTGATTGTAAAGTGTTGGTTTTTTTAGGGCAAGTGTGTGCTCTTCAAAAAGCGCATTAATCGCATCAATTAGCTCGCTCACATCACCATTTAAGGCAGAAACAGCGACACCTTCTTCTGTTGTTTCAATGAGATCGGTTTTATTATAAACAATGATGCGTTGTTTATCTTTTGTTTTTTCAAGTAACTCTAAATCTTCAGCATCCATTTTTTCAGAGGCATCAAAGACCAAAATGACCAACTCTGCTGCTTCAAGAGCCTTTCGAGAGCGATCGATTCCAATTTGCTCCACCACATCTTCAGTTTCCCTTAAGCCCGCTGTATCAATTAGATGCAGTGCAATATTATCCAACTTTATCCACCCCTCAACTAAATCGCGAGTAGTTCCTGCTATGTTGGTTACGATTGCTTTATCTTCATTTAATAGCACATTTAAAATACTTGATTTACCAACATTGGGTTTACCTAGTATGACTGTTTTAACGCCCTCTTTCATAATTTTTCCACTTTTTGATTCTTTCAAAATTACGGCTAGATCGGACAAAAAAGCTTCTGCTTGCGGAAGTAGACTTTCTTGAGTTAGAATTTCCACATCATCATATTCAGGATAATCAATATTAACTTCGATGGTTGCAATAATTTCCAACAATCTATCTAGAAATGGAGTTATGAGTTGATGAATATGACCTTGAACCCCAGAAATGGCAAGTTCTCTTGCGAAGTCGTTTTCTGATTCAATCAAATCCATTACAGCATCCGCTTGTGAAAGGTCAATTCGACCATTAAGGTAAGCACGCTGAGTAAATTCACCATTATTAGCCATACGAGCGCCAACTGATAAGCAGAGTTCTAAGACCTTTTTGGTAACTAAAACTCCACCATGACAAGAAATTTCTACAACATCTTCTCTAGTATAAGTTTTGGGTGCTTTGAAGACGGATACCAAAACTTCATCAACCGTTTGTTCAGTAATGGGGTCAATGATATGACCATAACTCACAGTATGAGAATCTTTTTTGGTGAGGTCTTGTGAAAACAATTTATTAGCAATTTCAATAGCATCACTACCTGATAGACGAATTACTGAAATCGCACTTTCTTGCAGTGCTGTTATAATTGATGCAATTGTATCATTAAGGTTTGTTGACATATAATCACTCCTTTGTTTAAAAAAGAACCGCTTCCGGTTCTTACTTTGTTTTTAATTGGCCAATCGTTTCTAAACCAGATTGTGTTGCAAGAATGACCATATCTGTCATTCCAATGAAAAGTCCATGCTCAACAACCCCTATCATTGATTTGAGTGTTTTAGCTAAACCTTCAACATTTTCAATTTTTTCTAATTGTAGATCAATAATATAATTGCCAGAGTCCGTTAAATATTTTTCATCCCCTTGCATACGCCAGGTTGGTCTAAAGCCTTTTACTGCCATTTCTACAAAAACAGATTGCGATCCAAATGGAACAACTTCAACTGGTAGCGGGAATTTTCCTAAATAATCTACACGTTTGGACTCATCTGCAATCCAAATAACATTTTTTGAAATATTAGCCACTACTTTTTCAAATAGCAATGCGCCACCGCCGCCTTTAATTCCACTCAGTGCCTTATCAAATTCATCAGCCCCATCGATAGTTAAATCAATAAAAGGGACTTCATTAATATCTTTTAGAGGAATACCTAAAGATATTGCATGTTCCTTGCTTGCACTTGAAGTGGGAATACCTGTAATATTTAAGTTTTCTTCCTTGATACGACGACTTAATTCTTCAATCATATAGTACGCAGTTGAACCTGTTCCCAGTCCTACAACCATACCATCCTTTACATATTGGGCCGATTGAATGCCCACTTGTTGTTTTAAGTTCATAATACACCTTTTTCTTGAAGGAATTGGAGTGTTTCTCTCACTTCCTCTACTGCATTTTCCTGAATTTCAATTATCTCTACGCCATTTAAGTAAGCAAGCTCACGGATATGGACCGCTATTGATGTGTGTCTTGAGGCTCCAATTACTAATAAGATATCTTCTTCACCTAATTTTTGCACTTTCTCCAGTGCTTTTTGATAATTAGGTGCTGGATCACCATATAATACAGGTTTATTCCAAAGTTCATCTGCATAGGAAAGTTCCTCTTCACTTGGCATTGTGCCATGTAAAGGGAGTACTTGAGATCCTGCTTTTTCATGCAAACCATCGATATTCATCGTAATAATATCGACACCATAATCCGCTAATGCATAGTGTGCATCATTGGGTTGCGCTTCAGATATCGTTTGATAGAGTTCACGGATAGTCTCGCGATAGATTTTAGGATGTTTTGTCGCAAAACTGCGATGCAATTGATCGCGTACATCGGGATTTTCCATAAAGGTACTGATCCCTGAGGCTTTACTGATACCAGCACCTGTAAATGCAATAATCATATTTCCTCCTTATTCAATAAGTCCTAGTTCTTCTAGAATACGATTCAAATCTTCATCATCATTAAATGCAATATTGATTTTCTTATTTTGAATTGTAATTCTTGTTTGTAGTTTCTTTTCGAATAGGGATTCAGCATAAGCATAGTCCCTACGCTTTTCAGTAGGTTTGTCTTCTACTATTTTATCTTTGTTTGTGATGAGTTTTTCGGCTTCACGAACACTCAAGTTTCTATCTAAAATCTCTTGAGCATAGTGTTCTATGTCTTCTTTATCTTCTAGAGTAATTAAGGGGCGCACATGACCCATGGTGAGTTTGCCTTCTTGAACCATTTTTTGGACGGATTCAGGAAGTTTTAAAAGTCTGAGTAAATTAGCGATATGACTTCTTGATTTATTCACTCTTTTTGCAACATCAGCTTGTGTTAGATTTAAGTTATTGATTAAAAGTTGGTATCCTTGTGCTTCTTCAAGAACATTCAAGTCCTCACGTTGAATATTTTCTACAATCGCGATTTCCATCATTTGTTCATCATCAAAGTTCACAATGATAGCTTGAATCATTTTTAACTTTGCTAGCTTAGCAGCACGTAATCGGCGCTCTCCTGCAACAATTTCATAACCTTTTTTGCTTTCTCTTACCAAAATTGGCGTAAAGAGGCCATGTTGAATGATAGAATCTTTTAACTCCTCTAATTTGTCATTATCAAAATAACGACGGGGTTGGTAGGGATTGGGTCTGATATCTTTTACTGGAATCTCTGTTTTATGACTTCCATGTTCGGAATTAGAACCTTCTTGAATTTCTTCTAGAAGACTGCTAACATCTTCGCCAAATATTGCACCTAAACCTTTTCCAAGACGGTTGTTGCTGCTCATATTATCGCTCCTTTATGTTGTTTTTCAGCACTTCTCTTGAGAGTGCTGCATAGGCTTTTGCACCTTCTGATCGCATGTCATACTCAAATATTGTTTGACCACGTGATGGTGCTTCTGATAGCTTCACATTTCGTGGAATATTATTTTTATAGACACGTTCCTTAAAATATTTTCTAACTTCTTGTTGTACTTCAATGCTAAGTCTTGTACGTAAATCTAACATTGTAATTAATACTCCTTCAATCTTCAAGTTAGGATTAAAGAGTTTTTGTACTAAGCGAATGGTCGATAAGAGTTGTGTGAGTCCTTCAAGGGCATAGTATTCTGCTTGTACTGGAATAATAACTGAATCTGCTGCGGTTAAAGCATTTGTATTAAGTAATCCCAGTGATGGGGGACAATCAATAATTATGAAGTCATATTCATCCCTTACAGGATCTAACTTCTTTTTCAGTATTTGATCACTACCTACTTCAAAGCGATTCATTTCTAAGTCAGCCCCTGCTAAGTCTATTGTTGCAGGGATAACATCCAAAGGCGGAGTTTTTAAATTCAAGCGCACATCTTTTACTTGCTGTTCGTGAATTAATAGATCATAAGTGCTGTACTTAAAATCGCTACGACTTGCACCGATACCTTGCGTCGCATTGCCTTGAGGGTCTAAATCCAATAACAAAACATTTTGACCTAAATAGGCTAATCCTGCTGCTAAGTTAATACTGGTGGTTGTCTTACCTACACCACCCTTTTGGTTCGCTATTGCGATGATTTTTCCCATACGTCACTTCCTTCTCTACTTTGAGAATCGAATGCTTACTATGATTTCATCATCCGTCTCTTGTATATCATGTTTCAATGGTATTCCTGTTTTTTCAATCATTTCAATGGTTTGATTGATTGTGTTTATTCCAAGTCTAATATCTTGTGATATGCCTTTGGTACCCGCTTTTTTCTTACGATTTGGTTTTTCAACTAAAGCCTCTGTTTGTTTTACGTTTAGTTTTCCTTTAAGTACTTTTCCCAAGATTTCTTCTGCTTTTTTAGGTTCTACACCCACTAAAGCACGAGCATGTCGCTCTGTAATTTCACCTTTTGAAAGCGTGGACAAAATAGGATCGGGTAAATCCAACAAACGAATTTTATTTGCAATTGCAGATTGAGATTTACCTACTTCTTCAGCCAGTTGCTTCTGAGTAATGCCTTTTGTTTTCAATAAAGAACGATAGGCATGTGCTACTTCAACAGTATTTAAGTTTTCTCTTTGAATATTTTCAATCAATGCTAATGAAGCACTCGCTTCATCACTTGCTTGTGTAACAATGCAAGGAGCTTCGATCTGTCCGATCATCTGTAGAGCACGAAAACGTCTTTCCCCAGCAATAATTTCATATTCTTTTTCATTTATTTCCCTAACGACAATCGGTTGAATTAGTCCATTTTCACGAATCGATTGGGCAAGTTCAAATAATTTTTCTTCATCAAATGTTTTACGAGGTTGATGTGGATTGACCTCAATATTTTCGATAGGTATTATACGATGCTCAGTCATTTTTCCTCCCTGACAAAGGTGTCTTCTTTATTCTACCATAATTACGCGGATATTTTGTGGGAGTCTTGGAAGTTTTGCGAATATTTAAATTGATTCTTTCCCCAAGACTTTGAATATCAAGGGTATCTACTGACTCTAGCTTTGCACCTAATAATGCGATTGCATTTTTCGATACTTGATACTCCTCTTCACCTTTTGCCCCCTTCATCGCGATAAAAAGGCCCCCCACTTTTACAAACGGAATACAGAGTTCACTTAAGATATCTAAATATGCTACAGCACGTGCTGTAACCACATCAAAAGACTCTCTTAAATCATCGATAATATCTTCCGCACGATGATTTAAAACAGTAACATTATCAAGCTCGCACATCGCCACAACCTCACTTAAGAAGTTTGTTCGCTTGGTGGTTGGCTCTACAAGTGTTACATGGATATCTGGTCTTGCTATCGCAAGAACAAGTCCTGGAAATCCAGCGCCACTACCAATATCACACACTTTAGCATCGATACTAATGTGCTTATTGATTAATAAGGAATCATAAAAGTGTTTGAGATAGATCCCTTCATCATCATCTATTGCAGTTAAGTTAAGTACTTTATTGATATCTTGTATATGTTTTTTATACTTTTCAAAGCGTAAAGTCATTAAAGAGTCAACGGCTATACCCAATGACTCTAGTTTTAAATAGAATGTATCTTTATTCATTAGTATTCAAAATCCAATCCAATTTGCTGGCGTGCAAGCACGGCTACTTTCACAACATTCAAGCTATGTTCTAATAACTCATCACGGCGTTGGAAGTCCTTATTTTCCACCAAGTCTTTAAAAGCTTCTACTTGATAGTAATGATGCGGTTTATCTTGTTCAACAATATCTTTTCTAGTCTCATGGGTTTCAAAGACAACCGATTCCATAGTAGATACACTACTTGGGATTAAGATATAACCATCTTCACCCTGAATCTGCGCTAAATTATGAGAAAAACTGTCTTTAGCTCCTGTTAAACTCGCTTTAAAATTACCATAGTCTAATATTAAGATTCCCGATGTATCAATTCCATTTTTATATTGATTTGCATAATAGTGAACTTGCTTAGGCATTCCAAAAAGATAGACTGCAAAGTGGATATTATAAATATTAATATCCGCTAAAGCACCACCAGACATTTTAGGATTAAACACATTCTCCACTTTACCTTCACGCAATGCATTATAGCGTGAGGAGTATTGTGAATAGTTCGCTTGAACAATTTTAAGCGTTCCTAATTCCTGCAGACGTTTTTTAACATATAGCATATGTGGCAAATGAATGTTGGTTATCGCTTCCATCAAGATTAATTTTCTGTCTTGGGCTAAGGCAATAATTTCTTGTGCTTTCTGAATATTACCAGTAAAAGGTTTTTCTAATAAAACATGTTTGTTATGAAGTAAGCATGCTTTAGCATGTTCGTAGTGCAAGCTATTAGGAGAAGCAATATATATTGCATCAAGCTCCTCATTTTGAAGCATAGATTCTAAGTTGGTATACACTGAAGTAATATTATTTGCTTGTGCAAAAGCATCCCCGGTACTTTGTTTTCTAGAGTAAACCGAAGAGAACTCTACCCCTTCAACTAAACGTGCTGATTTCATAAACCATGTTACAATACTACCCGTTCCAATGATTCCAAATCTCATACTCGATTCTCCTTTGATTTTAAAGTCATCGCAACAATGGAGATATCTGCCGGATTAACCCCTGAGATACGTGATGCCTGTCCCATAGTCAAAGGTCTAATCTCCATCAGTTTCTGACGTCCTTCAATAGATAAATTTGTAATTTTCTCATAATCAATATCTTCTGGAAGTTTAATTTTATCCATTGCTTGAAGTTTCTCTGCTTCACGAATGGCTTTTTTAATATATCCTTCATACTTCACATCAACTTCTGCTTGGAATATTAAAGACGCTTCCAGATCTAAACCCATCAGTTCAATCATATCTTCAAGCAAAATCCCAGGTCGTTTTACAGCATCATATACTGTTAAGTCATGAGCGTCAAAAGGTGAATTTTTAGATTCAAAGTACGCTTTTATTTTAGGATTATGCTCCACTTTTAGAGTTTTGATACTTTCAAGGAAACTATCAATAGTCTCTAACTCTTCTTTAATTATCGCATAATCTGCCTCAGAAAGTAAGCCTAGATTATGGCCATAATGAGATAAACGACGATAGGCATTATCATGTCTTAATAAAAGACGGTATTCTGCACGAGAAGTCAGTAAACGATAAGGTTCTTGAGTTCCTTTAGTTACAAGATCATCAATCATAACCCCGATATAAGCTTCTTCTCTTCCTAAAATGAAAGGCTCTTTGCCCATACTTTTTAAAGAGGCATTAATCCCAGCCATAATACCTTGGCCCGCTGCCTCTTCATATCCACTTGTACCATTAATTTGGCCAGCAGTGAATAGATTTTTAACTTTCATTAACTCTAGATTCGGATGTAACTGAATTGGGTCAATGGCATCATACTCAATCGCATAACCATAAGCTTCAATACGACAATCCTTTAATCCAGGTACGGTACGAATCATACGATCCTGTACTTCTTCTGGCAATGATGAAGATAAGCCTTGAGCATAGGTTGTATCAAGGCTTGCTGATTGGGGTTCTAGGAAAACTTGATGACGGTTTTTATCCGCAAAACGTACAATCTTATCCTCGATTGAAGGACAATAACGAGCCCCAACTCCTTCAACAACACCTGAAAACATAGAAGAAGTGTTAATATTCATATTAATAATCTTATGTGTTTCTTCATTTGTGTAAGTTAAATAGCAAGGATACTGTTCTTGAATGACATCCTCTTTTTTTGTTCTATTTGAAAAATAATAAGGAGCTTCATCTCCCGGTTGAATCTCCGTTTTAGAAAAATCAATGGAATCGGTATAAATCCTTGCGGGGGTACCTGTTTTCAAACGCATGGTTCGTATTCCTTGATCTCTTAAAGATTGTGACAAAGTATTGGTTGTAGGGTCCCCTTCTGGTCCTGATTCTGTTACGGTTGATGAGAGCAAAATCTTTGAACTCATATAGGTACCCGAAGTTAAAACAACTGTTTTTGATGCAATAAATTCATCATCAAAAGTTAAAATACCTTTGCAAACACCCTCTTCAACAACAATTTCCTTAACCATTTTCTGTACTATTTCAACACCAGGTTCATTAAGCACTGCATCACGCATGGCTTTTGAATATTCTATTTTATCAGATTGAACTCGTAAGCTTCGAACTCCTGGTCCTTTAGATGAATTTAAAATTCTAAATTGAAGTGCAGTCTTATCAGCAATTTGCCCCATAACTCCACCTAATGCTTCTATTTCTCTTACTACAATCCCTTTTGCGGGCCCACCAATAGATGGGTTACAGGGCATAGCAGCAATACGATCGATATTTAAAGTAAACAGCGCTGTTTTCTGATTCATGCGGGCTGCCGCGATGGCAGCTTCGACACCTGCATGTCCTCCACCTACTATAATAACATCAAACATTTACATCGCCTCCGATAGAATTTTAACACATTTTAAGTGACTTTCCTTGTGCTTTGCTAAAATACTTTTGATTAACATAATATCCACTACTGTACTATTTTGATTAATACAGTTGACAAATTCAAAAGTCAGTGTTACTGTATGGGTGGATATAGTACAGTAGAGGAGGCATTATGATTAAAATCAATAATAAAAGTTCCATTCCCATTTTCGAGCAAATCGTATTGGAAATTGGAAAATATGTATCTTTAGGAATTTATAAACCTGAAGATAAACTACCTTCCGTTCGAAGCTTAGCCATAGAGTTGGGGGTTAATCCCAACACCATTTCAAAAGCATACCAGGAAGCGGAAAGTCGAGGTTTAACTTACTCAGAACCAGGAAAAGGACATTTTATTTCTAAGACATCCCAGAACTTAGACCCATTACTTGAGCCCATTTATAAAGACCTAGAGAAGCTTATAAGACAACTTTTAAGCTTGGGAGAAAATGTAGAGAATATTATACAATATATTCAGAAGGAGACAACATGATTCAATTCTTAAACGTGAACAAAAACTATGACGAAAAAATTGTACTTCATGACATCAACTGGGAACTTGAAAAAGGACATTGCTATGGTCTTGTGGGACCCAATGGTTCAGGAAAATCCACCCTCTTACGGCTGCTATCAGGTGTCCTTGAAGCCGATGCTGGTGTTATTGAGGTGGATGGAGAAGACGTATTTGACAATGATAATGCCAAACGTAAAATTTTCTTCTTAGGAGATGAACCTTATTTCTTTCCACAATCTACAATCGCAGATATGAGAAAATTCTACAAACTTTTCTACCCTAATTTTGATGATGCTGTCTATAATCAACTCTTAAAAGAGTTCAAACTTAACCAACAGTCTAAAATAAATTCATTCTCAAAAGGAATGAAACGTCAAGTAGTACTCATTCTAGCCTTAGCTGCAAAACCAGATATTCTTTTATTAGATGAGGCATTTGATGGTTTAGATCCGATGATGCGTTTTAAACTTCGTCAATATATTTCCCAGGAAATATCAGACAGAGACTTGATTATTATCATTTCAAGTCATAACTTAAGAGAACTTGAAGATATTTGTGACAGTATTGTCATGATCAACAACAATAAACTCCAGTTCAACCATACAACGGATGAAACACAAGCTATTTATCATAAGTATCAAATGGTATTTGAAGAAAACTATGATGTTGAAAATTTCAAAGTACTTAACCCACTCAATGTATCTGGTAAAGATAGAATCTTTACACTAATTGTTAAGGGGGATAAGGATACAATCGAAGCAGAAATTGAAAAATTGCATCCCTTCTTATACGAGCATAATCCCGTATCCCTAGAAGAAATATTCATTTATGAAATGGAGGGAAATCAAAATGCGTGACCTTCTCAAAGCAAAAGTCGACTTAAAATTATTAAAGTATAATCTATCAAACTATAAAGCGTATATCATTATTTATGCCATACTCTTATTCAGCGTCGGTGGCTTACCTCTAATCATTACCTATATAGGCACCTCTGGTGGGATAATTCATGGTGGAGACCCTCAACTACCCGTTAGCTTGGTTTTAGTTACTATGCTATTGATGCTAGTAACACCTTTTATCGTTTATGGTTATCTCACATCAAAAAAATCAGTGGATGTATTCCACGCCCTACCGATTACTCGAAATGACTTATTTGCAACTCAAGTTCTTACAAGTTTTGTAATGGTATATTTACCTTTTATTCTAAACTTCTTTGTATATTATGGTTTGCAAAAGGGCTTAGGTTTTGATTTTGATGCACAGTACATGCTTCATATTATTATCTATACTATTCTATTCTTTTCGATTCAAATCATACCCAGCTTTGTAATCCAAAATACTGGAACAACCAGTGATGCTTTAATTCACACTGGAATCCTGATTGCACTACCTTACTTAGTAGTAGGCGCGTATCATCTCTTCATCAGTACCTATGTTTTTGGTATTCATGGTGTGGATGTGAGAATCTACAACTACATAAGCCCATTTTATCCTTTATTCAAAGTAATTTTTAATGAATATGGTTGGGATTTCAAATTACTGGCCTATTGGTTAGTATTAAATGCTATTGCATTTCATGTTACCATGAGACTTTATCGTTTTAGAAAATCCGAGAAGTCTGAAGAACCCTTTGTTAATACCAAATATTTCCCAATCATCATCAATACATTTATTCCACTTTCATTTATTATAATGAATGTATCCACACTACAATTTCAAGTCAGTGTTGGTTTGAGTGAATTCTTTAGTGTTGAGGCCTTTGTTCTTCCGCTACTATTAACATTTGTTGGACACATTTTGTTAAATATCTTTAGATATCGTTCAACAAAGTACTTCCTTAAATCCACATTGGACTTCCTAAAAGTAATGTTAGTAACAATCATGGTAAGTACCCTATTGATTACAACTCATGGATTTGGAATTGCTTGGAAACTACCCAATGCTTCTTCAGTAGAAAGCATTAGCTTTAAACCTTATGAATTAAATGATATTAATCCCATCTTAACCTCTGGAAGTCGTACTTACCTCAACTATGAAACTACAGTGGAACTCAGAGATCCTCAAGCCATTGAAAAGTTTATTGAAATCCACAAAGAAATTAACTCTATCTTCAAGGAAACCAAAGGGGACAGCATACAACTCGTTGAAAAGAGTATTGTGGGATTCCCCCTAGAATGCACCTCAGGAAAAATTAGAGAATTCTCATTTACCTACAATTTAAAAAATGGTAATAAAAAGGAGAAAACCATAACACTGCCGGTTGAACTCTTGCTTAATTTTGGAAAACTTCTAGAATATGAAAACTACCAAGTTCTGATGAAACCTTTATTAAATACAGATATTGAGAGCCAGAATATAAGAATTTTTAATAATATAAAATCAGAAGTCGTTACTCCAAAAGAGAAGGATTTCGCTCAAAAATTGCGTGAAGCATACCTCAAAGATATCAACATGTTAAGCTATCAAAACTTGATGTTTGAGCAAGCTAAGCTAAAATATATCGTGCAATATGATTTAGATGCGAATTCTTATAAGCAAAATACTAATGGCGTAAACTTCAATATCGCCAACAAACTTGAATACTATGAAAACCAAGATAACTACTTATTTATTGACGAACGTTTCTCTTCAACTCTAGCACTACTTAATCAGTATGAGTTAGAAGCTTATGAAACAGATTTTGATTACTTCCTAAATGAAATGGGAGCAATCGAATACAGTGAAAATTATGGTGGTTGTGGCACTATTGCCTATGATGTTTATTCTATGGATCAGTATCATAGTGTAAAATTAGAGAATATTGAAGACTACCAAGATAAACTACTGGGTAGCTATATCAGCAAAGATATACATTCTGTACTTCAAATCCAAGACAATATTCAAATTCCTCTATTGCCATAATTTAACGGGTCCCTAAAAGACCCGTTTTTTTATAGCTTAATTTGTCAATTCATCTATTAAAAAAACCAAGCTAAGCTTGGTTAAGAAATTTTTGTTCCAGTCTTTACAGATTCAAAACTAATTAGATCCATGGTTTTGTCATCTTTTGCTGCAAGAATCATACCATGAGAAGTGACCCCACGTAGTGTTGCAGGTTTTAAGTTAACTGCTACAATAACATGTTTATTAATCAAATCTTCAATAGTAAAATGACCTACCAGACCACTGACTATTTGCAAGACATGCTCACCTACTTCTACTTCTAAGACATACAATTTATCCGCTTTAGGATGTTTTTGAGCGCTTAGAACTTTACCGGTACGTAAATCTACTTTCGTAAAATCTTCTATAGATATATAGTCTTCCTCTTTAACCAAAGGTTCTTGCTCTGGTTTTTCAAATTGCTTCATGGTTTCATCCATATCGAGTCTTTGGAAGATAATTTCTGGTTTTTCCACAACATTATGATTCAGTTCAAATAAGCCAAATGTTTTAGCACTTTCGAAGCTGTCATGTTCTGTACGAAGTTGTTTTAGAATTTTTTCTGAAGTTTCAGGAATAAAGGACGCTAATACAATAGCACCAATTCGAATGGATTCAATCAAGTTATACAAGACCGTTTGTAAACGATCATGCTTGGCTTCATCTTTCGCAAGATTCCAAGGTTCAGTTTCATCAATATACTTGTTGGCGCGTCTAAATAATGCAATAACATGGCTAATAGCCTCTTGAACATGAAGTTTATCCATAGATTCACTTGCTTTATCCACAAGGGATGATGCCATAGAAATGAGTTCTTCATCAATTTCTTCCCTAAGGTCATTCACTTTAATCGCACCATCGAAATAGCGATTTGTCATTGAAATCGTACGGTTAACTAAATTTCCTGTAATATTTGCTAAATCAGTATTGATTCTTTCAATCATCAATTCATGTGTAATGCTTCCATCACGTTCAAAGGGCATTTCATGTAACATAATATAACGTAAGGCATCCACACCTAACACGGGTACTAAATCCTCAGTATAAATAACATTCCCTTTGGACTTACTCATTTTACCCTCGCCTACTAATAGCCAAGGATGACCAAAAATTTGCTTAGGAAGTTCAACATTCAATGCCATCAATAAGATTGGCCAATAAATTGTATGAAAGCGAAGGATATCTTTTCCAATAATATGGACATCTGCAGGCCAGAATTGTTCAAATAAAGGACCATGATTTCCATCAATATCATAACCTAAACCCGTTATATAGTTAATTAAAGCATCAATCCAAACGTATACAACATGTTCTGGATCCACATCTACGGGTATTCCCCATTTGAAACTGGTTCGAGATACTGCTAGATCGTATAGTGGCTCTTTGAGAAAGTTCTGTAACATTTCGTTTTTTCTTGATTCTGGTTGAATGAACTGGGGATTGTCTTCAATGTGTTTGATAAGACGGTCTTGATATTTTGAGAGTTTAAAGAAATAAGTATCTTCGTCTTGCTCAACAAGTTTTGATCCGCACTGTGGACACATCCCTTCATTGGCCTGTGACTCAGTGTAGTAGGCTTCACAGCTCTTGCAATACAATCCGGAATAAACACCCTTATATAAATCCTCTTGTTCTAAAAGGCGGTTAAAGACTTTTTGTACTTGTTCCATGTGGTAAGGATCAGTTGTACGAATAAAGTAATCATAAGAGATATTCATTTCATCAAAGATATCACGAATCATTCCAGCTACAATATCAACATGTTCTTTAGGATTACGATTCAATTTTTTAGCTGCTTCTTCAATTTTTTGTCCATGTTCATCAGTTCCTGTTTGGAAGTGAACATGGTAGCCTTGGGCACGTTTAAAACGTGCAATTGCGTCGGTTAAAACAATTTCATAAACATTCCCTATATGAGGCTTAGCCGAAGTATAGGCAATGGCTGTTGTAATATAATAATTTTTATCTGGTTTCATAAGCGGTCCTCCTGACTTATGCTTATTTATTATATCATAATGCCCATTTGTTTAAAGGGCATATTACATAAGATATACGCCATTTTTATGATTAATAGTATGTTTTGTATACTCTAGTTCCAAAGGGCATCAATGCCAACTTTGCAAATTTGAAACATTGTAAACCAAATGGAATACCAATAATGGTAATACAGAGAAATAAACCATTAACAAGTGCGGAGATTGCCAGTGGAATACCGCCAAATATGATCCACAAAATGTTAGGAACGATAGAGATACTTGAACCATATTCTACTTCTTTACCAAATGGAAAAAAGGAAAACCTTGATAACTTAAAACATTGAATCCCAACAGGAATTCCAATGATGCTAAGGCACCACAATAGCCCAATGATACACCATGACATTCCTTGCCAAAACCCACCAAATATAAACCAGATTAAGTTTCCAATACTTTTCATATTTATACCTCTTTCTATAAGTCTATTATACACAAAAAGAAGAACTTACGCTGTAAGTCCTTCTTGTAATTTCTTAATTTTGCTTATGAGATAATTTTGCATCTCCATTGCTACATCCTTATTCATGGCCGGTACACCTTCTAAAGGATATTTCATATCAATGGTCTCATATTTATTAACTCCCATAGTATGGTAGGGTAATATTTCAACGCGTTCAATATTATGAAGGGGAGCAATATAGTCTGCAAGTTCATCCATGTATTGGTAGCTATCATTAATTCCTGGAATAATAACAATGCGAATCCATATAGGAATATTTTTCGCTTGTGCTTTTGACAGGAATTCTTGAGTTACTTTAATGGGTACACCTGTCATTGCACGGTATTTTTCATCCATCAAACCTTTAATATCATAAAGAATCAAATCTGTAACACTAAGGATATCATCGAATGTATTCACTTGACCAAATCCTGATGTATCTAATACTGTGTTGATTCCCTCTTCTTGACAAGCCTTCATGGCTTCATAAAGAAACTTGGGTTGATAGAGTGGTTCCCCACCACAGAAAGTAACGCCACCGGTATCTTTGTAGTAAGGTTTATAACGTTTTAGTTTCTCAACAAGTTCACCTACAGTGATCTTGTCATCCTCTTTGTGTTTCCACATATCTGGATTATGACAGAAAAGACAACGAAGGGGACAGCCGGCTAAGAACGCAATCGTTCTTATGCCAGGGCCGTCCACCATTCCCATTGTTTCTAATTTTCTAACATAACCAATTTGTTCACGATTAGATAGACTCATGGAAGGTTCTGCTGATAACTTCTCTTTGTTGGTCTTCGGATAGACGTACAAAGTTTACAGCATATCCAGAAACTCTAATTGTAAGTTGTGGATATTTCTCTGGGTGAATCATCGCATCTTCTAATTTTGCTCTGTCTAAAACGTTAACATTCAAGTGGTGTGCACTTTGGTTGAAGTAACCATCCATAACGCCCACTAAGTTTGTAATTCTTTCATCTTCTGATTTACCTAATACTTGAGGTACAATTGAGAAAGTATTTGAAACACCATCTTCACATACATCAGCATAAGGAATTTTTGCAACTGAGTTTAATGATGCAAGAGCTCCTGATTTATCACGGCCATGCATTGGGTTTGCACCGGGTGCAAAGGCTTCTCCTTTAACACGTCCGTCAGGTGTTGAACCTGTTTTCTTACCATACACAACATTTGAAGTAATGGTTAAGATTGAAAGGGTATGTTTTGCATCTCTAATAATTGGATTGGATTTGAGGTAACGGAAGAATCTTTCAGTTAGATCAACAGCAATGCTATCAACACGGTCATCATCATTACCAAATTGTGGATATTCGCCTTCAATTTCAAAGTCAACTGCAATACCATTTTCATCACGAACTGGACGAACTTTAGCATGTTTAATTGCAGATAATGAGTCAGCTGTAACTGATAATCCTGCGATACCAAAAGCCATTAAGCGTTGTACATGAGTGTCATGAAGTGCCATTTGGCTCTTTTCATAAGCATATTTATCATGCATAAAGTGAATGATATTCATGGCATCAACATAAGTAGAAGCTAATTCTTGTAAGACACTGTCAAATGCTTTCATAACTTTATCGTAATCTAAGACTTCATCAGTCATGATTTCGTAGCCTTCAAGCACTTTAATACCTTTAATCTCATCGATACCACCATTGATAGCGTAGAGTAAGGCTTTGGCTAAGTTAGCACGTGCTCCAAAGTATTGCATTTGTTTCCCAATTTGCATTGCGGATACACAGCATGCAATTCCATAATCATCACCAAATTCTGGTCGCATGATTTCGTCATTTTCATATTGGATTGCTCCAGTTTCAATTGACATTTTTGCAGCATAACGTTTGAAACCAATAGGTAGATCATCTGACCAAAGAATTGTCATATTAGGTTCTGGTGCAGGTCCTAGGTTTGTAAGAGTATGGAGATAACGGAAGGATGATTTCGTTACTAATGGACGACCATCTTGTCCAATTCCACCAATTGATTCAGTAACCCATGTTGGGTCTCCTGCGAAAAGATCATCATATTCTGGAGTACGTAAGTGACGTGCTAATCGAAGTTTCATGATGAACTGATCAATGTAGGATTGTGCAGTTTTCTCATCAATAACGCCTTCTTTTAAGTCTCTTTCAATATAAATATCAATAAAGGTTGAAGTACGACCTAAACTCATTGCAGCTCCATTATTTTCTTTAATAGCTGCTAAGTAAGCAAAGTATGTCCATTGAATGGCTTCTTGTGCATTTGCTGCTGGTTGTGAAATATCACATCCATAGCTTTCTGCCATAGCTTTTATATCACCTAATGAACGAATTTGTTCATTAACTTCTTCACGTAATTGAATTGCATCAGATCCTGTAACTTTGATAGTTGCTAGATCTGCTTTTTTAGCTTCAATTAAACGATCCACACCATAAAGGGCAACACGACGATAATCACCAATGATACGTCCACGGCCATATGCATCAGGAAGTCCTGTAATTAATCCTGTAGTACGTGCGCGACGAATTTCTGGGGTATAAGCGTCGAATACACCTTGATTATGTGTTTTTGTATATTTGTGGAAGAATTCATTTGTTTTTGGATCCATTTCACGATTATAAATTTTTAGGATTGAATCGACTAAACGAATACCACCATAAGGGTTAATGATACGTTTTAAAGGAGCATCTGTTTGTAATCCTACGATGTCTTCGTTTTCTTTTACGATATATCCAGGTTTAAAATTATTAACACCAGAGATTGCGTCCATTTCAATATCTAGAACACGAACTTTAAGTTCCTCTTTAAGTAATTCTAAACTTTTATTCCATAAAATTTCTGTATTTTCGCTAATACCTTCTAAGAAACTATCATCACCTTCATAAGGTGTATAGTTTGTTTGAATGAAATCGCGAACATTGATTTCTTCATTCCATTTACCGGAATTAAAACCTTTCCATTGATTTGCCATTTTATCCATCTCCTTTTGACGACTATATAGTAACATATCGACAAAGTGATTTGCGCACCATATGAAAGACAGTAAGTGCTTACAATATTAAAAAAAGAAACATTGATAAAAATTCACATGCTTTTACTAAAAGTTTGTAAAATTAGTGTGTTTCTTCACAATGTTTCTTGTTAGTGGTATTTATACTTCTTCGCGCCAGATAACAGCACCCAATTGAGTGAGTTTATCCACAATATTCTGATAACCTCGATCAATATGATAAATCTCGTGGATCTCTGTAATTCCAGAGGCCATAAGACCTGCAACAACCAGTGCTGCACCAGCTCTTAAATCAGTTGCAACTACCTTTGTACCATAAAGTTTAGTAGGTCCGTTAATTTGTGCTTGGGGTGTATTCACTTGAATTTTTGCACCCATTTTTTCTAACTCATGGGTATGTTTAAAGCGTTCAAAATAAATTGTTTCTCTTACCGATGATTGTCCGCTGGCTTGGGTTAAAAATGCGGTAAGTGGTTGCTGAAGGTCCGTTGCAAATCCTGGATAAGGTAGAGTTTGAATATCGATTGGATTTAAATGTCCATTACTTCTAACAATAACGTAGTCTGATCCCGTTTCAATATGGACTCCCATTTCAATGAGCTTTGAAGTTAAAGCGTCCACATGCAATGGAATAATATTTTCAATTTTTACTTCTTCTCCCATAGCTGCTGCAATGATAATATAAGTTCCTGCCTCAATACGATCTGGAATAATCTCATGAGGTGCACCCTCAAGCTTTTCTACCCCTTCAATAGTAATGACACTGGTCCCTGCTCCTCTTACACTGGCTCCCATATTATTTAGGAAAGTGGCTAGGTCGATAATTTCCGGTTCTTTCGCGGCATTTTCTATCACCGTTCTACCTTCTGCTAAAACAGCAGCAAGCATAATATTCATAGTAGCACCAACTGATGCGATATCAAGGAATATTTTTGCGCCTTCCAACTTCTCAGCTGAAATCTCATAGTATCCTTGTTTATATTCCACATTAGCACCTAAAGCTTCAAACCCCTTTAAGTGAAGGTCAATCGGACGTGGTCCCAAATAACATCCACCTGGCATTTGCATTTTTACATATTTGTACTTACCAAGTAAGGCTCCCATAAAATAATATGAAGCACGCAATTTAGTTACTGCATCATGTTCTAGGGTAATATTTTTCATTTTAGTAGTATCAATTTTATAATGATCATTTTTATCAAACTCAACTGATGCGCCAAGCTCATTTAATAATACAGTTAAGGAATCAACATCTGCGATGCCTGGGACACCATAGATATCAACAACACTCTCATGTGCTAATATTGCTGCTGGGATTAAGGCAACGGTAGCGTTTTTGGCACTACTGATGCGGACGTTTCCCTTTAGTTTATGTCCACCTTCTATTTTAATGACTTCTGTCATAATACACATCCTCTCAAACGTTTCTATTATACCTAATTTTTAGGTAAGTTCCTAGTGTTTTAAACTGCCTGTGGCTAAAGCGTATAAGCCTCCAACTAATAAGACACCACCTGAAGCATTACCTAAGAATACAAACAACATATTAGCAAGATAATGTGTGATAGAAATGGTATTTTGAAAGAGTGGAATACTCAATACAAACATATTGGCAACCACATGTTGATAACCTAAGATAACAAAGATCATGATTGGAAACCAAATACCCATAAATTTTAGAAATCCATCCTTCGCCCCTAGATATATCCAAACTGATAAACCTACAAAAATGTTACAACCCACTCCTGATATAAACATTTGTAAAGGACTATCACTCAGTTTAGCCATCGCTGTTTGCTGAACGATAGTAGAACTTGGATCAATAGTATTCACAATAAATACGAAAAAGAATGATACTAAAAAAGCTCCTATCATATTGCCAAAAAATACATGAATCCAGTTTCTTAACATTTTAGGAAGGCTGACATCTTGATGTAATGTTGCAGTACCCACGACCATCATATTTCCTGTAAGTAATTCGCCACCGGCCATCAAGACAATCATCAATCCGATTGGAAAAAGACTTGCACCGATAATAAATCCTAAACCGCCACCAACTTGTTCTCTTGCTATAAAATAGGCAATGTAGCCAAAAGAAATTGCAGCTCCTGCAATTATACTTAAAACAGTTACTTCAATGAAACTCTTGTCAGACTTTACCTTCCCTAAATCTCTGACAATGCTCAGTGTTTCTCTAATTGTATGCATGATTCTATCCTCTTCTATAATCTAATAAAAAACCACTTTTCAGTGGCTTTTAGTTTAATTAAGCTTTGTTTGCACTGCCGAAGAGTTCAATTTTCTCTCTTACGCCAGCTTTAATTCCGTCAAATCCTGGTTTTAGAAGTTTACGTGGGTCAAAGCCTTTACCTTCTTTATCTTTACCTGCTTCAATGTATTTTCTTGTTTCTGCAGCAAAGAATAATTGTAATTCTGTGTTAACGTTGATTTTTGCAACACCTAAGCTAATTGCTTTTTTGATTTGTGCTTCATCAATTCCTGAACCACCGTGTAATACTAGTGGAATTCCGTCTGTAACATCTTGAATTGCAGCTAGAACATCAAAGTCTAGTCCTTTCCAGTTTGCTGGATATTGACCATGAATGTTACCAATACCAGCAGCAAGGAAGTCAATTCCTGTTTCTGCGATAACTTTACATTCTTGTGGATCTGCAAGTTCACCAGAACCGATGATTCCATCTTCTTCTCCACCAATTGAGCCTACTTCAGCTTCAACTGAGATTCCTTTTTCGTGTGCATATTTTACAACTTCTTTTGTTTTTTCGAGGTTCTCTTCGAAATCATAGTGTGAACCATCAAACATAACTGATGTAAATCCTGCATCGATTGCTTTGAATGATCCATCATAGCTACCGTGGTCTAAGTGAAGTGCCACTGGAACAGTAATTCCTAGGTCTCCTACTAAACCTTCTACAATTAATGCAACAGTTTTGAAACCGCCCATATACTTAACAGCACCCTCTGATACACCAAGTAAAACTGGTGATTTCATTTCTTCTGCTGTTTCCAAGATTGCACGAGTCCATTCTAAGTTGTTGATGTTGAATGCGCCAACAGCATAATGTCCTTTACGTGCATCAATTAAAATTTGTTTTGCTGATACTAAAGCCATAGATATTTCCTCCTATTTAGTTTCTACTATACTATTCTACCTTATCTTTTGAAAAATTTAAAGCGGCATCAATAAATCCATCAAATAAAGGGTGACTTCTGTTGGGTCTGGACTTAAATTCTGGTTGGAATTGAGTTCCAATAAAGAATGGATGACCCTTTAACTCAACAATTTCAACCACATCATCTTCTTCTGAACGAGATGATATTATAAAATCATGGTCTTCAAATTGTGATAAATAGTCTTTATTGAATTCATAACGATGACGATGTCTTTCTTTAACACTGTCTTGTTTATATAGTTCTTTGACTATTGAACCCTCTTTTAGAATACAGGTTGCATTTCCTAAACGCAGTGTTCCACCCAATACATCAGAGTTTGCATGCTTATGTAAAATAATGACTGGATTGTTTGTTTCTGAATCAAACTCAGTTGAGTTTGCATCCTCTAGATTTAATACATTACGTGCAAACTCAATAATAGCTGTTTGCATTCCCATGCCAATACCAAAGTAAGGAATTTGATGTTCTCTTGCAAATCGAGATGCAATCATTTTTCCTGTAGTTCCGCGTTCACCAAAACCACTTGGTGCAATAATACCATCAAGCTGTCCTAACACTCTATTAGCGTTTTCTTCGGTTAAATCTTCAGAGTTGATGGAAGTTACATTAACTTTAGTAAAGTGTGTTAAACCTGCATGCATCAATGCCTCAGAGACGGAAAGGTAGGTATCTGATGCGGAAACATATTTTCCTACCAGTCCAATATTTACCGTATGTTTCAAGTTTTTGGCACGCTCAATCATAGCACTCCATTCGGTCATATCTGCTACTTTAACATCTTCGTAGCCAAATTTATGAAGGATATAACTATCTAAGCCCTGCTCTTGAAACTTCAAAGGAAGTTCATAGATATTGTCCACATTGCGTGATTCAATAATTGCATTTTTACGCACATCACAGAACAAGGCAATTTTTTCTTTCATATCATCTGTTAAAGCCTCATCTGCACGAGTTACAATCATGTTGGCTTTAATACCCAGTGACATCAATTCTTTAAAACTGTGTTGTGTTGGTTTTGTTTTGAGTTCATTGGTTGCTGGAATTTTAGGAATCAGTGTTGTATGGATAAAGACCACATCATTTCGATCCAATTCTGAATGAACTTGGCGAACAGCTTCCAAGAATGGCAGTGATTCAATATCACCAACAGTTCCACCAATTTCTGTAATAACAATATCTGCACCCGATTCTTCAGCTGCTGCATATACTTTATTTTTGATTTCATCCGTAATATGAGGAATAACTTGTACTGTTGATCCTTTATAATATCCACGTCGTTCTTTATTGATTACATTTTGATAAACCCAACCTGTTGTAATATCAGCATTGTGATCCAACTCTTCATCAATAAAACGCTCATAGTGTCCTAAGTCTAAGTCCCCTTCCATGCCATCTTGGGTAACAAAAACTTCCCCATGTTGGTATGGTGACATAGTCCCTGGGTCCACATTTATGTATGGGTCGAACTTTTGAATGTAGACTTTAAAGCCTCTTTGTTTCATTATCCTTCCAATACTTGCTGCGATGATGCCTTTACCGATTCCGGAGACGACTCCTCCAGTAACGAATATGTATTTTGCCATTGAAATTCCTCCTTATTACAAAAAAAAACAGATGCCCCCCATGGAAGCATCGTGCCCTTATTAATTTTATCAAACAATTAAGATATTTTCAATTTATTCTTCATCTAAAAAATCATCATATTCAATATCTTCATCATCCGGTAGTAAATCCGGATCAATTTGAAGTGTATCTTCTGCGTGACGCTCTCTTAAATCCCAATGATTTTGTTCTAAAGAGATAAAACGAGCATCCAACATGAGTGCGTTATAAAATGCAGCAATTTTTCTTTTTGCTAATGCTTCTGTGTAGCCCATTTCATCACAAACTATTTGCCATAGTTTATTGAAGATTACTTCTTTTTTATTTTCTTTTAAATAGTTAAAAGCAATATCTGTTAGTGAATTTCCAGCCATGCTTCTGCCTCCTTTGACCAAGTTAAATCAAATGTATGAACATCTATGAGCTCATTACCTTGTAACAGTTCGTACTTTACAAACAATTTATCTTCAAGAATCTCAAGTTCAAGTACGCGAACATTGAAGCGAATTTCTCCTTCTTCTGTAACCATCCTAGCAAAAGCTTTGTCATCTTGAGAAAAGTGAATCTGTGTTAACCATTCATGAACACGATTCATATGTATATAATTTTCGCCTACATCCAAAGTATTGACGCCACCGCAACCTTCTTGATATACAATACGTCTTGTATCCCCTAGATCAATAATTTGTGCGTGTCCATCCACATCTTGAATGTCAACTGTCTCTGATTTTTGCTTTGCTGTTACTTTAACTTTGATTCGAATCACCCCTGTTACTTACTGCATTATAAAAAATTTACAGTGTTTGTCAAGTCTTAAACATAATTTTATTAAAAAGTGCTTATTTTCTTATATAAGATTCAGTATTTTCAGGAAGCCCTTTCTCTTTAAGGCGTTTTTCAACGACATCCTTAATAATAGAATAAATAAAGACAAATAGAGGAACACCGATTACTAAACCAATAAATCCAAACAATTTTCCTGCTACTAATAAAGAAAATAAAATCCAAAAAGCTGAGATTCCCAAAGATTCTCCCAAAATCTTTGGCCCTATTAAGTTTCCATCAATTTGTTGAATAATAATAATAATCAAGACAAACCAAAGTGACATAGGGAAAGACTCAAAAGCAATGATGAAGAAAGATGGGATGGCTCCAATAAAAGGACCAAAGAACGGAATAATATTTGTAACCCCCACAATAAATGCTACCAAGGGTGCATAAGGCATTTTCACCATGAATAAGACTGCAAAAGTTAATATTCCGATAATAACAGAATCCAGAATTTTCCCACCTAAGAAGCGCCCAAAAATACTATCAGCACGACGGGTCAAGTTGATTGTAGTTTCTGCTGTTTTTTCTGGCAGTAAGCCATAAGTTAACTTCTTTGCCATGGCCACAAAATTCTCTTTATCCATTAATAGATAAACCGAAACAATTAAGCCCAACACAATATTCCAAATACTAGAGAGAATATTTCGCATAGTATTACCAATAATTGGAATTAAGTTTGTTGCAAAATTAATGACATAAGCCACAAACTCTTCCCACTTTTCAATTAATATTTTATTATAACTATCATCAATAGCTAATGTTTTCAACAATACATCCATTTTTTCTGTAACATCACGAATATAACCAGGAATATCATTAACTAAACCCACAATAGATTCTAAGAGTTGTGGAAAAATAAATTTTACAAAAAGATAGAATAGAAAGAAGACTACGATATAAGTTAAAAGTACCGCAACACCTCTTTTTCTTTTTTGAAACATACGTTGCTTGCTAAGTAACTTTTCTTCAATGAACACTAAAATAAAATCAAAAAGATAAGCCATTACCCCACCAATAATAAAAGGGGTGAAAATTGCAAATACTTTGCTGAGTTCTACTCTAAATACATTGACCTCTGAAACTATTAAGTAAAACACGATGGATGCACTTAATACAAAGAAACTATAGAGTGCAATAAGCGTGTATTTTTGATTCCATTTAATCTTCATAAATAAGTCTCCTTTGTATTTGTATTTTATAGCAAGTCTCTTTATTAAGCAAATAAAAAAATGCCAAGAATTTGGCATTTTAAGTTTATTTCAACATACTTTCAATTTCATCAGCATCAGACGGAATAAAGGGTGCTAAATCTTCAGCTCCATCTTCTGTTATTAAAAGATCAGTTTCTATACGGACTCCAATATTTTCTTCAGCAATATATAGACCTGGTTCATTGGTAATAACATTACCCTTTTCTAAAGGAAAATCACGATCAACCCATACATCATGCGTATCCATGCCTAATGAATGACCAATACCGTGGTAGTAATACTCTGACACATCACCTTGAAGCCCTAAATCCACACATGCTTTTGCAAGCAATTCTTTAGCATATTCATTCAATTGTGCTAATGACATCCCAGGCTTTGCAGTTTTATTAATGGCTTTAAAAACTGAATGTACTGCATTATAGACCTCTTTTTGTCGTGCGGTATATTGACCATTAATAGGGTAAGTACGTGATATATCTGCACCATAACCGTTTAATGAACTTCCTAGATCAACTAAAACCATTTCATTGTCTTTAAGTTCTTGATTGTTTTCAATGTAATGAAGAATGGTCGCATCTTTTCCAGAAGCAATAATCGTATCAAACATTAAGCTTCCCATATGTCTTTCGGTTTCATATTTGAATGCCGAAGCCATATCATTTTCATTATTGCCTGGTTTCATTTCTTTAAGCATCGTTTTTATCGCTGTGTCGGTTAGTTCTAGTGCTTTTTTGATTGCTTCTACTTCCTCAGGAAATTTAACCATTCTAGCACGAACAAAGATATCTGAGACGTCCATAACACGCTCAATCCCTACATAATCTGACATACTGATGGCTGAGCCATATGCTTCTTCTGTAAATTGATTTTGATCTAAATCCAATCCTATTCTAGTTTTACGACTTAAAACTTGATTTAAATACTTATCAAACTCGCTAAAATAACGCACATCTTTAATGCCTGAAATCGCAGTAGCCTCTTCCTTACGAATAAAACGGCCATTCCATTTTTCCATCAACGGATCAATATCACGAATAAAGAGTATTTCTTTATCATTATCAAAAACTAGTATTGCACCCTCCTCTTCAATACCACTAGCATACAGGAAGTTTCTATTGGTAAAGAATGGGTAAGTTGCATCGGCACTTTTTCTCACGGGTAAACCGCTAAAGATAAAAGTTACACAGTGTTGGGGAAAATGTTCAATTAATTGTTTTCTAATTTTAATTCTTGTTTGTGAATTCATATGTACTCCTATTTCTTCACTTTTAATTCTTTTGGATAAAATATCTTACTATCTTCTTTTTCTTCAGAACCTACAAAGCCTCTTACAATAATGGAAGCTTGGGATAATTCTAGAAGTTTATCATCTTTTAAAATGGATACACTCGCATTTTCATTGGCTTTATATGGTTTATAAAGTGACTGACTTAGATAATCGGACATTAAATAGTAGCGCTTATCGTAGCCTGCTTCTTCAACTGCGCTTTCAATGCGCTTGACCATCTCTAGATCTTTTTTATCATGATACTCAAACAAATCTCGATTGAGTAAGCGACGCGTCAAATCCTTTAGGATTAAATCATCGCCTCCCATTAAGAGTTTAAATCCAGCAATACACATCGGTTCATCTAAATACAAGTAATCTTGAATCGATATCTCTTTATCTTCCAAAACCGGAATAAAGAAAGGTGCTAGAGATAAATTATCTTTGTTTGCATCAAATATATCTTTCATACGTGTGAATATCGACAGCAGCAAGGCTTCATAGCTTCTGGATATTGGATGAAGATATACTTGCCAATACATTTGGTATCGCGCCATGATATAGTCCTCAATAGCATGAATTCCGCTATCTTTTACGGCGATGCTTTGATTGATTACACGCAATGTACGAATAATACGATGCAAGTCAAACTCACCATAACTAACTCCTGTAAAATAGGAGTCTCTTAGAAGATAATCCATACGATCCGCATCCAATTGACTGGAAATAATTTGCGCCAGTATTGGATTCTTATATTCATGTGCAATTATATCCGCAACATCTTGTGGAAAATTAGTATCAATTGATCTTAACAGTTTATTCACTTGTGTGTCTTCTAAGATAATACGACGGGTCATAATTTCATGGTTGATGCCGGTAACGGATTCAAACGCATGAGAAAACGGACCATGCCCCACATCGTGCAATAAGGCAGCACAAAGTAAGGCGACTTGATCATATTCACTGATACTTGTCTTAAGATCCTGAACATTTTCTATCATTAATCGGGTAATTTCATACACTCCTAAAGAATGTCCAAAACGCGAATGTTCCGCTGTGTGATATACCTGGAGTGTTCCACCCAATTGGTGAATGCGGCGAAGCCTTTGAAGTTCCGGTGTATTAATGAGATCCCAAATGATTTGATAATCTACATTTATATAACCATGAACTGTATCCCGCAAAACCTTATGCTCATCTGTACGATTAAAGTGAATCGACATAATCTCTCAGACGCTTAGTAACACTCTTTTTACCCATGAGATACAAAGTACTCATAAGATCTGGACCATGGTCTAAGTGTGTTGCACTGACACGAAGTCCCATAAAAAGTGGTTTCCCTTTAGCGCCTGTTTCTTTTTTAGTGATATTGAAGGCTTCTTTCAAATTCTCAACAGTCCAAACTTCAGGAAGATTATTTAAAAACGCTTTTGCGATAGCAGGAGTTGTTTCCCATGCTAATACTTCTTTGGAATTTTCATTAAGAACAGGTTCTTCAAAGAATAATTGAATTAATTCTTGAATTTCTTGACCATATTGAGTTTGCTCCTTATATAGAAGTAGCATTCTATCAATCCAGCTCTCATCTTTATCACTCATGTCAAACTTAGCTTTAGCAAAAGGTTTTACAAACTCGAGCCAAGTAGCATCATCTTTAGCTTTTAAGTATTGATGGTTCACCCAAGTTAGTTTCTTAACATCAAACATTGAGGGAGCTTTAGAAAGTCTTTCCTCAGAAAATTGATCAATTAACTCCTCTTTGGTGAAGATTTCTTTTTCACCTTTTGGTGACCATCCTAAAAGAGCCATAAAGTTAAACATTGCCTCAGGAAGATATCCTGCTTCATCATACTGGCTAATATATTGCATGACATCATTGTCACGCTTGGATAATTTCTTGCCTGACTCATTAACAATAAGTGTCATATGTCCATAACGAGGAATATCCCAACCAAACATTTCAAATAGCATCATTTGTCTTGGGGTATTAGAAATATGTTCTTCTCCTCTAAAGACATGCGTAATATCCATTAAGTGATCATCAATTACAACTGCAAAGTTATAGGTAGGTACACCATTGGATTTAACAATGACCCAATCCCCAATGTCTTTTGACTCAAAAGTAATTTCGCCACGAACCATATCATCAAAGGTATAGCTTGCATTTTCTGGGACACGTAAGCGAATAGAGTAACTTTTTCCAGCTTCCTCATTGGCTTTTTTTTCTGCTTCACTTAAATGTAAACATTTTTGTGAATAACGTGTTGAGACATGACCCTCTGCTTTTTGTTTTTCATAATCTTCTTCTAGCTCTTCTGCAGTACAATAGCACTTATATGCATATCCCTTATCTAAAAGCTCTTGTGTGTATTTATCATAAAGATGGAGTCGCTCCATTTGACGATAAGGCGCATATTTTTCAACTGGATATTCTGGGGATTCATCCGGTTCAATACCGAGCCATTTAAGATAGTGAAGCTGGGATGCCTCTCCACCTTCAACATTACGTTCTAAATCGGTGTCTTCAATTCTCAATACAAAATCGCCACCATAATGCTTAGCGATTAGATAGTCAAAAAGTGCGGTTCTCGCATTACCAATATGTAAAAATCCTGTAGGACTGGGTGCATAACGCACGCGTACTTTTTTCATTATTAATACCTCATTTCAATCTATATTATTATAACACGCATCACAGATAATTTAAATTTAAAGCCGAACAACTAGGATATTTTTAAGCGTTATCGCTGCTTAAATCATGATATAATAGCTACAAAGGGGTGAAAAAATGAAAATATCGATTGTTGGAACACACTACATTCACCAAACTATGAGTTTAAATAAAGAAAAACTGGATTTGTATAACGACATTGAAAACTTTGAAGAGTCTTTTGATGATACCTTAGTACAATTAGCGAAAAAATTGCATACAGATAAACTGGATATTAGTTTAATTGCAAATTTCTCTCCTACACCTAAATACATGATGGCCCTAAGTCAACTAGAAAAGAGTGGTATTAAAGTTTACCCAGATCTACAGGATGACATAGTTTATCACCTTACTATTAAAACCTTAGGAAATGTTATTGAGTTTGATCCCAACCTCAAACTTGACCTAGCAAACTTTCAATACAACACCATTAAGGAAGCAGACTTTATAATAACCAATCGCGGAAGTTTCGAGATGCTTGGATTTTTAAGTCCCTATAGTCATGAAAACATTATTGTTTATGACACACTTCCCGTATTTAGAGCTCTACCTTTTATCCAAGGTGTATGTTTAAAGTCAAAACCAGAGAATCTTGATAGTAATATTGATAGTTTAATGCAAGGTGGTTTAAGCTGGATTGGATATGGAGAAAATGACTATACAGTTTTTAGAACGCTCAAACATCAAATAAAACTACAATTTAAAAACATTGACAGTTTCTTATCTGAATTTTTAATGCTGAAGGAAGATGAAATTGTTCCCTGGCTTGCAAAGAACAAGTACGTTTAGGAGTAATATGGACTATACAAAAAATAATGCACAAACTATTGATCGTTGGGTCGAAGAAGGTTGGGAGTGGGGCATCCCTATCTCCAAAGAAGCCTATCAAGAAGCTGTAAAAGGTAATTGGGAAATGGTATTGACCCCCACAAAAAATGTACCTAAAAGTTGGTTTCCTAAACTTAAGGGAGCTAAAGTTTTAGGCTTAGCTTCCGGTGGTGCACAACAAATGCCAATTTTCGCGAGTCAAGGTAGTATTTGTACCGTATTGGATTACTCTACAAAGCAACTTGAAAGCGAAATAGCAGTGGCCAAGCGCGAAGGCTATAATATGACAACTGTTCAGGCAGATATGACTCAAACCCTTCCCTTTGATGATGACAGCTTTGATATTATTTTTCATCCCGTTTCAAATTGCTATGTCGAAGATGTCAAATCAATTTGGAAAGAATGTTATCGTATTTTGAAACCCGGTGGACTTTTGATGTCTGGCTTAGATAATGGTTTTAACTACATCTTTGATAGTGAAGAAAAAGAAATCATCCATCCTCTACCCTTTAATCCGCTAAAGAATCCTCAACTTTTAACATATTTAGAAAAGGAAGACTTTGGAATTCAGTTTTCTCATACACTTGAAGATCAAATTCGAGGACAGCTCCAAGCTGGCTTTTCTTTAGTGGATTTATATGAAGATCTCAATGGCGACGGTTTCCTACATGAAATGGGCGTTCCCACCTTTTGGGCAACCCTCTCTAGAAAATAAAAAAGACCCCAGGGTCTTAATTATATTATTCTGAAATTATTGGACTTTTTAATCGTAGCATCTTCATGCACTACGACTCTATCAACCTGTGAAGCAGGACCTAAAGAGGCTTTTATCTTATCGATAAAGGTCTCTATTTTTTTGTTGTCGCCTATCGCCTCGATATACACAGAACCATCATCTCTATTTGAAACAGTGCCTGTGATATTTAATTCATTCGCAAGCATTAGCGTTAAAAAACGAAATCCGACCCCTTGTACCTTTCCATAGACTTCCAACTTCACTTCTCTCATTGGCTTAACCTCTTTTAATTAATAATGCTGAACCCATGCCGCCACCCATACATAAGGATGCGATACCACGTGTTTTATTTTCTTTCTCTAATTGGTTAATAAGGGAAACCACAATCCGGGTACCACTTGCACCAATGGGATGTCCTATTGAAATGCCGCCCCCTTTGATATTAACTTTTTGTACATCCAATCTTAAGTCATTAAGGATGGCGATCATTTGCACTGAGAATGCTTCGTTAATTTCAAATAAATCAATGTCTTCTGTTTTTAACTTATTCTTTTCAAGCAATTTTGTAATGGCATAGTATGGTGCATAACCCATTAAACTTGGATCCATACCGATTTCCTGGTAACTTTCCACATAAGCTAGAATTCTAAGTCTTCTTCTTTTTGCCTCTTTCTCAGACATCATTAAAATGGCAGCTGCGCCATCATTTAATGTCGAAGAATTGCCTGCAGTCACACTACCAAACTCTTTGAAAGCTGGTTTTAACTTTGATAATTTTTCTAAAGTTGTATCTTTACGAATGCCTTCGTCCTCTGCAAAAATACCGTTCTCTGTCACAACTTGTGTAATCTCTGATCGAAAGTATCCCGATTCTTGAGCTTCTTTTGCACGGGTTTGTGAAAGCAAGGCATAGGCATCTTGAGATTTTCTTGCGATTTTATATTTATCTGCCAGTTTTTCTGCAGTATGTCCCATGGGTAAGTTTGAATATACATCCATTAAACCATCCGTTGCCAATACATCCTCTTGAACTAAATTATTATATTTAGCACCAAAGCGTGCATTGCGAATTAAATAGGGAGCTTGAGACATATTTTCAAATCCACCTACCATTACAACAGACTGTTCGCCCAGTTGAATGGCTTGCATTCCAAGATGAATCGCTTTTAATCCAGAACCACATACTTCATTTACAGTAAAGGCTGGAACAGATTCTGGTATGCCCGCTTTTATGGCCGCTTGTCTTGCAGGATTTTGTCCTTGACCTGCTTGCAGAACTGTTCCCATAATAACGAGTTCTATATCATTTCTATCAACATCGACACTATGAAAGACTCCTTGCATGGCATATGTTCCTAAATCAGTTGCTTTTATATCTTTTAGGGCACCACCAAACTTACCAATTGGTAATCTTTTTGCGCCAACAATAACGACTTTATTCATTTTATCTCCTCTTAATCTATTCCTACGCTACCTCTATTATAGAAAATTTTACAGAAAATACAAACTCTACCGACTAATTTTGCCAATACTTCACATATTCAAAGGGAAGGATTACGTTTATAACAGAACATTTTAGTCTGTCTTTCATTTCATTCTCTAAGGACTTGATTGAATCGAGCTGTTTCATTCTTTATTATATTCCACGACTTCACACATTTACTATCGTATAGTACATGAAATTAATGACTTCTTATTGTATAATGAATAGGCACTTAAAGAGGAGGAATTGTATGAAAATAGGAATTGATAAACTTAGTTTTTATACTCCTGATCAGTACATTGATATGCGCGAACTTGCGAAAGTTCGAGGTGTTGACCCAAACAAATATACCATTGGGCTTGGACAGGATGAAATGGCTGTCCCTTTTCCATCACAAGACCCTGTAACCATGGCGGCCAATGCTGCAATAAAAATATTAGATGATGAAGATAAAGCAAACATTGACTTAGTTCTATTCGCTACTGAAACTGGCTTAGATTTTTCAAAAGCTTTGTCAGTCTATGTCCGACAACTCTTAGACATTCAACCTTATGCCCGTTGTATTGAACTAAAGGAAGCTTGTTATTCAGGCACGGCAGCTTTACAAATGGCAAAGAATCATGTTGAGTTAAACCCAGGTAAGAAAGCTTTAGTATTAATGGCAGATATTTCTAGATATGGCATCGCATCTGCAGGTGAACCCACC
The DNA here is from genome assembly GCA_964653415.1 of uncultured Erysipelothrix sp. Classification (GTDB taxonomy): domain Bacteria; phylum Bacillota_I; class Bacilli_A; order Erysipelotrichales; family Erysipelotrichaceae; genus Erysipelothrix. The sequence goes on along the minus strand of CAZZFJ010000013.1, from coordinate 691 downwards.
CAAGGAGCCGGTGCTATTTCGATGATTATTTCTGAAAATCCAAGAATTCTTGAAATTGAGAATATGACCAGTTACTTTACAGATGATGTTATGGACTTTTGGCGTCCAAATTACTCGGAAGTAGCGATTGTAGATGGTAAATATTCAAACGAACAATACCAACGTTTTTTTGAAATCACTTATAAAAACTATCTCGATAAGTATGATATGAAGCAAAGTGATTTTCAAGCTTTTAATTTCCACATCCCCTATACAAAAATTGGTCTAAAGGCCATTCAATCTATTACTGATGAGCCACAGCTTATAGAAAATTATATCGCAGCAACTAAATATAATAGACGTGTGGGTAATATCTATACTGGGTCCTTGTATCTCAGTCTAATTTCTTTGTTGGACTCAAAGATTCTTAAGGGAAAGGATCGAATTGGCTTGTATAGTTATGGTTCGGGATCTGTTGCAGAGTTTTTTAGTATGCGTCTTGTTGATGGCTATGAAAAAGCACTCTATCCACATCACAATCAAGAGCTAGATCAACGGACTCAAATTGATATAAAAACCTATGAGACTCTCTTTAACTATAAACTTCCTCAAGATGGTAGTTTATTAGTAATTGACTCAAAAAAGGATATGGGTCCTTTTTTCCTTGATAAAGTGGATCAACATATTCGCTACTATACTAAGAAATAACAAA
>CAZZFJ010000012.1:20883-37771 GCA_964653415.1 uncultured Erysipelothrix sp. | reverse complement strand
TAATAGCTTTCTGTTATGTAAATTGAAATATTTGCATGTCTTTCAAAGGGTTCATGATGAATCAAGGCATTCGCAAAAGACTCACTCCTATTGGAATCCAACACAAAACAAATAATCTCCTGTTCCTCATGAAGCTCAATATGCACCAGTGGAAGCTCAATACTATGATCTTCAAAATCTCCACGACCATGGTATACAGTTGCGATATTTGAAGCAAAGTCTTTTGAAAACTCTAAAATTGCATCCGCATAACCTCGCTTAACCACCACCATTATGAAATGAGATACAAGATTGACTTCAGGGATTTCTATATCTTTCTCAATTAGCGCAATCGGTTGATGTTCAATAACCGTTTTAGACTTAAATACTAAACCTAAAACCATCAAGGATAACACCGGAGCCATAGCAACCATAGCAATGACACCAAAGCCATCGACCAAGACATTGGCTGTTTCAATACTAGATGCCGCCCCTTGAGCAAAAGCTAAGACGAATGTTGCGGTCATGGGACCTGAAGCTACTCCTCCTGCATCATAAGCAATCCCTACAAAAATAGGATCCACAAAAAAGGAAATAATAATGGCAATCGCAAAACCGAGTAATAAGAAATACCATAGTTTGACACTTGGGCTAATAATTCGCAACATAGAAATTGCAATGGCGGTTCCCACACCCAAAGATAAAGTCCCGCGAATCATAGAAATAGGAATTGAGCCTCCCGTTACTGATTCAATTTGCTCACCCAACACATGGACTGCAGGTTCCACAAGAACAATAATAAGTCCTAAGACAAATCCGACTAAGACCAAGAGACGCTTATCAAGACTTGCGATTTTCATACCCAACATGCGTCCCATATCCATAAACCCAGAGTTGACAGCAGCTAAGAATAAAACTAAACCTAAAAGAGTTAAAAACAAACCGACAAGAATCCTTTTAATCTCCGCATGATCGAGTTTAAATTTGACAAAATTAAATCCAAAAAACAAAAGACTGATAGGAATTAAAGCTAGAATCGATTCTTTCAATACAATAGGTAGAACATCAATTATTGGTTGGAATATTCCTGTTAAAAAGACATAATCCTGTGCAACACCTTGAATGTTTTTCTGACCCGAAATGATAGACAAAAGCATCACTGCTAAAATAGGACCAGAACTCATAATTCCCACCAAACCAAAGGAATCCGATTCAGAGGATTTTCCTCCTTTATAAGTGGACAATCCTAAAGATAAACTCAAAACAAAGGGGGTTGTTAGTGCACCGGTAGTGGCTCCTGAAGCATCAAAAGCAATGGCTAAAAATTCCTCAGAGACAAAGAAACCTAAGACTAATATGACTGCATAAACTATAGCCATAAAGAGGTTTAACTTCATATTTTTTAATAATCGATAGACTCCTAGGGAAACCATGATCCCTACACCTAAAGAAACCATGTATACGATGAGTGTAGAGCCGATGGTTGATCCAGAAGCATCTTGAATTTGATTTCCAAGGATTAATAAATCCGGTTCTGCCACTGTAATTAAAAAACCTAAGAGGAAACTTAAAAAAGCAATTTTAAATAACTTAGTAGAAGTGGCGACTTCTTTAGACATATGGTTTCCAATGGGATCCATCGCAATATCAACACCCCATAAAAATACTGTCAATCCAACTAAAAGTAAGGCACTTCCTACGATGAATCGAATAATAATATCTGTGGGGACTTTGACTATTGTCATGGAAAGAATTAAAACCAAAGCAACAACTGGTATGAGTGTCTTAGAGACTTCCTTCATTTTATCGATAAACAGCTTCATTGGACACCTCCTGAATCTTCAAAAATACCTGTGACATTGACAACAGGAAGTGTAATTAACTTTCCTACCGATTTAGACTCAAGATAATCCAAAATTGCTTTGGATACAGTATCCTTTATACTATTGTGTACAACAATTAACACGGTATCGTTTTGTGGCGAAACCGTCAATAAATAGGGGGTATTGGCAGCAATATCCTGAGCACGACCATGGATTACAGTACCGCCGCGAGCATGATGCTCACGAGCAATCGCACTAATAGATGGGTGTTCTCCTTCTTCAACCACTACCATCAATAAACTATAATCATAAGCTTCCTGTCCAATTTTTGAGGCTTGAGCATCTTTGGTCCAGCGCTTAAACGGAATAGAAAAACTGATCCCTTCATTCTTTTGATTTAAAGCAAATTTCTCTGCCACTTTCTTGTGCAATATCTCATCGTCCTGGCTATCTACTGGAATCATTACTAACTCCTTTTGTGTCTTGTTTAAGCCAAAAGATTCTAATACTTTGGAACGTACCGTCCCTTCCGCCAATAAAATACTGGCTTCATGATGACCTAACATCTTGGTATATTTTACTAAAGCATTGGCTTTACCACGATTGACTATCGCAAAGTAAATTCTACTCATTCAATCTCTCCTTCTTCTAACTTCCATAACATCACTAATGTCACAATCTAGGGCATAACATATTTTCCCTAAAACATCTGTGGTAACATTTTGGTTATGGCTCAATTTTGCTAATGAAGTATGGGATATGCCGGAAAGAGCACATAAATCTTTTTTCAGCATTTTTCTTTGCTTCAATAAAACCCATAACTTCTGGTAATTCATGTACATAATTTATCTCTCTATCACTTTCTAGTTAGATTATTATAACATAAAATTTCAGCGTTCGCGGAATTTATTTTCGAAAAAACCTTTTAGTTCTTAAGAACTTTTTATAAATTATAGATGAACAAGTCACAATGTATAGAACTTAAGACGCAATAGAACTGTGATATAATATATCTAGACAGGAGGCGTTTGTATGTCAAAAGTGAAAGAAGAAAAAGTCGTTTATTTTGAAAGAAAGGCAAACTTATCTTTAGTGGAATTTGCTACTCAACTTGAAGTTTTAGCAAGAAAGCTTAAAGAAGAAGGCGCCGTTACTTTTAAGGAAGGAGAAAGAGAAACTTTTGTAAGTCCCTCAAGAAACGTCAAAGCTGAATTTAAATATACCTCACTTAACAATAAACATGAGTTTGAAATTGAGTTACAGTGGTATGATGGTCAAGACGAAACCTTCCTAATCGACTAGAACAAGAGAAAAAGGACTTTCGTCCTTTTTCTTTAGGCTTAATCTTTCCAATAATTATTTGCTGCTGCCACAGTTTGGAAATTAATTGCAATGACTTGCGAAGCAAATGTAAGACTATCTGCATTATTTGCATAGACTTCTCTAAGCTTTGCTTTTACTGCAGGGTCAGGTTGCACATACCCTACTCCTTTTCGTGACATCATAATTGCCAACTCAAAGCCTTCTTGAGGTGTTTTGGTAATTAAGCTATCAAGCCACATATCCATAATCATGACCTCCTTAATTTAAGTATAGGCAACCGTCATAATTTTGACTAAACAAGTGCAAGATTTAATTACCTAGGAAATATTATTTTTGCAGGAGCCCCAACCGCTGTCGTATTTTCAGGAACATCCTTTAACACCACAGAGTTTGCGCCAACCTTACTGTTTTTTGAAATGGTAATAGGCCCTAAGATAGTAGAACCTGCCCCCAATATCACATTAGACTCAATATTGGGGTGTCTTTTCTTAGACTCATCTTGGCCCACCCCTCCTAATGTAACCCCATGATACATCAGAACATTATCTCCAATTACCGCAGTCTCTCCAATCACAACACCCATACCATGGTCTATAAAAAGATTCTTACCAATCTTAGCCCCTGGGTGAATGTCAATTCCTGTTTTCTTTCGTGCTCGTAATGCAAGAAAAGTTGCGAGATTTTTGTATCCTTTTTGATACAGCATATGATTGATCCTATGGGCCATCAGTGCCTTTGTGCTCGGATAAAAGAACATGGCTAAAAACATACTTTTAGCCGAAGGATCTTTTTTTAAAATTGTTTGCGCTAACTCACGTCTATATTGCATCATGATTATACAAAGCTGTCGATAAATATCTTTCTCCTGTATCGGGAAGTATTGTTACAACAGTTTTTCCTTTCCCAAGTCGTTTCGCGACTTCGATTGCAGCGGATACATTGGCACCTGAAGAAATACCCGAAAATATCCCTTCTAAAGACGCTAACTTTCGTGCATAGTCAAAGGCACTTTCACTAGAAACATCAATAATAGTATCTACGACATCTGCATCATAAATTTCCGGAATAAAATTTGCACCCAAGCCTTGTAATTTATGGGGGCCTGCTTGGCCTCCACTGAGGATGGGAGATGCATCTGGTTGCACAGCGATAATTTCCACATTGGACTTGAATTTCTTAAGCTTCTTACCTACGCCACTGATGGTTCCCCCTGTTCCTACACCTGCAACAAAGGCGTCAACTTCTGGGATATCTTGTATAATTTCCTGCGCAGTGGTTTCGTAGTGAGCATTAAAGTTAGCCTTATTTTTAAACTGATATGGCAAGAAATAACCCTTTTCTTGGGCTAGGTTCTCTGCGTAAGATACTGAACCACTCATTCCTAGTTTTCCTGGAGTCAGTATAATGTGTGCACCATATGCCTTCATAATTTGTTGTCTTTCAACACTCATTGTATCTGGCATCACCAAAATAACGGAATAGCCTCGTGCAGCCCCAATCATCGCTAAGCCAATGCCTGTATTACCACTGGTAGGTTCGATAATTGTACCACCTTGTTTGAGTAGGCCTTGATCTTCTGCTGCATTGATCATATATAAAGAAGCCCTATCTTTTACGCTTGCTGATGGATTAAAGCTTTCGATTTTAACATAGATATCAGCCATGTTATCATCTACAATACGGTTTAATTTTACTAAAGGCGTATTGCCAATAGTTTGTGTAATATCTTGGTATTTCATAAATCCTCCTATATGTCATATAAAAAAACCTTTTGACCATGTATTGAAACATAAGGACAAAAGGTTATAGCTAGCTTAAAACAAAACTCCTCAAATCAAGTACATGCATACTCTAGTTCTTTTAACGGAAACACCCGGGACAGTCTACTTAGTTTCGATGCCCTGCTCCTTGGCGCACTTCGCATACTTCCATATAGACTTCTTTCACCTATGAAGTCCTCTCTAAGATACTTTCGTATGGTACTCTACCAATTCTTAGCTTATTAATTCTTTACTATCTTAACTAACGGATGCTTTTTTGTAAAGCATTATAAATATTATTTAAAATCCTATTTACGAATACCTTTGAAAGCAGTACCCCAAGCAATTAATTGATCCAACATTCCATCAATATTTGCGACATGATAATCATTAGGATTGAATACTGTCATATTCTCAAAATCGGCCATAAGTGAAAACATAACTGTAGTTCTTACTGTAGCATTTTGAAACTCTGCTAGTATTTGACGCATATGTTCTTGAGCACGAACGCCACCCATTGAACCGTATCCAACAAGTCCAGATGCTTTATTTTCAAGTTGTGGGCGTAAGAAGTCAAGTGCGTTGGTTAAAGCACCACTAACGGTATGGTTGTACTCTGGAGTAAGGAAAATGAATGCATCAAACTCTGCCATTTTTTCCTGCCATAAACCTACTGCAGCTCCTTGTTCTTCAGTTGCATATTTTGAACCAAGTAATGGTAAATTGTAGGATGCTAAATCTACAAGTTCATAATTAGCATCATCTCTTTTCTTTGCATAATCAAGAATATAGTTTGCTACTGCAGTTCCGTTGTTTTCTTCTCTAACACTACCTTGGATAATTCCGATATTTAATTTTGACATTTTTCTTCCTCTTTCTTTTCTATAATACAAATACAATTTCTGTATTTGAAGGATCCAATACACTTGGATTTCCCGCAATCTCTTGAATTGTGTAATTAAAGCTTATGAGTCTTTGAATCAAAGCATCACGTTTTTCCTTACTTGGTAAATGGATTTCCATCGACTTTAAACCTAAGTTCTCCATATTAGCATTATTTTTAATCCGTGGGTTCCAGGTATTAAAAGCAATATGGTGATGATATTTAGCATCAGAAATGAACTCTGCTTGATCACCAAACCTAGATACAAGCTGATACTGAAGAATATCAACATAGAAATGATGATTCGCACTGATATCCACAACACTTAAGTGAACATGACCCACAACACTACCCTTAGGCATGTTTTTCCAAGGGGCTTTAGCTTCATGAAGTAGTGCTTGAAAATCGACAGGATCAGTTGCCATTTCTACTGCTCCATTTTGCCATGTCCATAATGAGTCGTCTCTATCTGCATACACTTCAATGCCATTTCCCTCAGGATCATTGAAGTAAAGGGCTTCACTCACAAGATGATCGCCTGCTCCAATTGGAACATTGAGTTCAGCAAGATGTCTTAAGAAACTTCCTAAATCGCTTCGTGATGGTAAAAGGTAGGCTACATGATATAAACCACTTGCGCTGAGTGAACGTATACCATTTTTTAGTAATTCTAATCTCAGTAAAACTGTATCCTGTGTCCCTAGATCAACAGCACTATCACTGATACTGTGTACTGTCATTCCCATAGTTTGAGTGTAAAACTCACGCATAACATCTAAGTCTTTTACCTTTAATGTTACTTTTCTAATGTACATCACATCTTGATTATGAAATTTCATTTTTCAACACCTCACTTACTTTACAATAGTAACTATAATGATGTAAGTTAATTATGTCAAATAAGATGCTTATGCAAAGTTATTAACATTTGCTTTACTTTATTCTATAATGAATAAGCGAAGGGAAGTGAAACAATGGAAAACCAAATATGCCCACAATTTGAAAAAGGGATGACGATAATTTCTCAACGATGGGTTGGCTTAATTATTTTTCAACTCCTTGAAGGCCCACAACGATTCAGTGTTTTAGAAGAGAATGTGAAGGTAAGTGCCCGCGTTTTATCTGAGCGCTTAAAATCTTTAGAAGAAGAAGGTATTATTACACGCAAGGTTTATCCTGAAACTCCAGTACGTATTGAATACTCCCTGACTCCAAAAGGAAAAGCGCTTCAGCCAGTATTAGATAGTCTTTATGCCTGGTCTCATGCGTGGTTTAGTGGTGAATAAAGAGACTAAATATTGATTTAGTCTTTTTTTTAAGCTCTGTTTAAGCAATAGGATGTATAATATATCCAGGTGATACAATGAAAATACTTATAATAGAAGATGAAATTTCAATGGCTCAAGCGATGGCCCATATATTAAAAAAGCAACATTATGAAGTAGATATGGTTCATGATGGCGAGCTGGGACTTTATCATGCTTTAGATATCAACTACGATGTCATACTTTTAGATGTTATGTTACCTAAAAAAGATGGTGTCAGTATCTTAAAGGAACTACGCCACCAAAATATTAAGACCCCCATTTTGATGCTGAGTGCCAAAGGTGAGATTGAAGATCGCATCTTGGGTTTAGATAGTGGTGCCGATGATTATCTTGCAAAACCTTTTGAAATGGAAGAGTTACTCGCAAGAATTCGTGCAATCACAAGACGTACCTATGATTTAGAAACTGATGATATCATCACTTTTAATAATCTCAGTTTAGATCAAAACAGCTACAGTCTTATCTCACCCGCTACCACATTAAAATTGACACCTAAAGAATATATGATTATAGAAGCTTTAATGTTGCATCCAAAACAAGTGTTTTCAAAAGAGAGTCTGATCCAAAAGATCTGGGGTTTTGATGAAGAAGTCGAAGAAAACATCATCGAAGTCTACATTTCCTTTTTAAGAAAGAAACTCAAGGCACTCCAAGTCAATGCTAAAATTGAAACAATTCGTAATGTAGGGTATCGCATGATCGATGCTGAGGTCAAACATGTTTAAGAAACTACGTAAAGACTTTGTACTTTTGAATATGAGTAGTATCGCACTTTTAATGATCAGTGTTTTATTGACGATATATCTATTCGTATATCAAAATACTATTTCAGATCTACGACACAAAGTAAATCAGGTAAGTACTGATTTCTATAATTCCCAACCTCACGAAGGATTCGATTTTAGTACCCTTATACCATCTGACTATACTCTCTCTTTCAATATCAAAGTAGATTCTCAAAGGAATATTGAAACAATCTATACCTTCATCGATATGCCCTATGACTCCTATGAAAAAGCTAAAACAACTGCCCTACGAAAAGGAAAAGAATTTGGATCCTTAAAGCTCCTTGATAAAACATGGTATTATCAAGTTCATAAAAAAGAAAGTCTTGTTCTGAGTAACTCTGGTATAAAAAAGCAAATCATTCCCGATAACATTAGCTTTGTAGACATGAGTGATGCTAAAAACACACTCAACAATATTCTTTTAGCATTTGTAATAGTAGGAAGTGCCATGATGGGGGCTATTTACTTCATCTCAGTACGTTTTGCGAAAAAGGCAGTCTCTGGGATTGAAGAAGCTTGGCTCAATCAAAAGCAGTTTATTGCCGATGCATCCCATGAGTTGAAGACACCTTTAGCCATTATTAAGACCAATCTTTCCGCCTTGCAATCTGATACCCAGCAAAATCAATGGATTCAAAATGCTCAATCCCAAACGACACGGATGGATCATCTCATTCAAGACTTACTACAATTAGCACAATCAGAAGCACTCGACTCCACACAAAAAATAGAACACTTCAATCTAAGTCAAATGTTACAAGATAACCTTCTTATCTTTGAACCTCAGATTTTCGAAAGTAATTTAAGATTAAACTCCAATATTATGCCCCATATCATGATTGAAAGTGTGGCTTCACAGGTAGATCAAATCATCAAAATCATATTTGATAACGCTATTAAATACTGTCTTGATGAGGGACTAATTACAGTGAGCTTAAAACAGAGTCAAAAAGAAACGACGCTTTGGATTGAAAATGATAGTGAAACATTGAAGGAAGAAGATGTTAAGCAGGTTTTTAATCGTTTCTATCGTATTGATAAAGCGCGAACTGCCCATGATGCATCCTTTGGATTGGGTCTTGCGATTGCGAAAATGATTGCCGATAAATTAGGTGCGAAAATATCCTTTAGCTCACATCAGCAAAAAACTACCGTTAGAATTATCTTCTAATTAAGCTTCTTTTAAGCTTCACCTTTTATACTGTAGACAGTAAGAAAGGTGATACTATGAAAAATACATTAAAAACTATTGCTACCCATTTATTCACAAGTCTACTCTCGCTAGCGCTTTTTGTTTCTTTTACTCAAACACAAATAACTCCCCAAGAAAAAACACCAGCACAAACGGATAATGTGAGTACACAAAATAATGACATGACTTTACAAGAGGTTGCAGAAAAAGTCATACCTTCCATTGTCACTATTCAAGTATCGGGCTTAGCCTCAGTTGAAGTAACAGGCGAAGGTTCTGGCATCATTCTATCGGAAACAGGACTCATCGCAACCAATGCGCATGTTGTTGATGAAGGACAAAATATCAAGGTCATCGACTATCAAGGAAGTACCTACAAAGCAAGTGTCATAGGTCTTGACAAAAATACAGATTTAGCACTCCTTAAGATAGCCGCAAAAGATTTAACTCCTGCAACCTTAGGTGATTCTGATAGTCTCAAAGTTGCAGATCAAGTGATGGCTATTGGGAATCCAGGCGGTCTAAAATTCAGCAGTTCTGTTACAATTGGTTATGTTTCTGCCTTAAATCGTCCTACAAAAGCCCAACCGTATCATGTGATGAATTCCATCCAAACAGATGCCGCAATTAATCCAGGAAATAGTGGTGGGGCCTTAGTCAATACAAAAGGTGAAGTTATTGGTATCAACTCCTCCAAAATAGTGAAAGAAGGATTCGAAGGACTCGGTTTTGCAATCCCAATCAATACTGCTAAACCTATTTTAGAAAGCTTGAAAGAATATGGTTATGTAAAAGATCGCGCTACTATAGGCATCAGTTACCAGTTCTTAGACAAAACAAGTGCACAATTTTATGATTTACCAGTTGGAATGTATGTTCATCAAACTACTACCGAAAATGCTGCTAAAGTTTTAAAAGAAGGGGATATTATCATTGAAGTAGAAGGTCAACAAATTACAGACCCTGCAGTTGTAACCAGCCTACTTAATAGCAAAAAACCCGAGGACGTTTTAGAAATGAAAGTCTATCGAGACTCCAAAGAAATAAGCGTAAAGATACAACTGTCAGAAAACTCTCAATAGAAAAAAAACACCAGACACTGGTGTTTTTTCATGTTTGAATTAGCATTGAATCCTTTTGACCATTTAAAAAAGGTAAGCTGTCCCTTGTGTAATTCCTGTCACAATTCAATAATTACTTTAAATAAATCGCCATCGATATCTAAGCGAAATAGACCACCATGGAGTTCAACAATGCTTTTAGCAATCGATAAACCCAGTCCGCTTCCTTCTGTATTACGAGATGAATCTGCTCGAGTAAAACGTTCTACCAAGTTTTTTTCATCCATATTCAAGGCTTCTTTAGAAATATTTTTGATTTCAATTCTAGCTTTATCTTGAACACTTAAATCTACATATATTCGTGTATTTTCTAGCGAGTATTGTGATGCATTATTAAATATATTATCAAATACCCGATACAATTGGTTCCCATCAGCTTCAATTAATACAGCATCTTGTGGTTTACTAAAAACAACTGTGAGTTTCTTTTCATTAAACTTTTCACTCATCTCTGCTAGGGCTTGTTCTAATAAAACATTCAAATCTAAGGATTCAAAGTTCAGTTCAATATTTCCTGTAGATAATTTGGATGCATCAATTAAATCTTCAACCAAATTTTTAAGTCGATGTGATTGGCGTGATAATACTTCTGTATACTCTATAATTTCCTCTTTATTATCCGTTTTTTGGAGCAAGTCAACATAATTTATAATGGACGTAATGGGCGTTTTTATATCATGAGATACATTAGTTATTAACTCAGTTTTCATTCTCTCTGAGGAGATTTCCTTATTTACTGCATTCTTAGTTGCTTCTGAGACTTGGTTTAAATTCTTGGCGATGGGATCAAGTAGCCCTAAAAAACTATTAGATTTAAAATCATAATCTAAGTTCCCACTGGCCACTTCACTGGTCCCTTTTTCAATATCTTCCAAATCTATAAAGTGTTTAACAATCACAAAGGCAACTGCTATATCCACAAGTAACAAACTAAAGAAGATAGAAGGCCACTCATACCTTATGATACTGACAATTACTAATTGTAGAAAGGCTATCAAGGATAAAAGTATCCCTACTTTTAAAACAAGACGAGAATGCTTAAAAGCTTCTTTTGTAAAGCGAATTATAGGGGAGATCATCATGTAACTTAAGTTATTAGTGATCAATGTGTTAATTTTTTTACGATGGCTGATTACTTTTAGTAGGATAATCCCTGCAAAAAGTAAAAATATCATCATGAGACCCTGATTATAGTAAAAGCCATCAAACATCAAAAAGACCATAAATATCCCAAAGACTAAAACATCAAGGGGAATGATATCGAGCCTGCTTGATTCTTTTCGATTTTTGCGCATGATGGCTACACTAAAAAGCATTCCAATAAACGACACAATAAGAATAGGAATTGCCCAAATTTTATGTTGTAAAATCTTGTTAGTTAAGCTACTCACTCTCATAAATTTGTCATTTACTTTCAGTGGGTTCATAAGGTTTAGCTCCAGACTAACCCTTTTCTGATCTGCCAAATCAAATTCATAAAGTCGAGTATTCAATAAATCTTTTTCATTTTCATTTTTTCCATAGATGAGTTGGTTCTTATCATGGATTCTAATGATGATATTTGAATCTCGATACTGATGCGTAAAATAGTCGTTAATCTGACTTAAGTTGACAGATGTTTCACTATTACCAGCATGAATGAAACTATAAAAAGATCCTATCTCATGATTTAAAAAACTCTCGAGGACACTTTCTCTAATTTCATCATCTGTTTTATAATAACTTTCACTTCCAACATAAATTACACTAGCTATTGAACTTACAATAAACATAATTGTGCATAATACTAATACTGAGATTAAGGCCAATCTTTGTGACCAATGGGGGGTTTTACTCATGCTTATTCTCCTTCACGATTTTATAACCCTGTCCCCACACAACTTGAAGGTATCGTGGTTCAGCAGGATTAATTTCAATCTTTTCTCGAATATGACGAATATGAACGGCAACAGAATTTTCATATCCAATCGCATCTTCACGCCATATCCTTTCATAAATCTCTGAAAGTGAAAAAACTTGATTGGGATGGGTCATTAAGAGTTTTAAAATGTCATATTCTTTAGGTGTCAGTTTAACTGCTTCACCATCAACAAAAACAGACTTCATTTTATCATCCAGCTGAATTGAGCCAATAATAAGACTGTCATTTTCTAACTTTCCAGTCCCCAACTCCATATAGCGACGCAACTGAGACTTCACTCGAGCTAAAACCTCAACTGCATTGAAAGGTTTGGTAATATAATCATCCGCACCTACATTTAATCCTAAAATAATATCCACATCCTGACTCTTTGCAGAAACAAGAATGATCGGAATATTGGATGTTTCTCTTATTTTCACTAATGCTGAAATCCCATCAATTTTAGGCATCATAATATCCAGCAAAACACAATGAATGGTCGTGCTATTGACAATATCAATGGCTTCTTCACCATTATAAGCTTCAAACACTTTATAGTTTTGGCTTTCTAAATAAATTCTAAGCGCATTAACAATATCACGTTCATCATCGCAAACTAAAATATTATACATTTTTTCACCTCGTACTTAGTATATCCATTCTACCTTAAGGAAATCCCATCAATATTATTAAGATTGTATTAACATCTTAAGATTAACATGCATCAAGCAATCTTACATTAGAAAAAAGAAGCCCATTCTCTCAAGTCTGATTGATGACTTATCCAGTAGCTAAGTTTAGCTTCATAAAACTTTACTTTATTTAAAACTTTTTCTTCAAAATCATCTTCATTCGCAAAAACAATACTTGTAAGCTCATAGAAAATCAAACCCTTAGCATGGGTTTTAACATGTACCGTTGCACATCCATGAGCCACAGCACGACACAAAGCTTCATTATCTTTAGATAGAGTCGCTGCAAATTTATGAAGTTGCAATATAGATTTTCGCGCCATGGGCATTTTAATTTTCCCCATAGACCATAGCTCACAAAGATCAAGGCAATTTTGAGCATATGTATGATCAAAAGTTGCGGAATCTAAGGCCTCTTTTGCACAATCTAAGGCCCATAGAACCTGTACTTTATGATTTTGCATCTCTAAATGACTCAATAACTCAAGTATACTCACCGATTCATGATTAAAGAGAATTTTTCTTTTGAGTTTCACCTTTTTATACACATCTTCAAACATATTACAAACCTCTGACAAAACTGAAATAATCATCTATCAGTTTAAAGCCCAAATCTTGTAAAGCATGAATTTTATCAAGCGCATCAATCTCAACCAGATACAACACTTCCTGTACACCCTTATCTTTAAGCTCGAATAATAGTGCTTGCATTAATGGAATAAAATCATCATCTTCAACTGTAAAATATATCTCAGCATATAATGTTGAGAACTTCTCAAATACAATTGCTCCTGCAATTGAGTTTTGCTTACCAACCACGATAATCCATCGCTCTAAGTGGTCTAATATAGCTTCAACATTCCAATAAACATTCGGAAAATTCTTCGTGTGAATCCCTTCGAATTTATCAACATTTTCATCATTCAACAAGGTATAGGATTCATTATTTTCCAGTTGTGCAGCTTTTAAAGACAAGTCCATACGAAGCAATGAATCTAGCGCTTGATAATGTTTTTGATGATATTGTACGGCATTTTTATTCTTTGAACTATATCCAATTATGAAATGATAGTTGGGATATCGAAGACTGAGCAGTGCCTCAAACACCGCAATATGCTGTGAATATTTTCCCTGAGTCGCAAGACCCCCATTAGCCTGAATGTACTTTCTCTTTTTGTCTACTGTGATTGGCATTAAGCCCAACTCATTATTCACACTAATCGCCAGAAGGTGACTGTTCATAAAAGCTGTTTTATAGATACGTTCCATTTCATCTTTATGGTCAATCACAGGATAAAAGCTAGTTTTAGGTTCTTGATAACATTTCCATGCATAGTCAATTAGTAAATCTATATTTTGAATAGAAACATCAATCAACTCTAAATTCTTGATATTATTAGAAATAGTGACCTGAGCCAATACCGATTCTTTTTCATCTAACTTACGTATAATCCGCTTCACACTATCCAGCGGAAAAGGGACTTGTGAGTCCGCATAATAATCAATACTTACAATTTGAGCTTCAGTCTCCTTGTTGTAAATACCTGCAGGAACTAAAACAAAATCATCAACCTTAAGTGTCGAATCCTGAGTAATATAGTGATAAGTAGGTCCTTTTTCATTAAAAATGACCGAGCAGTAGATGATTTGCGAATCTAGAAGGACTCTTCTTGGTTTTGGATAATTTTCGTATAGTGTTGCTTCTTTAATCTTTTTAATATAATTAAAAATTATGTTTAGTATCTGTACCAAATCTATGGGAACAGTGTATATCTGATAATCATCTTCTACTTTAATCTCTATTTGGTCTTGAAAGCAGACAAATAACTTATAATACCTATCACAACTTTGGATAATTTCACCCTCATACTCTAAATACTCTCGCAACATTCCATCTTTTGTAATATCATAAAGTAAATCCAAGATAAAATCACTTTCAAAGGTCTCAGTATAGTCTTCTTCTTTGATTATAATCCTACGATTGAAGCGATTGATTTCAATCGAACTTGAAGAGAACGCTTGATTTTTATGACTGAGTTCAAAGTAAAAGTCATCTATAGTTTGATTATTATGTTCATACCCAAATAATATGAGTCCAGGAACTTGAAACACATCACGTAAGCTCTTTGAGATTTTATCAATATTGATAGGGGCTAAAAAAGAGTGATAGTGCCCGTGATACTCTTTTATAAGCTCGCCATGAGCATAAAATTTCATTATCCATGTAGCATCGATCACATCAGATTCATAATGATCAAAAGCTTTTTTAATTCCATTTACTAACTCTAGGGCTAAAGCTTTATCAATTTTCTTTTGTCGTTTTTTTACAGGCCCAACTTCATGATCAAAAGAAGTCAATACAAAACAACCATTCTTATCAAGGCTCACAATTTGACTTGAAACATCAGACATATGCTTCTTAGAAATGAGTTCAAACTTATCAATCATAAGGGACTCCTTTACTATATTATACTTGAGTTTTCCTTTATTCTGCATGTAAAATAAAAAACACTCTCAAAAAAGTGTCTCCTATTACATATTCAATTGAGATAGCATCTCACTTAACTCATGATCCGTTAAATGACGCCACTGTCCTGTGGGAAGATTGCCTAAGTCAATGTTCATAATGCGAACTCGTTTCAACTTCACAACCCGATAACCTAGTTTCCATGACATGCGTCGGATTTGACGGTTAAGTCCTTGAGAAAGTGTGAGTTTAAATGTTTTTTTACCCGTTTTAGTAATTCTACAAGGATTGGTTATCGTATATTCATTTTTGGTGGGATTATATATTTCAACACCCGCAGCCATCTTTTCTAAAAAACTTTGGTTAATTGCTTTGTTGACTGTAACTTCGTAATCTTTTTCATTTTGATTGTGACTTCTTAAAATTTCATTCACGATATCACCATGATTTGTAAGTAAGATGAGCCCTTCAGAGTCCTTATCCAATCTCCCTACTGGGAAAATCCGTTTGGGATATTGAATAAAATCGATTATATTCCCCTTTATTTCAGGGTCAGTTGTGCATGTAATTCCCACAGGTTTATTTAAGATTAGATAAACAAAGGCCTCTTGTTTACGAATTTTGTTGCCCTCAACCTCAACAACATCACCCTCATTGACACTTTGTCCCAAGCTTGCAGGAAGCCCATTGATTGTCACTTTACCCTCTGTAATGAGTCGATCTGCTGCTCTTCTTGAAGCATAACCTGAAGCACTAATGTATTGATTTAATCGCATCTTTATCACCTTTTAGATTATAGCATAGGAAATGATGAATCGAGCTTCTTTATTTCGCAGAAAGCTTCAATCGCATTTCTTCATATCTGTGTCCATTATAGGTATATTCAAAAATTCCAACATCTTCAAACCCCATTGATTGATATAAGCTTAGCGCTGCAACATTATCCACTTCGGCGCTGGTATAGAGATTTTCTGTAGGATGGTTTTCTTTAAAGAAGGCTAGAAAAACGGTTAATGCTTGTCTTCCATAACCTCTATTTTGATATTTATGATCAATCATAAAACGTGAAAAGGACCAAGCTTGCAACTCTTGATCCCAATCATACAAGATGAATCCTACCATTAAACTGCCATCATAAATCGCTAAAGGAAATAGCTCACTTTCATATGCTGCTTGTGCTAGAGAAAATGCATTAGTTGCGACAAAGTTTTTTTGTGACTCTAGTACTTCAAGTGCCATACATTCTTGATAATTATCTTTTGTGATTTCTTTTAATAAAATTTCCATATTATTTATACCTTCCCTAGTGACACTGATTTTACTTTAATAACTGCTACTTCACTCAAGAGTTCCAAGTTGAAGTAAAGAATCGAATGTTTCTTTAGCTTCAATTATTAAATACATCTTATTCAACTTCTTTTCTTTAAGATAATTCACAAGCATGATTCCTTTTCTTTCCGCTTCTTGTTTTGTAATGAGCTTATAAGCTCTTTTTTCAAAGAAGGGACGAGCGGTGATAGAGGCATGTGTTGTAATACTTGTATCAGACTCAAGCTTTTCGCATAGGGCTGTTGCAACCCCTTGTCTTTGATAGTCTTTATGAACATATAAGTGGTTGAGATAATTTGATGC
>CAZZFJ010000012.1:0-20783 GCA_964653415.1 uncultured Erysipelothrix sp. | reverse complement strand
ATTTGATGCCATATGTCACCATTTTTATCTAACGGCGCCCAAACATCCAGTTGATCTTCTGAGTAATCTTTGGCATTTACATTGTGGATTGTCTCATAAAATAGCCTTGCAATTTCTTGACAATCCGATGCTTGGTATTCACATATTCCCATGCCTATCCCCTCCTAACTCTTTTACAATTGGATTAACTTTATTATTCTACATCATTATATATTAAAAAGCACTTATATTTATTAATGAATCAATCCCTTTTGTATGCTTTTTCAAGGACACTCATATCCAATTTCCCTGGCATTGCTAGCATGGCTTTACTTACACGATCTGCAATCTCTGTATTGGGATCTCGAAGCATCGCATCTAAGTTTTCAGGAACTATTTGCCAGGTAAGTCCATATTTGTCTTTGAGCCAGCCACAAGCAATCGCTTCCCCTTGATCAATCAACTTACCCCAAAGATAATCTATTTCTTTTTGATCTTTACAACTGACTAAAATTGAAATGGCTTCACTAAAGGTAAACATGGGTCCACCGTTTAAGGCAGTAAAATTTTGACTGCATAACTCAAAATCAATGGCAGAAATATCTCCTTGTTTCAAATGAGCCTCCTTTGCGAGAGTCTCTGTAATGTATGATGTCTCTAAGATTTTTGAATCCTCAAATAGCGAAGTATAAAAAGATACTGCTTCTTGTGCTTCATGATCAAACCAAAGAGAAGTGACTATTTTTCTCATATGAAACCTCCTAATAATTTCAATATATCGCATCTTATATATTTTGCATAATCATACACATCGTTAGAAGGCATTTTGTGTAGTATTTGATTCATTTTTTAACCTTATATTTTTAGTGTAAGAGTTTTTTATCTCGCAAAATATGGCTTCAAATGTCTTTATGATGTCCATAAGTTCTATAAAATTGAAAGCGTTTAAATTAGTTGATAAACTATAAATATAAACTAGAGAAAGGAGTTTTTGCACCTAATGATTAGTGCAAATTAAAATAAATGACGTATAGATTTAACTTTAAAGATTTGGATAGTTTAAGAGTCATGAATCAAGAAACAGTAAAACAGTTTGTCTACCCTTCCCCTTCTAAATATAACGCTATATGGGATAGTATTTTACACCCTAATGGTAATGTATATTTTGCTTTATGTACCGAACTTACAACTAGTGCTTATACAAAGTTAGTAGAGTATAACGTTGAGAGCAATTGTGTTAGAGATATTTTTGATGCGGAATCAATGATTTTACCCAATGAGCGTTTTATTCGTGACAGCAAGTTACATACCAGTTTGTCCCTAATGGAGGATGGTCGCTTAATTATGGCAACTCATACTACGGATAAATCCCCAGAACATCCCGCATGGATGCCTTTTTCAAACTATGCGAATCCATGGGAAGGATTTGCTGGTAGTAGTGTTCTTACATATGATCCTAAAACAGACCATGTTGAAAATCATGGTATCTTAGTTCCCCGAGAAACCTTGTATGGTGCACTTTATGATCAAAAAAACCGCATCTATTATGCCCTTGGATTTATGAAGGGGCATCTTTATGCCTATCACTTAGATAACAGAAAAGTCTATGATCTTGGAAAGCAGGTTGAGAAAGCATCCTATCGTTTAGTGATGGGACCTGATGAGAATATTTACTTCTCTACACGTAATGGACATTTAAAACGAATTAATACCACAACTCAATCGGTGGAAGTCTTACCTCATATTCTTCCAAATGCTTCTCATCTTGGCTATAATCATGCCTACCTTACTACAGGAGCCACATGGAATGATCACTTGTATTTAGCAGGGATGCACCATGATGAAATCTCTGTATATACCCCTACTAAGAACACTTTTGAGATTGTAGGTCCTTATGTGAAGTATGATGCCTTAATTCAAGAATATAAAACTACTAAATATATAGGTTCGATGGTTTTTGATAAACATGGGGTACTTTGGTATGTCGTATGTGGGGCGCGTCTTGATAATAATGAAGACTTTATTACCGCATCCACCTTAATGAAATGGGACTTAGTTCATGATCCTGTTGATATGGGGATTGTTGGAACGCCTAGACGCGCCAGTGTCAGAACTTGTGGTATTCATTACCTAGAAAAGAGTGATACTTTGGTTATCGTAGGAACCAATCACGCTAATGATGGGGTTGAGATTACATCCGTGAATCTTGCAGATCTAAGCGAAGAGAAAGGTGCGGTATGTACTGATCCTCTAATTTATCCTGAAAATGGTAAATATGATAGCTATGGCTATAGTATTGTAGAACATTGGGATATTGTAGATGCTAATCCATTCCATTATAAGAAGATTGTGGCACCTTTAGCTTTATGGAAGCAAATGAAGGTCAATGAAACCATTCAAGATGTGGCGTATCAAAATCAATTGTTAATTGAAACAAATTTTAATACTTATGTTTTAAAGGATAATCAGTTAATATTGACACATGATAGAATCACTAAGGAACATAGCACACTCCCACCTATTTCAAACTTACCCTTCTACAATGGACGACAATATCAAGCACAGCTTGATAAATATGTAACTTTTGATGATGGCAGCTCCCTTGTTTCTACACTTGATGGTATGTTTGCTCTTGTAGATAAAGATAAAGTATTCTCACTTGGAGCATTGGGTGTCTTTGCTAGAGTACGACAAATGATTAAGATTGACGATCAAAATGTACTGGGTATTATTGGAGATCGTGATGATATTTCTCAAATCTTTCAGTTTAATCGTGAGAGTGGCTTGAAAGTATTGGGAATGGCTGCCTATGAAGACAGTCAATATGGTTCAAACCACACAACCAGTTTGGGTTGTTTAACCTATGATATGGATAAACAGCAAATTATACTGGCAAGTGATGATGCAATGCCTACATTATATTTTATTAATAAAGGAGATTTAGAATGATAATAGAGACAGATGTTGTTGTAGTTGGAGGTGGACCTTCTGGTATTATGGCGGCAAAAGCAGCTGCGAAAGAAGGTGCGAAAGTCGTACTCATTGAGCGTTATGGTTTTTTAGGTGGGAGTGCTACTGTCAGTTTAGTGGTTCCTCTTATGACCTTCCATGCTGGTAAAAAACAAGTTGTTGGAGGCTATGGAGAGGCACTGGTCAAACGCATCGTTGAGGCTGGTGGTTCAATTGGACATATTGATGATCCCATTGGTTTTGGTTCAAGTGTGACACCTGTAGAGCCAGAGTTTTACAAATACCTAGCTCAAGAATTCCTATTAGAAGATGGTGTTCAAATTCTATTTCATAGTGAAGTGATTGATGTAAAAGCCACTAACAATATCGTTGAATCTTTAACACTTAGAACACGAAGTGGTGAGCATACTGTCATTGCAAAACAGTTTATTGATGCCAGTGGTGATTGTGATTTAGCTTACTATGCTGGATTTGAAACCAAAATGGGAAGAGATCAAGATGGCAAGACTCAACCTATGTCAATGATGTTTAGACTCAGTAATGTTGATATCGACACGCTCACAGATTATATGGATGCACATCCTGATCAATTTGTGATTGATGAAAACTTGAAAAGTATGAAAGATGCACGACGCATTGCAGTTGCTGGTTTCTTTGACATTGTTGAAGAAGCACGAAGAAATAAAGACTTAGATTTAGATAGAGACCGTGTCCTTCTTTTTGAGATGAATCGTCGTGGAGAAGTTGTAGTAAATATGAGTCGCATTATTGATAAAATATCCATAAGAGATTTTGACTTGAGTGATGCTGCAATTATTGGTCGCCGACAAGTCTTTAATATCTGGGCATTTCTTAAGAAATACATCCCTGGATTTGAAAATACCATCTTAGAAGAAACCCCTACTCAAGTGGGAGTTCGAGAAACACGACGCATTGTAGGACATTATGTCCTAACAGAGCATGATATTGTCAATAAGGTAGCATTTGATGATGCCATTGCATTGGGATCATGGCCTATAGATATCCATTCACCCGATGGAAAAGGGCTTCAAGTTATTGAACTTGAAAAAGGTGCTTATTACTCAATTCCTTATCGAGCTATGGTACCACTGAATGCCAAGAACCTCCTTGTAACAGGTAAAGGTATTTCAACGACTCATGAAGCCTTTGCAAGCGCCAGAGTATCCCCTACCAGTATGGCCACAGGTCAAGCAGCAGGTATTGCTTCAACACTTGCCCTATTTGACAAAGTTGATGTTATTGATGTTGATATTGAAAAGTTAAGAACACGTTTACTTGCAACCGATCAAATTTTATAAAATAAGGAAGTTTAAAACTTCCTTTTCTTTTGCCTATACAAAAAAACCTGTCGCAGAATAACAGGTTTTTTGCATAAGAAGGAGTATATTAATCTGATATATAGGAATTCCATAGCTCGATGTTTTCTTTAATGAAATCATCATCTGTGAGCATAGGATAGCTTTGGCGAACACGTGTAATGGCTTCAGCCTGGCCTTCGCTTAAAACTTCATGGTCTTCTAAACACCAGTTACCTTTGAGTAGGCCCTGACGTCTTAAAACCTCATTGATTCCAGCAATGGAACCTTTGAAACTATGAGCTACATCGAAGTAAGCTGAGTTTGAATCGGTCACCTTTGCATTGAGAATGCTTATTTCCTCTAAACTAAGAGTATTTGATTTGAGGAGGTTTAACATGTTCACTGAAGCATGAGTATCTACAGCCCAATGTCCAAGTAATCCCCCTTTAAATTGGATTTTAATGGTTTCGCCATCCACATTAAATGAGTAGGTGCTGACTAAGTCCATCACGATGTTATCATCGTTTCCAGTATAAAGTGTAATTTCATTACGACGAGATGAGTGAGCCACAGCGCGTGCGACATCAATGGTGCAGTAACGATTGAAGGGTGCTGCTTTGATTCCCACAACATTTTCAATTTCAGCAAATTCTTTCCAGAAATCAAAACTTAAGATTTTCCCACCTACTGAAGGTTGAAGATAGAAACCGAAGATAGGCATCACTTTAGCAACACTACGAGTGTGCTCTAGAAGCTCTTGTTCACTTAAATCATTTAAACCAACATAACTTAACAAGGCGACATCAAAGCCAATTTCTTTAGCTAAGTTTGCTTCTTTGAGGGCTTGTTCTGTATTACCACAGACTCCCGCCACCTTCACGAAAGAATCCAAGCGATCTCGTTTACTAATTTCTTCATAAGTTAGTCTTAATATCGACTCATAAAGATTGTATTTTGGGTCTCGTACTTCAAATTGTGTTGTATGAACACAAGCAGCGATACCACCGGCTCCACTATCTAAATAGTAGTGAACTAAGCGACGTTGTGAGGGGATATCCCAAGTTTTATCATGATTTAAAGCAAGGGGTAAGGCCGGAATAGCGACGCCTTCTTTAATTAAATTTAGGATAGAGTCTTTCACTAGTAACGCCCTTCCCTTTCTTGGAAGTGTGTTGGTTTATCATCAACATCACCACCCAGCATGACCCAATCACAAATTATATCAATCATTTCGCGAATGCTTGTTTTTGGATACCCAAACAATTCATGTGCTTTGGATGCATTACTTAATAATGCTGTCGGTGCTTCTTGTGATACAAATTGTACTTCTTTACCCATTTTTTCTGCAATGCGTTCACTAATCCAGCGTACTGATAAAGTTTCAGGTCCTGTATAGTTAAGAATGTTTGCAGGGACTTGAGTATGCAATAAACTACGAATGGCTGCTTCTGATACATCCGGTTGCCATACAACATTGACTTGGCCCATTGTTAAATCAATGGGTTGATCATGATAGATGGTCTGTGCTAATTCTAGTAAGACACCATAACGAACATCAATTGCATAATTTAATCTGAAAATTAATGTAGGCGTTTGATTCTTTTTCGCAAAATACTCAAAGATTCTTTCTCTACCTAAACAAGATTGAGCATACTCTCCGATTGCTCCCAGTTCATCTTCTTCAGAAGGAGCTGCACTGGTAACTGAAACTAATGGATAGACACATCCTGTTGAGAATACAACAATTTTAGAATCTTTAAAAATCTCAGCTACCTTACCTGGTAAGTAGGAATTGACTGCCCATGTATAGTCTTCATTTCCTGATGATCCAAACTTATATCCTGCCATAAAAATAACATTTTCCACTTTAGGAAGTGATCGTAAAGATGCATCATCCATAAAGTCACAAACAATAGTTTCTAAGCCTAAATCATCAAATTTAGAGCGTGTTTTAAGTCCATCACTGAAACGGGCCACACCAATAACTTTATTGTTTTTACCTGCAGATTTAAGTGCTTTAGTCAAAAGGGCGGATAAGTTATATCCTATCTTTCCACTGACTCCTAATATTAATATATCGCCTTCTAGCTTCTTAATGTCCTCAATAAGAGATAAAGAAGGTGTATTCATCATGTCTTCAATCTGTTGAAGTGTACGCATTTACTTTCCCTCAATTCTATATTTAAACAGATGCGTAAGAACAGGGGCTTGCCTTTCTCTTAATGCATCATAAGCTACTTGGTAATCTTCTAAATCAAAGGCTTTATCATAATAAGTAGAAACTTTGAGTTTGTCTTCACTGACTAAACGCAAGTATTCACCAATATTACGTCCCTCTGTCCATCTTACATAACCATATGGATAGTCCACAGCATTTTTCTCATAACTTGTATCATATCTACCAGGTCCACCTGCGCGTGATACTTTAATGGTAATTTCTTTTGCGAACATCTTAGGTCTGTCATATACCGGTTGTAAATCTCCGACAATCATCGATACCCCACGATCTCGACACCATTCTAAACTCTTATTTGTTAGATAATTTGAGTCTCCACCAGTACATAAGAATACTGCATCGGCGCCTTGACCTTGAGTGTATTGATATAAATCTTTCTCTAGTTCTTTTTCATCGGTATAAGGTTTCACATCTCCAAGAGAGGCTTTTTCTAACATATCTGCACGCAAAGGATTTCTATTGAGTGCAAAAACGACTAAGCCAGCTGCACGGGCAATTTGAGAGATGAGTTGTCCATAGATTCCTAGACCTACTACAACTACAACTTCACCAAAATGAAGCTCTGCATGTCTAATAGCATGTATCGCTATAGCACCTAAACCTGCTAAACTAGCATCTTGCATAGTGACATTTTCAGGAATTTTAGCGACCAGTGTCTTGGGCACATGCATCATAGATTTATGTCCTGTATATGGTGCACCATAGGATGCTACTTTATCACCAACGCTAAATTCGCTAACACCTTCTCCTACTGCGACAACTCTTCCACAAGCGCTATAGCCAATGGGGATACGATTTTCCTTAGAGGTATCAATAATCGTTAATTCTGTTCCAGCACTGATGGCTGAGTATTCTGTTTCAATATATACATAGCCCTTTTTTAATGGCGTTAATGTGTCTTCTTGAACGCTAACACCACCATTTTGGGCAGCTATAATTTTAATTTTTTCCATAAATTATTCTCCTACTTAATACCAGACATCTGAATTCCTTCAGTAAAGTAACGTTGGAAGAAGATGAAGATTAAAAATGAAGGTAGAAATGAAATTAATGATCCAGCCATTTCCATTCCAAAGTGTCCTTCTTGACTTAACATACTTGCCAGACCCACAGTTAAAGTAAACATACTTCTTTGGGTTGTATAAATAAGTGGTTGAAACAAATCGTTCCAACGAGAAACAAAAGTAAAGGTACCTACTGTTGCAACAACAGGCATTGTAAGAGGCATGATAACCTTACTAAAGATTTGGAAATCATTAGCGCCATCAATACGAGCCGCTTCCTCTAAATCATCAGGAATTGATTGTAAGAATTGACGTACTAAGAACACGCCCATAACACCCCAAAGTTCAGGTATGATTAGGGATAGGTAAGTATTAATCCAACCTAAACGTGTAAACATAATATATTTAGGAATAATGAGAAGTTGTTGGGGAATCATAATAACCGCCATAAACATCCAGAAGATAACTTCTCGTCCTGCAAATTTCTTTTTACCAAAAATATAACCTAAGATGGCTGCAAAGAACATTTGTGTAAATACAGGAATAATAGTTGTGATAATTGAGTTTTTAACCCAAGTTAGATAGTCTTTTCTACTAAAGATACGAATAAAGTTATTGAATGAGAATTCTTTAGGTATCCAAAATAGCGGATCAAATGCTGCATATTGGACATCATTGAATGCTCCTAAAATCATAATTGCAAATGGTAATAAGAACGATACAACAATAAGTGTCACAAAGGCATATTTTAGAATTGATGTTAATATTCTCTTTATTTTCTTATTCATCGAAGTATCTCCTTTGTATTAGTGATATGAGCAAGATAATCGCAAATAAAATATAGGAGATAACTGCTGCATAGCTTAAGTTAAGGCTTGTAAAACCTTGTTGATATAGATAATAAACTAATGTAGTGGTTGATAGATTAGGACCGCCTGATGTCAATAAGTAGGCAGAGTCGAAAATCTGAAATGAACCAATAGTTGTTGTGATTAATACGTAAAAGTGAATTGGTTTTAATATTGGAAATGTAATACTCCAGAATGTTCTAAAAGGTGAGGCCCCATCAATTTTAGCAGCTTCATAAACTTGCTTATCAATTGATTTAAGTCCAGCATAGTAATAGATCATCGTATTTCCACACACTTTAAATACACTAAGTCCCGCTAATACCGGTAGCGCTTGCTTGGAACTTGATAAGAATAATTGCGGTGAGATTCCAAAGAAACTTAGAACATAGTTTACGATACCGACTTCAGTTCCTGTAAAGATCCACGCCCACACTCCTGCAATAATAACAAATGAAGTTACTACTGGTAAGAAGAACACTAATTTTAAATACTTGGCACCTTTAATATTTGAATTGATAATCAATGCCAAAATTAAACCTAATGCTAAGGTAGGCAAGATATAGAAAGCGGAAAACAATACAGTATTCCAAAGCGATCGCAGGGCTATAGGATCTTTAAAGAAGTAGATCCAATGTTTTAAACCAACAAATTTTGATGGCCCTACTATTTTATAATCAAAGAATGTCAAAAAGAAACTTATCACAAAAGGAATAATTTGAAAGATTAAGAAGTGAGCCATTACTGGAACTAAAACAATATAGACTATTTTATTTCTCTTAAACTCACGTACTATCCTATCCTTTAAAGGGGCTTTTTCTTTTTGTACGGGTAATGTTGTCATACTAAACTCCTTCTTTTCAAAGTAAATGCAACCAAAGCTGGTTGCATTTACGTAAAATATTATTCACCTAATAATGCTTTAATTGCTTCTACAGAATCAGCTGCTGCTTTTTCTGGTGTAACGCTTCCTTCTAACATCGCTTGAACGGATGCTTGAATAGGAGCAACAATGTCTGTAGCGATTGGGTGTCTTACTCCAGTAATTCCTAATGGAGCATATTCAGCCAATTTCTTCGCAACTGGATTGTCATCTAAAATGGATTGAGCAGATAATCTACTTGGAATATAACCAGTGATTGTGTTGAACTCTTCTTGTGTTTCTTTAGATGTTAATAATTTAATAAAATCTGCTGCTGCTTCTGGAGCTTTTGAAACACTTGATAGTACAAATGATCCTGAAGAACCAAATGTTGCTTGTTTACCACCGGATAGAGGTTCACCAATAACAACTTCGAAATCTTCAACTTCATTAATTTCAGGAACACCGCCACGTACGGATAATACTTTTCCTGCTTTCCATTGAACTGCTAATGAATCAGTATCCATAACGTTTGCTGGAATTAAACCTTTTTTACTTAGGTTATCAATATATGTAAATGCTTTAAGTGCTTCTGCTTCACCAATTTTAATTTCGCCTTCAGGAGTAACGATATCTCCACCTGCTTGCCAAATGTATTGATATAGTGTTGAGTTAAGTGATGCGGCTGCAGGGTATGTTGAACCATAGTATCCAGCTTCTTTAGCTTTCACTGCAAGTGCTTCAAACTCTTCCCATGTTTTTGGTAAATCGGTAACGTTTAATGCATCTAGAATGTCTTTATTATATAATTGTGAATAAGATTCAGTAAGAATTGGTAATCCATATTGTTTGTCACCAACTTTTGTAGGTTCTAATGCACTTCCCATAAAGTCTTCAAGATCTGCTTTATCTAAATATGGGGTTAGGTCTTGAATTAAACCGTCCGCAATATATTTAGGGGCTTCACTTGGAATAACGTAGAATACGTCTGGTCCTTGACCTGATGCAAGGGCTGTAAGGATTTTAGTCGCTCTGTTTCCCCAAGGAATAATTTCCCAGTTCACTTTAACGCCTGTGTCTTCCTCATATTTTGTAGCTAAATTGCCCCATAGAGCTTCTAGCTTGTCGGTGTCACCCGCAAAAGGCATTGTCCATAATGTGATTTCCTTTTTTTCCTCATTTGGTTTTGCAGTTGAGCAACCTGTTAGAATCATTGCTCCTAATAGTGCTACAACTAATAACTTCGAGATCTTCTTCATTCTTTTCCTCCTTGTGATCTGAAAATAGATTCGTGTATAAAGCCATACTTTGTACGTTTACATGATAGCGTTTACACCTGTCTTTAATCAAGTCTTTAATGTGTCTTTTAATGTCATTAATATGTCTTAATTGCTGTCTTTATATAAAAAGCGTCTAAACAGTGGGCTTTGGATAGATCCAAACACTGATGACTGCAAAAGCATTCATTGATATTAAAGGCAGTAAACCAGGAATTAAAAAAACGACTAATGCAATTGTTGTAAAAATTAAAGAACGCCATAATCCATTATAAGGTATCTTTAAGCCCATTTGAATACTCTTGCGAAACAATTCTTTAGCACTTAAATCTTCATAGGCATTGATTATAAAAATATTGCTAAGGACGATAATCCCAATTAAGGCAATAAAAATCATAGCTGGTCTCAAGACATATCTCACCATTAAAATATCTCTAAAATTGAATATAAAGATAAAATTGCTGAGTGTGATTAAGAAAAATAGTGTTAAGAATATTCCTAGAATAGAGAATT
Organism: uncultured Erysipelothrix sp.; assembly: GCA_964653415.1. Classification (GTDB taxonomy): domain Bacteria; phylum Bacillota_I; class Bacilli_A; order Erysipelotrichales; family Erysipelotrichaceae; genus Erysipelothrix. The sequence continues at coordinate 9,775 of CAZZFJ010000012.1, read as the reverse complement.
TAAGGAAATTTTTCTTAAAGTAACTGAAAAATAGTTTCGTAATTTCTGAGTAGGCTAATGAGTGTTCTAATTGCTTTTTAACTGTGATAAATAAGGCCGCGGTTGCAGGGAAAATAGTAAAGACAAACATCCCCATCAGCAATGTCAAAAACCAGAGAAAGTTAATCACCATAAGCTTTGTTATCAGATCCATCAAGCTATAGATACGCTGCTTACTCATGCCAATCCCCTAGCATGACATCAATAACCTTTAATAACATCTGGGTATACTCTGATGATTTTTGACCAAGAATGTTCTTTACATTCAGTAAAATTTCTTTTTCTTTAGCTTCAGGTTTAATATCCACTAAGCGTTTAGGAAAAATTTCAGCATTATAACGCGTAATGGGACTCATAAGCTGTTCGAGTTTGGTATCAAAAAGATCAAGTTTAATATCATGATACTTACACATGGCCTTTGAATACGTAATATTATTTTTCTGATGATATTGTTGATAATCATATTGCTCACGATACGCATCGGCAGTTCTACTAGGTAGAAGCGGTACGACTAAGTTGAGTAATCCCGTAACCTTTAGTTCCTCATATTCTTCAACATCACTGATAATACGATTGTGAAGTGGTGGATAGAGTTCACTCATCATAAAGAAGTCGCTATAATACTCCAAGACTGTGACATTTCCCTTGTCTAACCACTGTTTAAGAAGATTCACGGCACGCTTGGGTGCTAAGTTTTGACTATAATCTCTACCCCAATATGCATATAAAATATCTAAATCGTCATATAATTCAAGCTCTTCATAATAAGTTAACATCTCCCAGTTTAAGCCTGCATTATACACAATATATTCAACCGCAACATCCAGTTGATTTTTCTGTAGAGCTTTTTTAATTCGAAATGTAAAATCAATATAAGCTTGCATAAACTCAGGACCCTTACTTTTAGGTATCCCAATATCTTGGGGCCATAAGGAAATACGACTTACACAATCATACTCTTTACATATTGAGACAATGCGACCCACCACATAATCCATCATTTCTACATCATTATAGAAATTAAGATTTTGATCCTCACTTTTTTCAAGTGTCATTATAGGTTCAAGTAGCCATTTTAAACTATGACCACCCAATGTCACCTTCATATCACGTTTATTTAAGTCATCTAATATACTGTCACTCACTTCATTAAATAATTGGAAAGTAAAAAACATCTCATTATGATAATGCTTTGCATTACTATCAATTTGCTTTTTTAAATAGGGGACATCATTAATGACCTCAAAAATATTCCCTCTTCTTGAAAATTTGAAAGATTGAGAATCACTAATTTTCTTAGCTGTTGTGATTATTTCTTCGCCCAATTTAGAAAAATCAAAGCCTAAGTATTGATTTGCATAAGCATATACTGCAAACAACATGCCACGTGCGCTATTAGCATAAAGGACTCCTTCACCTTCACTTATGGACATTCTAAAATCATCTTTGGTCTGATGCTCTGGGTATGCGAGTTGAATATCTCTTATATCACCTGCTAAAGTCTGCAGACGTTCAAGTTCTTTTTTTGTAAAATCTATAACTGTTTTATTCATAAAAATTACCTCCACATAATATTGTACAAAAGTAAAGCCCTTTCAACAAGTCTTTATCTTGTCCTTAATACATTGCGAAAATATGGTTCAAATGTTATTATAACGTTACTGAGAAATAGAAAGAAATGGAGGGTTTAGCTTGAACTCGTCAATAGAAATCAAGATTGCAATCATAGGACCCAAGGAGCGTGTCAATCTAATTAAAGATGTTTTACGTGATTTCCCTAATATCAGTCCTTCTTTTATTGAGCTCAATGATTTACTTGCTTACCAAGATCAAATTGAGTCGCTAAGTACATCCGTTGAGTCTTTATTATTTACAGACTATTATATGTGCCAGGAATATCGTAAGATTCAAAAGAATCCCATTCCTTCACGATATATCCCTGTAACAACCAATGGACTCTATGAAGTACTGTTCAAAAGCCGCGAATCTTTATCTATGTCCAATTTATCTATTGATACTATTAGTACCCATCAAGCGATGGCCATAATTGATAACTTAAAATCATTTCATGTTAATTTTCTAGCAGCACCCAAAGACTTAACTCATGAAAAAGATATTTTAGACTTCCATATTAATAATTATAATAAGACGGGTGCCATTATCTTTTCAGCGATTCAATCAGTAGTAACAAAACTACATGAAATGGGTATTCCTTGTGAACTGATTCCTTTAACACATCTTGATGTTGTGAATGCTTTAGAGCGCACCTTATTAACTACTCAAACACGCCTGAACAATGAGTCGCAAATTATTATTGGTATTTTAAAGCCAGACGAAACACTGACTCTAAATCAATCTCAAAAACTCAATCGCATTATTACCAGTTATGTTGATTCCTTAGATGGATACACTATCGGTTCCAATCATGATGATAGTTATACCTTTGTCTCCACACGGGGTGTTTTCGAAAGAGAATCACGCGGTTACAAATTCTTACCCCTATTACATGAAAGTAAATCCGTCATTGGAGTTGCCTTAAGTATGGGTGTAGGATTTGGCTATACAGCCCGAGAAGCTGGAAAGCATGCACAATTAGCCTTTACTCAATCCAGTGAAGCTGGGGGTAACACATGCTATATCGTTAGAGAAGACCGAAGCGTCTTTGGTCCTGTTGCTTCTACTGCATCTCATGCTTATGATAAATACCAAATTACTATTACTAATCCAGACCTACTAGAACAAGCAGAGCTGTTAGGCATGTCTGCCACTTATATGAACAAAATTATGTCGCGAGTCGCTCGCTATAATCAACTTGAGTATACAGCACATGACTTAGCTGAAATATTGGACATCACACTGCGCAGTGCCAACAGAATTTTACTGAAGTGGATTGATGCGGGTTTGGTCTCTATTATTGGTGAAGAAAAAGCCACCCGTCATGGACGTCCGCGACGCGTCTATCGTCTCAACTTTATTAAAAATCAAAAAGAGAATGAATAGACAGTAAAAAACTAGATGAATTTAATCATCTAGTTTTTTTAAATATCGCGATAACTTACTAAGCGAATTTCAGGGTGATTGCGTAAGGTTTTCGCAAATTCTGAGTGCATCAGAAATCCTGCTACATCCACACGTTGATTTAATAATGAAGAACCATGCAATACACCAGCATCTAAATAGCCGGGGTGACACATAATTTCGACACTACCATAAGTGATAATATCCTGCTGTAAATTCTCTAAATAAGATCTTAATGGTCGTTCAATTCGCACATCACAGCGATCAAATTCTGTCTCAAAGCGATTAACCTTACGAATATCATCCGGTAATTGAACATTATTGCGTACCGCTAGCTTATACTTTCGCGCTAATGCAACAATAATATGTGAGTTGTTTCTGAAAGTATGAACATGTTGATGGGAATCAAGGTGAGTGGGTTTGATACCTGATGCGAGTACTTTTTCAATTTGAGCAGTCCACTCTCTTTTTATTTCTTCTTCATCATAATCTTCGCTATAAGCAAAATAATCTGCTTTTTTAAAACTACCATCTTCATTCACTAAGGTTTTATGTGTATTTAATAGTGGCTTTCCACAGCTTAAGGTTAAGTGAACCCCAATACCTAGTTTGGGATTTTCTTTTGCGAGTGAAACAGCATGATCAAATCCTGGCATATTGGCCATGATTGTTGTAGATGTTAAAATCCCTTGCGTATGACAATCGACAATCGCATAATTGATTCCTCTTGAATATCCAAAATCGTCTGCATTAATGATTACTTTTCCCATTTCAAATTACCTTCTTTCTCATCATATTTATGGCTTCAACTGTAGTAATAACAGTTTTAGCACTTTCCATATTCTCTTTGAAATTCACAATAGCATGAGCCAGTGAATAATATAAATCATCATATGAACTCAATTTATAGTTCTTGTTGATACTAAAATTTGTCGCTTCATCATAATAACCAATTAACTCAAAGCTATAATCTCCACTTTTGCCTCGAACAACTTCTTTGTCTTCAAAAACTTGAACAGACTCTAAGTGAATGGCACTGCTGGTCATGGTATGAAGCATTTCAACAAGGTGGATACCATACCAAAAGTAGCCTTCAACACCTTCCATAAATGACAAGGGTCCTTCAATTAATATATGATTATCAAGTTTAACATCTTTAATAAAATCACAGTATCTTAGACCTGAACTACTCATGATATTCATACCCTTAATTGCATCAAAGTCTTGAATATTATTAAAAATGGGCTTGTCCACAAAAATGGGCTTATGCTTTGCAGCTAATGCTTGGATAGTTTCTAAGTGTTGGCTTGCATCCATATTCAAAATACAATATAGATCCACTGCTTCATGATCATCTAAGTCAATGAACTTTAAGAGTGTTTTATCCTCAATCATACTTTCAAAGCGAACTTGTCGTTTCTTTGAAATATCCAGCGTGCTTCGAAGCGTGATGTCTACAAAAGCAACATCTACATTCAGCTTATCTTGAAACTGTTTTAAAAGTATGGGAGTATGAAAGGAATCACACCCAATCATACCAATTCGCATTTTATTATTCATTCTCAAATACCTTTCCTTTATAATATTATAGTTCTTTAGATTCTTATCTTCTATGTATAGTATGCCTATAATTTACAATTTCTCTTGTACTATCTTGCTTTGATGCCATATAAAATGTGCTATACTTATCTCAACTAGAAATAGGTGATTAAAATTGAATGCTTTACGATATGAACTTCAGACATATGACAATCCTGAGTATCCCCTCATTTTTCATTACGACCGTATCATCAAAGGGGTCAATGAGATATCTGCCCATTGGCATCTTAATTTGGAACTGTTGTTTGTAAAACAAGGAACTCTTAAAGTCACTTTAGAAGATCAAACTTACTTTGCTGATGAAGGAAGCATTGTTGTGATTAATTCAAACACAGTCCATGCATTAGAAAGTGAAAGTCAGACCTGCCACTATTTTTGCTTGATTCTTGATTATAACTACTGCGATAGCCTTGGCTTTGATACCTTGAATAATCAATACTACCCCTTAAGTTATGATGATGAAATGAAAAATATTTTTCAACTTATTATCAACGAAGGAATATCCGCAAAGCAATACTACAAGAAAGCTATTCGCGCTTTATGCCATACTATGCTCATACTATTGCATCGTAATAACCTTTCTCACTCACAAAATGCTACCCACTCCTTTATTAATCCTGATAATGTTGTAATTGTAAAAAATATCATCGACTATATCCAAGAAAATTATGCTGAGTCTTTTACCTTGGATGACCTTGCTCGTTATAGTGCCATTAGTAAGTTTCACATGTGTCGTATTTTTAAAGAAGTAACGTTTGTTACGATTAATCAGTTTATTACTCAGTTAAGATTGGAGCAAGCTCAGATGTTACTTTTAGATGAACATCGCAGTATCACAGAGATTGCCCTTGAATCAGGTTTCAAATCTTTATCCTACTTTACGAAGATATACAAACGCTACTATGGATATCCACCCTCAGCAGCAAAATTTCAAAAGACACAAGCTTCCAGTACCATCCATCATGTGAACGCTACCTCCAGTGTTGTAAAAACTCAGGCTGCAGATGTTATGATCGAGAGATACGTTTAGAATTTGTTATCACAAAATAACTGTAAATCAGAGCACTTATAACATAGATTCCTAACTCAACAAGTACGGCTGAGATACTACCACCACTGGCTAAGAATGATTTAATCAAAGGTGGAGTAATCCAGGGGACTGCATGAGTAAATGGTTGAATAATTCCTAATGACATCATCAAATATCCATATAAAACTGAAGCAATGGGTGCCAATAAGAAGGGTATTTTATAGGCTTTATTGCCCACTACTGGAATTCCAAAAAGAACGCCTTCATTAATATTAAATAAAGAATGTAAGATATTGCTATTAGCGATATCTTTTTCATTAGGATCTTTTGAGAACAGCTTTATCGCAAGAATCAGTCCAAGAGTTATCCCACTACCCGTGGAGCTAAAGAATACTACATGAAATGATGCGTTTATAATTGTACTGGAAGGTATGATTAAACCTTGAAGCATTGAGAAAATAATAATGGGTTGTACAAAGGGACCCATCATTTGCTCACCATGAGCTCCAATGGTCCAAAACAAGCAAGACAACACCAAGGCAGATAAATAAACGATGGGATGGGAAATAAATAAAATTATGCTTCTTACAAGCAAGATAAAGGGTTGAACAAAGCCTTGAACATTCATAATTGAAAATAAGAGTATCAGTGTAATGATATAAGACAGATACAACTTTAAAGTACTTTGGACATTCTCAGGAATGCTTTGACCCATAGATAATTTATTGACAAAATAATGTATAAATCGGTAAGTATAGCTCGTTAGATATGCTATGATCATCGCAAAAGGAATATTACTTGCATCCAACTTAAAAACCGTTAAATAGGTTCCCAGTGCTAAGGCCAACAATATCCAATCTTCTTCTTTTCTAAAGAGTAGAAAAAGGGTCATGACGGGAAGGAAATCTAACATAATTTCAATCAAAGCATTGAATTTACTGACATCTATAAATAAAGCAAAAATAGTATTGACCAGTAAGTGAGTCATGCTTATTACAATCGCAAACATCAACAAGCTTCCAAAAGTACTTGTAATATTTCGATATGCTTTTTTCTGGGTAATATTTGTTATTTTTTGTGCGAGTTTATTGAGTTTTTGATCCATTGTCCTCATCCTTTACGTATATTTTCATCATAGCAATATCGCCACAACATTTCAATTAGTTTTCATTCTTTGCGCCATATTGAACCTTAACTAAAGCAAGATTGTTATAGTTATAAACAATGAAGCAATTGCAGTACATATCTTAATTAGGTACAATTTTGCTATAGAGCTAAAGGAGTATCATATGCGCAAAAAAATGATAGAAGAGTTAAGCGACACCATTTGGGACTTAGCAGAAGTAAAATTTGATACAAAAGTATCCTGTGACCTGTTTGTCGAAATCTTAAATAATTATGGTTTTATAGTGGAGAGACCCTACCTCGATATAGAGCATGCTTTTAAAGCAACTTGGGGTGAAGGACAAAACAGCATCGGTTTTTTAGCTGAGTATGATGCCCTTGATGGTATTAGCCAGCAAGCCCATAGCTTTGTTCCTAAACAGGACATAAACATGAAATCATCACATGCTTGCGGACATAACTTACTTGGAAGTGCTGTGCTCTTAGCGGTTTTAGATCTTCAGGAAGAACTTCAAAGAAATCCCAAGAATGCACAAATCGTAATCTATGGCTGTCCTGCTGAGGAAAGTGGCTATGCGAAAGCACTCCTTGCTCAAAGAGGTGCATTTGACTCACTAGATATGGCTCTGACATGGCACCCTCACTACATCAATGCTTTGTGGCAAGATAAAACACTTGCTGTCACCTCCTTAAAGATCACCTTTCAAGGTCAATCATCACATGCTGCCATGGCCCCAGAACAAGGACGCAGTGCACTCGATAGTTGTGAGCTGATGAACATTGGTGTCAATTACTTAAGGGAACATGTCAAAGATGATGTAAGAATTCACTATGCTTATTTAAATGCGGGAGGAAGTTCTCCAAATATTGTACATAAAGAAGCTTCACTCATTTATTTTGTTCGTTCTTTCAATCAAGATACATTAGATCATACAGTCAAACGCGTCAAAGAAATTGCTGAAGGTGCCGCAATGATGTCTGATACAACATTACACATCGAACTGGATGCCAGCTGTGCTTCTTTATTACCTAACAAGGTTCTATCAGAAGTTGTATATAAACATCTTAAGCCCAGTGAATACTCAAGTGAAGCTTTAGATATCGCACAAAAATTCAATCCTAATATCGAAAAATTCAAAACATTACAAGAATTTAAAATTGACGACTATCTCTATGCTTCTACCGATGTAGGGGATGTTAGTCAAAAAGTACCTACCTGTCAATTCTTCCTAGCTTGTGAACCCTATGATTGCCCCATGCATTCATGGCAATGGGCCGCAAATGGTAAGAGTGTTTTAGCCCATGAAGGTATTATCAAAGCAGCAAAAGTGCTCTATGATAGCGCACTTGAATGCATTGATAACCCACAAATTATTCAAAAAGCAAAACTTGAATTTGAATTAAGAAAGGAAAATAAATATGTCTAAGAATTATAAATCGGTCTTTGATATCATCGGGCCTGTAATGACTGGACCCAGTTCTTCACATACGGCTGGCGCTTGCTTTATTGGTAAAATGGCGCGTTCCATTTTCGGGGAAACACCCGATAGTGCAAACATCTACTTATTTGAATCTTTCGCCAAGACATACCAAGGTCATGGCACCAATATTGCGCTTGCAGGAGGACTTTTAGGAATGGATGCATCTGATCCTAATCTACATGATTCCTTGCTAATCGCAAAAGAAAATAATCTAACTGTTCGTTTCATCCCTTTAGCTGACAAAGTGGATCATCCCAATACTGCAAGATTAGTCATGCGTAAAGGTGATAAAAAAACGGTCGTAACAGGCGTCTCTATAGGTGGAGGTAATGCTAAAATTACAATGATTGATGATATTAGTGTTGATATTGATAGTGGTGTTGCTACGGTATTAATCTTTCATCACGATACCAAAGGCATGATTGCAAAGGTTGCTCAAGTATTAAGTGACTTAAACATTAATATTGGATCAATGAAAGTAGATCGCGAATCACGAGGCAAAAAAGCATATATGGTCATCACTTTAGATCAAGATACCCTCAGTACTTCACTTGATGATTTACGAGCCATAGAAAATATCGAATCAGTAATGTACATCCCAAAATAGGAGGAAAGTATGTATAAAACTATAAAAGAGCTTGTTGAACAAGCCCACAGTTCCTCTTTATACGAGGTTATTATCAATGATGAAATGGAACGTTCTGGAGATACTTTACAATTCATTTTAGAGAAAATGGAACACCAACTCGAAGTCATGATGCGTTCTATTAAACAAGGAACAGACGGAGTCTCATCCCATACTGGATTAACCGGGATGGATGCAAAACGATTGAATCTTTATCGCAACGAAAAAGAGCCGATTTGCGGCCCCACAGTACTTAAAGCAGTAACTAATGCCATGGCTACCAATGAGGTCAACGCCTCAATGGGACTCATATGTGCAACACCCACTGCTGGAAGTGCGGGTGTTGTTCCAGGGGTTCTCTCAGCACTGACAGAACGTTACAATCTAACAACCCAACAACAAATCCAGTTCCTATTTGTAGCAGGAGGCTTTGGCTTAGTTATCGCCAATAACGCTTCAATATCCGGCGCCATGGGTGGTTGTCAAGCTGAAATCGGAAGTGCCAGTGCAATGGCTGCAGCCGCAACAGTGGATGTTTTAGGAGGAACTCCAGAAATGGCAGCCCATGCTTGTGCGATGACCATCAAGAATATGTTAGGACTCATATGTGATCCTGTTGCAGGCCTTGTAGAGGTTCCTTGTGTAAAACGAAATGCCCTAGGAGCATCACAAGCCCTTGTTTCTGCAGATATGGCACTGGCAGGAATTCAATCATTAATCCCTGTAGATGAAGTCATTCATACAATGCATGTTGTGGGGACAAACCTCCCTTCTGAGTTTAGAGAAACAGGTGAAGGCGGCCTAGCAATCACACCGACTGCTTTAGCTCATCAAAAGAGAATATTTAAAGATTAATTT
>CAZZFJ010000011.1:0-39712 GCA_964653415.1 uncultured Erysipelothrix sp. | reverse complement strand
CCTTAAATGCTGGATCCCAGTAATTGACTCCTAATGCCATAAAACTATTTTTAGAGTTGAAGACATCTGGGAAATTTTGACCCTCGAATTCTACTTCACCATCGATAAATACTTTAACATATCCTTTATCTACTGTAACTGCAAGATGAGACCAAAGATTACTTGGAATGCTTTTCTTAGTAATTGCATCATACCAATTCTCACCTGCCCAGAACATGGTTTTTCCATCAATACCACTGGCAGGAAGATTGACCCAATTCGCATGGGACGTTCCACCAAAGAATAGAGATGAAAAAGGTGTAATACTTTCTGGATTTACCCACATTTGAAGGCTGTAACGATTACTGGTTAAGAAGTTATTCGGTAATCGAACGCCTGTACGTCCATCCAAGTAAACTGCTTCATTTATAACGCCTTCCTCATATCGAACTTTCCCACCGGAGACATCTAACTTGTCACCTGTTAGCGATGCAGGACCAATGTTTTGATCAAAATCCAGTTTCAAATGCTTATCGATATTTCTTACAAAGCGGTCTGCTCCAACAGTACTGTCATAATAATTGTATATTTCATCAGCGCTCATCACCTTTTTAGTTTCGATGATCAACTCATCAATATGTCCTTTAAAGGGAATATCCCAATAATTGACCCCTAGTGAAAAGACATTATCTGATGTGTTATCAAAGATATTTGGGAAGTTTTTCCCAGTATGACTAAGTTCTCCATCCATATAAACCTTAACATTGCCCTGATCCACAGTGAAGGCAACATGGGTCCACATATTTGGGTTCATGACACGATTTGTCAAGCCATCATACCAAGTTGTTCCAGACCATAGAACCGCTTGTTGGGCAACACCTTTAGGAGTGAAACTAATCCAATGGTCTGCATCTTTAGAACCAAAGAAAGCTGTCGTGAAATCTGTAAGTGCTTCAGGTTTTAACCACATAGAAACACTATATTTATTTCCAGTTATTAAATTATCTGGTAAACGTACTCCATTACTACCATTGAGATAAAGAGCACTTCCTACCTTACCTTCCTTATAATCCACGGATGAACCTGATTGATTGACAAATTTACCAGTAACCTGACCTAATAGTGCTTTCTCTTTAGAACTTTCATTTAAATCCTTTTCAAATGCATAGTGTACACGATCAACAATTGCCGATTCTGCTTTAACAACTAAATGATATTGGTGGCTAAAGCTAACACCATCAATCACAATAGTAGCACTAAGTATAACATTTTGATTACCTACTTTTGCGCTAGGTCTTGTTACTTTTCCATTAGAACTTAGGTACTGTTCGTTGGTAGATTTCCAACTAACCTTATAGTTTTGACTTGTATTGCTTGGAAGTTTAATATCTGTTGATATAACACCCTCTTCACCAAAAGATAAACTATTAAAGAACTGTTCAGCTTGCTGTTCTGAAGAAAGTTGTGATAAGACTTCATTACGATAGGTTAAAATATCACTACTACCCCAAACTGAGTCTGGGAAAATGATTAATTCATCGATACTTCCTTTAAAAGGAATATCCCAGTAGTTTACACCTAAGGTAAAGATATTATCTTTTCCTTTTGAGAAAACATCTGGAAAATTGCTGCCACTATGAACTAAATTACCATCTAAATATAGATTGATTTTTCCAGAATCAACAGTAAATACAACATGGTTCCATGAATTTGCGGTCAAGGATTTTGTAAACAAACCATCATACCACTCTTCACCAGACCAAAGTAGTCCATTACCCTTGTGAGCTTCATGACCTGATTTAGGTACGACACTAAGCCATTTGGAAGAAGATTGTGCACCAAAGAATGCCGTTGTAAAATCGGTTAACTCCTCAGGATTTAGCCATAAAGAAACACTATATTTATTGGAGGTAATCAAATTATTTGGAAGCTGTACTCCGCTATTACCACTCAGATATAGCGATTCTCCTAATATACCAGGTTTATATCCAACCTTACCCCCTATTTCCCCAATTTTAGATCCAATGGCTGATCCCTTCAATGCTTCATTATGTGCTTCATTAAGAGTCGATTCAAAATTGAATTCATAACGCTTAAGCGATGTATTTTTCGCTAAGACATTTACAATGTATTCCTTAGTGAAGCTTTGACCATCAATAATCACGGTTGCATTGAGACGAACACGAATGTCTTTAGATCCCTCTTTAGGTTGTGTTACAACACCTGTATTAGAAATCACTTGTGTATTGGAAGAAGACCATTCAATGGCAACATTATCAATGTTTTTTATCAACTCAATGTTGTTGGTCGTTTCTTCTGGTAGGTTGATTTGGGCAAAAATAGAACTTGCAATTTCTTCAGGACTTAAAGCATTAACAATGCTCTCATAGTATTCAACGATTGCATCTTCATCTAATGCTCTACTTGGATAAACGACAAGTTCATCAATCATCCCTTTAAAAGGAGCATCCCAATAGTTTACACCTAAGGCAAATTCAGCAATTTCATTACCTGTAAAAACATTGGGGAAATTACTACCACTAAATACTGTTTCACCATCAATATAGAAATTGATTTTTCCATTATCAACAGTAAGAGCAAAATGGTAAAAGCGGTCTGTATGGGAGCTTAAGTTTGTAATGGCATCATACCATTGAGTTCCAGACCAAACCATCATGTTTCCATCATGTCCAGCTGGAAGTATACTTAGCCATTGGTCTAAGTTCTTTGCTCCAAAGAATGCAGGAGTATTGTTGCTTAGGCTCTCTGGATTGACCCACATCGATATTGTATAGCTATTTCCAATAATCATGTCATTGGGTAAGCGAACACCACTACTACCATCAAAGTAAAATGCATTCCCTTTGATCCCTTTTCGATAAAGTTCATTTCCTCCTGGAAGATGTAGTTTATCCTGTGTTGTCTGTGCTTTAAGATCTTGATTCGTTTGCTCATCTAATGTGTTCTCAAAGGCATAATGAAGATAATCCAAGGGCTTGGCTTCTGCTTTGACTATAATTTCATAAGACTTCGTAAAACTGACATCATCAACTCTCAAGGTAGCTGTCAATGTTACACTGACATCTTCTTGACCAGCTAAGGGACGCGTCACTTCACCAAGTGCATTTAACCAATTATCGTTACTGGATTCCCAAGTGACAGTTGATCCCATTTTCCCTACTAAAGGTAAGACGATATCTTCGGTAACTTGATCTGGAATTGTGAAAGAATTAAAACTTGCCTCTGCTATTTTTTCAGGACTCAGTTGTAGCATATTATTATCATAGTATGCTTTTACTTCAGAACCACTTAAGCTATCATTGGGATAAATTCTAAGGTCATCTATCCAACCTTTAAATGGAATATCAAAGGGGTTTACGCCTAAAGAAAATTCAGAATCAAAGTCATTTGAAAAAATATCTGGGAAGCCTGATCCAACATGAACTGGCATACCATTTAGAAATAAGCTCACTTCTCCATGACTGACACTTAATGTGTAATGGTACCAATCATTATGAACAGTTTTAATATTTGTTATACCATCATACCATCTAGTTCCAGACCAAACCATAATATTCGAGTCCCAAGAACTGGGTAAGATGCTAAGCCAATTATCATTCCCTGCCATTGCAAAGAATCCAGGAGTGAACATTGTCGTTTCTTCAGCATTTAGCCAAAAAGATATTGAATATTCATTCCCCTTAACAAGATTATTAGGAAGTTTTACACCTGTATTTCCATCAAAATAGAAGGCAGTACCCAACTCTCCATCTTCACCAACAACAATTCCTTCATCATAATTTTCATGACCACCATCAACGGTTGGATGATTACCCGTCAGTGTTGCGTCCTTTTCTTTACCCTGACTTTCTTTTAAACTACTTTCAAACTGATACTCAATAAAATCATCATTCTCTAAAGTTGCAATTGTAACATCAAAAGTCTTAACTGCACTTTCATCACCAAACTTCAAATGTGCAGAAAGTGTTGCTTTTTGAATGACATCAGTCTTATGGATAACACCCTCTTTTGTGATGGCTGCTTCATTATCAGAGCTCCAGCTCACCTCTACTCCACCTGCAATTTGAAGTGGCAGATCTATGTCATTAGAAATGTGTTCTGTTCGGCTTAAAGATAAGTTCTTTTTTGCAAGCTCGAAAACTTCTTTAATACTCATATCACTTGTTCTAACACCTAAGATAGAATGACCTTTAACAGCATCGCTTTTACCTAAAAGGGTGAAGGTAAGATTAGGATACCAGTTGGTTAGGGATGTCGATTGCATCAACACATAACCTTCATAAATATTTCCATCTAAAGTAAGGCTTAAAATACCGGATTCAAATTTCCATGTCCCCGTTTTTTCTCCTAGAACTTTTCCATCTTTTTCAAAGCTCAATGGCATTGATGTTTTACTGGATTTTAGATTGTCCTTGCCTTGATTTACAAGTAACATCGAACCACTTAAATCAATTTCATCACTTATCACTGTTTCGCCATGATATCTTTGAGGCGCTATCATTGGCCAACCTTCTTCATTGAAAAGGAGTTGATGAATTCTCAATTCATGAGCTTCGCCTGAATCCTTAAAGCGTGTATGAAAAGCAATGAAAGCTTTTCCATCTTCATCATATAATACAGAGTTATGCCCAGGGACACGATAATTATACCCTTTAGCATTTTCATGAATACTTTGATTTCCTAGGAAGTCAAAACTCCCCACGAGTCGATTTCCATATTGACTGTTATCTGTACGACTCGTAAAGTCAGGATTATTCCCAGCCATATCTACATAAGGACCCGCAATATTCTTGGATCTAAAGAAACGGACATTATAGGAGTCATTTTGGACTAAACCACCATAGGTAACATAGAGATGGTAGTAGCCACTTTCTTCATGATACTGAATATAAGACCCTTCTCCACTCGTTTTATAACCACCAGAGATTTTCTGTCCAAAGTAAGTATCGCCTCCATGTTCAGCCTTTCCACCATTATAGTCTGCTTGGCGTTTTGGAAGACCCGATTCTTTATCTAACTCTAAGACCCAAATTCCTCCATTCCAAGAACCATAGGACATATAAAGTTTTCCATCATGTCCCTCAATTATTGTGGGGTCAATAGCATTGGGAAATAACTCAAAGTTAAAACTACCATTGGAATGGAAATATCCTGATCGAGGGGATGCTTCTTTGAATATTTGATTAAAATCTGTGTTATCGTAGTGTCCCTTATCGTCCTCATTATTTCTAAATCCAGAATAAATGACGGTATCTTGATATACATAAGGTCCTTCAATATTCTTAGAACTTGCAAGTGCAATTAGGGAGCGGTAGTGCTCATTGACACCATCATCTTTACCTGTGGATACACTGACATACATCAGATAAGCACCTAGGCTGCCATCTTCATTTTTGTAACTTGCATTGTAGTAGACATCAGGAGCCCAAATTCCCAATTGATCCATTACAGTACTTTGAGAATTTCCTGCCCACTCAAAAACTTCCTTAAAGTTCTCTTTAATGTTTCCAAGTAAAGGATGTTGATTAACATTAGTATTCTCAAAAGCCTGCCAATTCTTTAAATCTTTAGACTTTGCAGCCGCACCATGTGTACCAAAAACATAATACGTATCTTCAGCTTTAATGATTGAAGGATCATGGACCCCAACCTCATCAAAGTTAAGAATTTCCTGTTTTGGTTTTTCTATCGTTTCTGCATGGGAGAGATAGTTTGTTTGTTGGCTCACACCACCAATTGATAGCAAAAGTGCCATCAAAACTAAGGTCGTTCTCTTTGCAAAATCTCCAAATAACTTTCGATTCATTTCTTTTACCTCCAGATAACGTGTAATCGCTATCATTAAGATAATCTTACATTATATGTTCGGACAAGTCAATATTATGAGCCTTATTCTTATCATGTTCGGACAATTATCGACCCTTTTTTAAATATAGCATTAAAAATATAAACAACACTACACAAAACATGATCATTTTCACAAATATATTGCGACGATAAACCTCACCTGTATTTGAAACAACATCAACCTTAAAACTTTTCTCTTCAACATACTCCCCATAAGTTAAGCTTGCCTTCATTGTCAATTGCACCGGTTTATCCTGAGTTGAAACTTTACCAGTGGATGATAAAACTTTATTATTTGAGGAACTCCAACTTATTTTTATTCCTCCATAGGTTTGAGTAGGTAATTTGATATTAGCAACAATTCCCTTTTCCCGTGGCATCTGTAAGTCTTCAGTTGCCTTTTTCAGTAAACTTTGAGCACTATTATTTGCTACTTTGATTCCCAAAACAGAATCTCCATAGGTTCGTCCTTTTGAACCTATAAGTGTGAAGACATAATCCTTTTCCCATGCATTTATAGTAGAAGCTTGCTCTAGAATATAACCTTGATACTCAGCAGGACCCAACTTTATAGTAAGCAAGCCCTCTTCAAAACGCCAAGAGCCATTTTGTTGTCCCTTGATGCTTCCATCTTCTTCTAATGTGATTCCAAGTGATTCTTTGCTAAGTTTTGAGTTATCTTGCTGTTGTCTGACAATTAAGTAGGTTCCCTGAATATCTTTTACATCCTTAAGTATTTTTTCATCACTATATCGTAAGGGAGCTATTAATGGCCATCCTTGCTCATTAAAAAATAATTGGTGTACTCTGACCTGATGTCCCTCACCCTTATCTTTAAATCGAGTATGAAAAATAATGTAATCTTGTTCACCATATAATACAGAATTATGTCCTGGAACACGATACCCATAGAAGCTTGCGTTTGGATCAACTGCTTGACTTTCGAGAAACTCAAAACTCCCTAGTAAACGGTTACCAATTTTTGCATTATCGCCATGTGAGTAAAAGATTGGATTTTTTCCTGAAATATCTTCATAAGGACCTTCAATATTTTTCGATCTGAAAAAACGAACATTATAAGTATCATTTTGTAGCAGCCCCCCATAAGTCACATATAAGTGATAATATCCTGTTTTCTCATGATAGCGAATATAGGGTCCTTCGCCACTTGTCCAATGTCCCCCAGAGATTTGCTGTCCAAAGTAAGGGTCTTGATTAAGAATTTCCGGCTGATATTCACTACTTCTTAAAGGGAGACCACTTTCCTTATCTAACTCTAAAATCCAAATTCCTGCATTCCAAGAACCATATACCATATATAAACGTTCATCATGAGATTCTACAATGGCAGGATCGATAGCGTTGGGATACAAATTAAAATTATAACTCCCGTCTGCGTTGAAATATTCTTTTCTTGGACTTGCATTGGGAAAGACTTGATTAAAGTCTGTTTTTTGGTAGTGACTCAGTCCTTCTTTATTTTTAAATCCAGTGTAAATTACAGTATCCTCATACATGTATGGGCCTTCAATATTTTGTGAAGAAGCTAAACCAATTAAAGAACGATAGTGTTCATTAATGCCATCATCTTTACCCGTGGATAAACTAAAATACATTAAGTAGGCACCTTTAGAATGATCCTTATTAACAAAATCTTCATTATAATAGACATCGGGTGCCCAAATACCCATACCTCCAATATCACTTGCATCTTTATTGCCAGCCCAAATAAAAACTTCACTGAGGTTCTCACGAGTATTACCAAAAAGAGTATGATTGGAGATTGTATTGTCTACGAAATATTCCCAGTCTTTCAGGTTCTTTGATTTAGCTGCAGCAGCATGTGACCCAAAAACATAATACGTATCCCCATCCACGACAATAGAAGGGTCATGTACACTGGTTTCCTTGTATGATAGCATCTCTTTTTGAGAAGCATTTACGGAGATGGTACTCATCATTAGGAACAATATACTGAGTATTTTCTTCATAAGCTTTCCTTTCTGAAAAAAGGCACTAAAAAGTACCTTTATATTTATGAATCTTAATAACATTGATTGAATGCGCTGTACATTTAAAACGTAAGGTATCATCCTTAAGAACTAACTTTTCAACCCTTGGCTTGATGCGTTCTTGTGCTTTTTCATTCACATTAGACATATCCAGTAAGGATTCTGAACCATCAAGTATATTTAGAATTGCTTCTGATTCGAGATGGTGATCTTGCAGTTTAATATCTATAAGTTTATCTTGATTGTCAATATTGACTAACTTAATGTAGACTGCCTCTTCATCTTCACTCACCGTGTTAAAGAGTTCTTTGTTGTATGTCTCATTTTTAACCTCAAGTTTTCCATATTCTTTTCCTTCTTGAACTGAATATGCTATTAGATGCTTTGTACCAAATTCAATATGGATTTGTGTATTAACATTATTCTTATGAGGATGGTGTAAACTTCTGCGCATATTCCCTGCTACTACACTGGTTGAAAAATCACCCAAGCGATAGCCTTCAACCCCATCTTTAAAGACGCGAAGTCCTGTGGTTTTACCTTGATAATCCACCGCATACTCAATTCCATTTTTTGGTTCAATTGAACTTATACCAACACCTACCATCAATGCATTATCACCACTTAAACGCATAGCATCTACTATGAGTGTGTAGTCTTCAAAGTCTTGGTTAATGATAATTCCATTAATCCCGACTGTTTGACGTTGCAGTATCAACCCTTGAGGACTGATAGTGTATCCTTTAGCTTCGGGTAATAATGCTACCCAATCACTTAAACTTTCACTGAAGTCTTGTGAGAATAAGATACTTTGATCTTTATTTGAAATAATAGTAATCTTTCTTAGCAGTACTTCAGAGTCAATGACAGAAAAACTTACTTTTCCTTTAGGAGTTCTTTTTTCAACAAGGCCTTTATTAAAACTCTCAAACTCAGTTTGGAGTACTTTGGTTCCAATGTTATTTGCGAATAATTTTTGATTATAGTAGTTTGGTGTAAACCATACTTCTTCATTATCAAACCAAATTAAGTCAGGAGTCCAGCGATAAGTTGCATCATTTAATACCTTATTAAATAAAGGGGCATAAGATGCCATCACAACAACATCCGCATTATTTTCAAAACCACACATCAAGGCTGCTTCACTGATGGCACCATGCAATGTATTCTTATCAGTTGATGCATATTCTCCAACGAATACTTTGGAACTTTCTTCTTGATTTATGCGACCCTCATCGTCATAGACACGTTTGTAGTAATTATAACGGTCAACATTATGCTTTAGATAGTCATTGGTTCTATAATAATGTTCATCAGCAATAGTATCCATATGATGCAAGTCATTTTTATACCATTCAATTGTCTCATTGAACAAGCTTTTTCCATCTGTAAATTCTAAATTATCTACACCCTTATGATCACCATGTAAGAAACGCCATCCATCTTGAAAGGCATCATCATCCGCTTGAGCCCCAACGGTCGAAATTATATGGAGTACATGATTTGGATAATATTTGCGCATGTGCAGATTAATCTCATGTTTAAAGATTTCAAAATTCGCAAAGAATTCATCACCCCAGTTTTCATTTCCTACACCCAGATAATGAAGTTTAAAAGGTTCTGGATGTCCTAAATCTTTTCTGGTTTTTGCCCAATGATTGTTCTCAAAGTCCTCGCTAATCGCAAAGTCAATCAAATCAGTAAAATTACGAATGTAGTACTCTCTTAAACTTCCTCCTGCAGGTGCTGCATAATCAGAACGTGCCTGACATAGAACACCACAAGCCATTACGGGTACAGGATAGGAACCTAAATCTTCAGCTAATTGGAAGTATTCAAAATATCCCAGCCCCATAGTCATAGAATATCCCCATAGATTGAAGTTTTCTTTACGCTTCTCTACATCCCCAATTGTTTGCTTCCAATCAAAGACATTGTCC
This sequence comes from uncultured Erysipelothrix sp., assembly GCA_964653415.1. Lineage (GTDB taxonomy): Bacteria > Bacillota_I > Bacilli_A > Erysipelotrichales > Erysipelotrichaceae > Erysipelothrix. The sequence goes on along the minus strand of CAZZFJ010000011.1, from coordinate 29,913 downwards.
CATAAAAAGGCTCCTTCAGAAATACAACCCCCTGGAAATCTTAAGAATTTCGGATTCAAGTCATACAAAGCTTGGACCAGGTCTGTGCGTAAGCGATAGTTTTTATTGATTTCATAATTCTTAAATGATGTTGGGGTTTCATTATTTTTACCCCAAACATTTTGTGGCATCATAGAGAAATTATCAAAACTTACTTTCCCATCAACTGTAATTTGAATTTGCCCAAGAGTATTCATTTGTGAGATAAACTCGTATCCAGAAAAATGATGCCAGTCTTCACTATCAATATCAACACTAATAACCTGAGCAATCAGGTTCTTTTGTTCATCCATAATTGAAAAATGAGCCTGTCCTTGACCTTTTGCCCAGAAAGAGAAATCATATGCATTTTCCCTCTTGAACAACATGGCACATTGATGGGTTGTATCATTATACCCTTTGTTCCAAAGAGTGCCATCGCTAAGGGTTATATAATGACTGTTGACTCCTTTTTTAAGTTGAAGAAAATCATCAAGACTATTTTCTGTTTCAATCTGCACTTTTTCTAGGTCGCCATACCATGCTTGTAATGGATCGTGGGTTCTTCCTAACTCACACCCACAAACATTATCATTAGGCGCAAAACCGTCAAACTCGAAAGACTCAAAAGAGCGATTGCGCACCATTTCTGCATATATTCCACCATCTGCTGCATTATTGATATCTTCATAAAATAAGCCATACATAACTTCACTAACATCACTCAGTTTCTCTTTTTTTACATGTAATGTATAAGCTGCAATATCTTTAGGAAGCACTGTATAATCTATTTGTATGATTTCAGATACCTCATTACGTGATAATTTGACATCCATGCTAACGTGAGTTGGCTTTTCTAGCACTCCAATTTCTCCAGTATCACTTAAAACACTGAAATTAGAACTTTTATACTCAACATTAACTAGACCACCAAAAAGAGTCTTTGGGAGTTGAAGATTTTCACTAACTACGTGCAATCCCAAGTCTAAATCTCTATTTTTAGCTATCTCAATGATATCTTTGTCTTCAAGGGTTTGAGCCATTAAAGTAAAAATCGCTTCCTCATCTAAACTAGTCTTAAAGATTGAGACATCCGATAAGATTCCTTTAAAATCAGGATCTGCGCTATATTGAGAATGGCCCAAATAGTTATGGATAAAATTATCTTCCTTATCAAATTCTTGAGTCCACTGTTTTAATCGACCAAACATACCACTTGTAGTTTGGTTAATGAGACCATCTCCCACAAGCTCCCCATCGATATACACTCTTCCCCCTGCAGAACTATTCGAATTACGATTCGTTGGTGTGTATACATAGGTTAAATGAACCCATTTGTTTTCAACTGAACGCTTACTTCCATCTGCAACTAAATCACCATGTCCGGATAAAGTCGCTCTGAAGTTTCGTGTTAAAAAAACACTTGGGCGCCCTTCTCCTGATCCAAAATCGAAAATTCTTTCCCAAGGACTGCTTCCTTCTGTAACAAATACCCATGCTGAAAAGGTAAACCCTGTTTCATCATTCACCTCACTTAGCAAGTTTGATGCTAGTTCAAGATAGCCAGAACCATCGAAAACAAGACCCTTTCTGCCATGAATTTCTAGAAATTCAGGTGATGTACTTCCTACCCACCGAGCTTCTATATTTTTATTGTCTTTTAAATGATGATTTAATTCTAAGTTAGTAATTAATGTGTTCCTCAATTTAATTCTCCTTATCTTTTCTGAACAGATTCTTTAATATCTAAATTTACTGGATAAATGATTCCTTTAAAATCATGGTTTTTATCTTCTACCATTTTTAACATTTCTTTTGCGGCATCAAAACCTAAAACAATTTGCGGATGACTGATAGATGTTATTTTAGTAGAGGATAGCATGCTAAGAATTGAGTTATCAAAACTCACAATGGATAAATCTTCTGGTACTCTAATATTTTTTGTGGTACATAAGTTAATTACTTCAAGAGCAATCATATCGTTATAACAAACAAGTGCAGTAATGTTATTTTGATCTAAAAGTTTGCTTACTTGGTCCATCATGATACTATCTCGAGTTTCAGTACTAAACATAACCACATGATTATTATGGTAGTTAAGTCCATTTGAAGACAAAGCATTAATAAAACCTTTTAAACGCTCTTTGCCTTGTTTGTCATCTGATTTAATAATAGCACCTATCTCTGTATGATTGTTTTCTATGAGATATTTGGTATTTTCATAGGCCGCATTGATGTCATCCATCATGATATAAGGGAAGTCTATTTCATCCATTTTTGCATTAATAGTAATGAGTTTAACCCCTCTTTTTTTAATCTCAAGATACAAATCAATATTGGGATTATAAGAAGAACTCTTAGTAGGTTCAATTATGATTCCTTCCACATTGTTGTCCATGACCATTTTTAAAGCGACACGCTCTGTTTGAGGATCATTGTTTGTATTTACAAGCAGCATGGAATATCCTGCCATGGTCAATTCTCTTTCAATTCCCCGGATAATTTCTGGAAAGATATAATCCGACATATAGGTAGTAATGACACCAATAGTTTTATTGCTTTCCTTCATTTCAAGTTTGACAAAGGAGCCCACTCCATGTTCTTTTTTAATAATACCTTCATGTTCCAATTGATCCAAGGCTACTCTTACGGTATGGCGCGAGACATCGTAAGACTTTTGCAGTTCAATTTCAGAAGGAAGTTTATCTCCTACTTCTAAACTGCCATTTGCAATCATGTTTGAAATGATATCTTTTAATACTTGATACTTCGGTTTATTGTCCATAGAGAAGTATCCTTTCTGCATTTTTATAAAGTGCTACATCATGACTATTTATTGAGACAACTACAGGCAAATTATTAAAAATTTTATCGACTGATAATTTATAATCGGAGATGTTAAAAACAGCAGTATAGGTGTCTTTTTCACTATATCCTTGCCATACTATGAGACTCCCATCATGAAATATTTCTTGACGTGTATGAATATTACGGTGCATATTATTGAGTGTTTCGTCCTTTAATAATGCCCAAGTGAATGTGTCATTGTATCGCAAATCGCCTCCAAACATCAATGGTGAACCAAACATGGTCCAAAGTGTCATCATCGTTCTTTGTTCACTGTGAGTAAAACGGGTAAAACGATCTTCTGCACCCCCATCTACTGAGCGAATACCAATTCTTCCCATAGGCAACATATCACAATCTGGATAAGACCCCTGTTTGACATAAGGTGCCCATACACGACATCTCTCAAACATATTAAATAACAAGTCCCATATATCCCAAAAATCATCCGTCATACGCCATAAATTTGCATGTTCTTGATAAAAATCAACCAGTTCGATATGCGCAGGACCAGGAGATAAACTCAGGACCATCTCTCTTTTAGAATTTTGGATTGCTTTTTGGATCATAGCGATTTCTTCTAAATGCGGTCCATATAATTTAGAATCAGCAATATCATCAACTTTAATATAATCGACACCCCAAGAAGCATACATCTCAAAAAGAGAATCATAGTAGCTTTGTGAAGCAGGATGTGTTGGGTCTATTCCATACATATCTGTATTCCAAGGTGCGATTGAGTTTGGGGAAGCGATGTCTCGCGCCGTATATTGACTGTCTTTAATTTTCGAATTTTGATGGACTGCTTGACGAGGAATTCCACGCATAATATGAATACCAAACTTTAATCCCATCGCGTGAATTTGCTTACCTAAGGCCTTAAAGCCTTGTCCCTTGGTTGCACTTGGAAATCGATTTTCTGCTGGAATTAATCTTGAAAACTCATCCATACAAAGTTCAGTAAACTTATGATAGGCGGATGAGTTTGCGAGGGGTTCGTACCACTGGATATCAACAACAACGGTATCCCACCCCAAATCTAGAAGTTCATCTTTCATTACTTTGGCATTGGCTAAAACTTCTTCTTCAGTTACTGAAGCTCCATAACAATCCCAACTATTCCACCCCTTAGGGGCATTTTGAAATTTCATATTATTACCTCGCTTTGCTTCCATAAATTGCTTGATTATTATCACCAATAAAACTGATGATTACTTTTTCTTCTGTATTGTTTATTCTTTGAGCATCATAAATTCCATAGTATGTAGTATCCACCGTTTGAATATTTATAAAGCCCTCGATTATTTCATAGCTTCCAACCAAAGCACCTGATACTGTTTTATCAGAATGCAGATATAATGTTTCATTAACTCCCATTTGTGCAGTGGTTTTATTTTGGTGATTAATGATTTCATATTGTCCTTCAACCTCAGTGGCTTCAATGGGTTTATCAATTACTAAGTTATATTTATGTTCATAAGGATATACTACCGGCCATTGTTTTTGATTTAATGTCATTTCATGAAGTTTCATCTCAAAAGACTCCCCTTGATTTTGAAAACGGGTGTGAAAAACAAGGTACATTTTCTCATCATCTATTAATACAGAGTTGTGTCCGGCTGATTTATATCCCTTTGACATCCCTTCTAATTGATAGTTTCCCATTATTTTGACACCATAGTTGTCATTTACATCACTTTGAGTAAAAATGGGGCGCGATCCTTTAGCATCGACAAATGGCCCTGTAATGCTGTCTGATTTAAAGACACGCATATTATAACCCCCATCCGATGCAAGTCCACCGTAGGTGAGGTAAAGATAATATTGCTTACTCTTTTGATGGTATGTAATATAGGGTCCTTCTGATGAACGATGATAACCCCCAGCTAGTTTAATACCAAAGTATCGATCGATTAGTCGTCCATCTTCAGTGACACTATCTGTTTTTGGATAGATTGGTAGGCCGGTACTTTTATCTATTTCTAATAAGAAAATACCTCCAGACCATGAACCATAGACCATCCAAAGTTTTCCATCACTATCTTCTATTAGTGCAGGATCAAGAGCATTGGGAGCATAATCAGTGTTATACTCTTTGCCCATTTTTCGAGTCCATTTGGGATTAAAACTATCCACTTTTCCTTCTTTTATCAATTGCGGTAGATGGGTATTTTCATAGTGAATGTTACGCTCACTGCCATCTGTTGCATCTTCCTGAGAAAAACCAGAATAAACTAAGGTATCTACAAAAGTATAAGGACCTTCAGGATCTGTTGAAGCCATAAGTCCAATTGCTGAACGACGCCAAGTACTGGAAGCACTAAAATAATAGAGATACGCTCCTTTGGAACCATCTTTCCATTCAAAATCTTCATTATAGATGACATCAGGTGCCCATAAATTAAATCCATTGTTTGAATCTGCATCATTGTGTCCAGCCCATTCAAATATGGGTGCTAAGTTTTCTGTCGTATTTCCAAAAATGACATTATCATCCATATTCACATAGCCATTATTACGTTTTGGAACCTGCCAGTCACCAAGCACTTGACTTTTTGCTTGAGTAATATGCGTACCAAATACATAGTATGTCTTTTCTCCATTTTGTGTATCGACAAAAATCGCTGGATCATGAATACCAACATTTCGATTCAGTGTTGTAGACCATTTCTTGACTGTGGGCTTATCAACTTTTGTGTTGGTACATGATGTGAGAATCATTAGACATATTAAGAGAATACCTATTTTTTTAATCATATATAAACTCCTTGCTGTAGCCAAAGAACACTTCATTATCTTTGTTTATTCCAGAAATACCAAGCACGATACTATCTTGTCTTTTACATGTATAGACTTGATAGATGTCCCCTTTTCCTATTTGATACTGTGTGTTGTTTACGACTTGATTCTGACAATTTTTAAAACATACAACATTAAAGTAGAAGCCTTCAACGTCTTTATCTATATATTCTATGGGTTCTTTATAACTTGGGACACACCAATGATTCTTTAACCAAATGAGTTCATTAATATATGCATAATGAGGATATGTTTTATTATTCATTCGTGTATGTGCTACAAGATATTGTTTGTCTTGGTGAGAAAAAATGGAATTGTGTCCAATGGATGTCCACATTTCTTCATCTTCAAAGTTATAAGACCCTAGAATTTTCGTGCCATTTTTATGAGCTTGCTCTTCATTACCAAACATACTGAGACCATTTATATCGATATAAGGGCCTAAAACATGATGTGAACGTGCGACTCTAATATTGTAACTATCTCCTAAGAAATCATAAGAAGTAAAAAGATAATACATATCTGCAATTTCGTTGTAATAGATATAGGGTCCTTCAATAGCACCTTCTACATTCGAAGGTCTTCTAGCAATGCATTGACCTATATCCCCTTTCGATTGAATTAAGCCAGTTTCTTTATCTAGTTGAACAAGATAAATCCCTGAAAAAAACGAGCCGTATACCATCCACATATTGTTATTTTTATCTAAGAAGACCTGTGCATCAATGGCATTTTGACTATCATCATTGGGATGGGTCTTGATTACGAGTCCTTGATCCAGCCATGGTCCTTCCAATGTTTTTGCGCTTGCCAAATTAATACATGATTCGTTGGTACCAAAGATTGAAGCAGAGTAATACATGCGATATTCTTCTTCATACTGAATCACATCAGGCGCCCACAAATTACTTGGATTAGTATATGCAAAAACAGATTTTGGAATACCATCCAATGCTGTTTTTAAATAAGTCCAATGTTTCATATCTTCTGAAACACGAATTTGGGTCCCTAAAGTCATTTCACCATTTAAAGTGGTATCTGTTGAAAACATATAGTATCTTTGAGTCTCTTCATTAAAAATAATGGTAGGGTCATGAGTTCCTAAAGTAGTTTTATACATTGAATAAAGCCTTTCTTAAATGAATATTAAGGGACACAAAGATGTGCCCCTTAATGAATTTTTAATCAAATAATTCTGCTAAAGTTTCGTCACGAATTTCGTTAATCTTATCGCTTAAGTCTTTTGCAATATCTGCTGCTCTAAGGTTACCTGAGTTAATTTCAAACTCAACATTACCATATTCGCCTTCGAAATATTGCTCAATAAGGAATGTTTGGAAACCTGGTTGTGATGCTCCACCTAGAGGTACTGGTGATTTTGCATTATCAAGGAAGTCACTATAGTAGTGAACTTGATCAGCATTACCATCTTTTGTGAGTTTTTCACTAATTTGTGATAATACTTCGTCCCATAAGCTCTTGCTTTCTACCATTGGTAAACCATCTGGGAATGGGAATTCTTTATCGCCATTTTCTAATGTAGCATTAGCAAAGTGTGAAAGTTTTACGCTCCAACCTTCTTCTCCCCAACCAAACCATTTTAAAACTTCATAAGCTTCACGAGGATTTTTTGTTGAAGGTGAAATTGAACCAAAGTCAACAAATGCAGGTTTATTTAGTGTTTTTGCACTGTCACCTTTAGGTACTGCATATGGAACCCATTTCATACCTTTATCAACAAACTCAGGAGTTGAGAATAAAGTCTTTGTCCACCATGCGTCTAATTGCATTGCGACACGTCCTGAACTTGCTGCCCAAAGAAGTCTATCACCAAATGCTGCTTCTGCTTCGTCTGTATCAAAGAATGGTGCATGAACACCTGTCAAAATATAATCTGCGTGTTGTTGTGCAGCTTCTGCCCAATGTCCAGTAAGATCATACTTTTCGCCATCCCAACCAAACTCTCCAACAGCATCCCCATTGACGATAGGTGACATTGTTAGTGGTAAGGTGTAAGTATTGTAACCAAAGATACCCGACTCTGGAATGGTCATTTCTTTTTGTAATGCAACCATTTCTGACCATGTCCAATCAGTTTTTGGCATTTCTTTATTAAAACGTTTGAATAAATTTTCATCTAAGAAAATAGTAAATGGTTGGTATGCCGATGCAGCTGCCAATTTCTTCTCAGAGCCATCAACCATAGTAAATTTACCTTGGTCTTTTAATGTTCCTAAAACTTTCTCTGTTTCAGGATCTGCATTCCAATAGGGTGTTAAGTCGCCTAACCAACCATTACGGATTGGAACGTCAACATCAGCTTGATACCAAAATACATCAGGGAAGTTTCCTGCAGATGCCATGTTAGATAGACTATCCATCCAAGCAGTTTCATCCACCTCTACAAATTCAATTGTAATATTAGGATATTTGTCTTCAAATGCTGCTTTAAGAGCATCTTTTAATGATGGTTGTTGCCAAGTAGCAACAGTAATAGTAATATCTTCTGTAGTCATTTCAGGCATTGTATCAAAATCTGCGCCACCATTGTTGGTGCCCCCTGATTTTGAACAACCTGTAATTAGTAAGATTACAGCAAGTAAAGTAATTAATTTCTTCATGTTTATAACATTTCCTTTCGTTATTCACCAGTAATTCCTGAGTTGTCGACACTTTCTACAAAGTACTTTTGTAAGAAGAAGTAAGTAATGAGAAGCGGCATAATGCTCACGACTGTTCCAGCCATTGAAATGCCCTCATTCCACTTATTCGGAGTATTTATATTCAGTGCAACGGGATACATCTGTTCATAACTGGATCTGAACAGTTGTAGTTGATTTAAGATTGTGGTCCATTTAACCCCCTTTCCTGGAACTGAACCGATGTACAAGTTTACTAAGTATGTCTCATTCCAATACCATACGAATGAAAAGATAAATACAATAACAATCGCAGGAAGGGCCATCGGTAAAGCAACCTTATAAAAGATCTTCCATTCTCCTGCACCATCAACTCGCGCTGCCTCATAGAGAGACTTTGGCGTCTGTTTAAAAAATTGATAGAATATTAAGATAAATATAGGACTCTTAATTCCCTGTCCTAGAAAAGCAGGGATAATAAATGCCCTCAAGGTTCCTAAAATACCTAAGTCGTTATAAAGAACATACGTTGGCATCATAAGAATTTGCGGTGGAATTACAAAGCTGAACAGTAGTAAAAACATTAATGTTTTCTTAAACTTAAAGTCAAAACTTGCAAAACCATAACCTACCAAACAAGTTACAATAAGCTGGGCAATCGTTGGAAGTAGCGAAATCATGATACTTCCAAAGAGTCCTTCTTTTATTTTCATAACATCAAACACTTGTTTGTAGTTTTCTAGATAGAAACTTGTTGGAATCCAATTGACTGATATATCTAATAAATCATCTAAAGATTTAAAACTAGTTACTAACATATGAAGTAGCGGATAGATATACACAAATCCAATACTAATCAGCAAAGCATATGAGATGAATTTTCCAAATGCACCTTGTTTTTGTGCTGTTCCCTTAAAGAAGCGTTTTACTTTTAATTGAATCATCGCCAGTTTATCTACGGATTTATCATTCAGTGAATGCTGGGTCATACGCGCTTCTCCTTTCTGAACAATCGTTGTCGAAATTCATTTCGTTTTTGCCTACGTTCAATTTTTCGTCTAATTTTTTGATTTTTCTTTTCAATGTGTTTTCCATCAAATGCTGGGTTATCCCTAAGAATTAGGAAAGTAGCCCCAATCATAAGTAAAACGATAATAGAGTACATCCAAGCCATAGCGGAGGCAAAACCATATCCTCTTGTTGCAGAGAACATATTAATGTAGATTAACTCAATGATATTGTTTTGACCATTATTCGAGAGAATAACCAAAGTATATATTGCATTTAGCAACATCATGGGTTTCAAAATAGGTAAAGTAATTTTCCAAAACTCTTCCCATTTCGATGCCCCATCCATTTTTGCTGCCTCATACAAACTTTTATCAACCTTTTGAAGTGCTGCAATAAAAATCAGAATCTGAACCCCTGAATACCATAATACAACGATAATTTCAGAGAATAAGCTCATAAAGGGCGTTGATAACCATGTAGGCAACACAGAATTTAATACCTGATTCAATGCAGACATATCTACAATTGGAATAGATGTCGCCCCTTCTTGTATCAACTGATTCATTACAGGTCCACTAGAAATGATAACTGGCATAAAGAAGATGACACGTAAAAGTCCTTTGAATTTGAGATCTTGATTCAAAAGTAAAGCAATGATTAATGAGAAGACTAAGATAACAGGCACCCGTAATATGGCACTAATTAAGAAGCTTAGGAGTTCTTGTATAAAGAACATATCTTTAAGCCAAACGTCCCTATAGTTGTTGAAACCAACAAACATATATACCCTACCTGTAGGTCTCAGTCTTACTGTATTCAAACTAAAATAAAATGATTGGATTAAGGGCCATAAGACCAAAATTGCAAATCCAATAAGCCATGGGGAGATGAAGAGAATACCAGGATTAATTTTTATTTTCTTAATTTTTTTTCTCATGGTTTTTCCACCTCATAATTCATAGCTTGAATTGTAATATCATTTACACTCAGTTCCTTTGATCCATAATTTAGATGAATCTTGACCCCATTATCATAACTTACACTCACAAGCTTTCCATCTCGTTTATGATCAATCATTCGTGATCCTTGAGTGAGATTTGATATGTTTTTAAAGATTGCATCATATTCAACAATTTGATCTTTATATTGCTCAAATTTAGTACTATATAAACCTGATGAGTTAGTAAGCTGTAATTCGGAAGCTGATTTCTCTGTAACGATAAATGAAGGAAAGGTTCCATACTCTATCATATTTAAGACATAAGCTTCATGATTTGCATTGAAGTTGGTATAAGGTGCATACATCTCAATACTGGACTTCAAAACAATGGGTAGAAATGGAACTTCTTCACCTACAAACACATAATTACTTGAATCCACTTGGACATCTAAAATTGCATCCTGATATTGCCAATAAAGCGCTTGAGGTACAGATGAATTAATCATCATCCCTTTATCTTTTAAGTTTTTAAAGATCGACTGGTAAATGCTTGCTGTATGAACACGATCGTGAGTTTTATTCTTATATAAATAGGAATATAATTTTTCCCCAATCCCCTGGATTGAGATGTTATTGAGATTATTTTTTAAATACTGATTTGAAACATGTTCAGCATTTTTTTCACTTTCTTCAGGTGTAATGTAATTGAAGTTTTTAAAGACCTTGCCATGAACTTCTTCAATATAGGTTCTTTTATTTAACTTTTTCACAAGGCTTGAAGAGTTTAGATTGTTGGTACTGGGGTTATATCGAAGAAAATCCGATTCAAAATATAATTGATGTGAATCATCTAAATCCTGCAAATGATTGATATTTCCTAATTCCTTATCAATCGTGAAATCCTTATTGGGTAGTTTTGAATAAGGACCCCCTTCTTGCCAACCTTTTACAATGCTGGTTGTATCTTTTACACCCGCATTGTCCAGTTCATCTAGAATTGATTTCATTTCATCAAAGCTTGTCATGCTGACGGTTTTTCGTTTCAATAAGCCCGTTTTTACCTCTGAACCTAGAAAATCAATGCGTGTTTTATATGGAATTTCTTTCTGTTGGATAAGCCCTTTTTCACTTAAATAATCATGATACTTGTGAGCCATACCAACATAAGTAGCATTCTCACCTGATAGTAAGTGGTATTGAATATCGATATCAAAGTTATTTTTCTCTTTTTGTCGAATAACCATCGTTCCAGTGGTAGCACTGGTGAGCTGGTTGTAGAATTGACGATAGATAAAACTAGGGGTAATCCAGTTATAAGGTGTTACAGCACCATTAGGGTAAGCATAGAGTCGAGCACTTTCATCACCTTGATTGATGATACCAATAAAACCCATTTCCTTGTCACTATGGACTGCACCAAAGACTGGCATTAAGATACCCGTATTATCATTGCTTGTTTTCATGTTATTGAATAAAGATAAAACATGTGAATCATCGATTCCAATATTGCTTCCATAAATCATTTGATTAAAGGGCTGTTTAAATTGTCCTTTATGATTATCAAAACGGATCAGTGATCCTGAACCATCTGGAATGAACATATATCCTTGTTCTTCATCCATTTTTGTATAACCCATCATGGGATATACATAGAAATTAGCAACTTTGTACTTATCACTATTTTCTACAATGGACTCACGGGGTATAAATGCATTAAGAACATCATCTTTGAGTCGAACTTCTAATTGAAATTCAAATTCTAACTTCGGATATTTTACATGGGCCTTAAACCCATCTTCTAAAACTGTCACTGATTTAACTGGATCTTCAGAGTACATATCCGCTTGATAGTAGACAATGTTAGTATCTTGTAGATACTCGATAACGATGCCACTTCTTACAAAATTACTCCATTTGTCATTGGTTTTATCCGGTTTTTCAACGGTTGAGTACAGTAAGGAACCTGTGTCTTTATTTCTTAAAATAATGGAAAGATTTTCCTCCTTTAAATACAAGTCAAAGCTGTCAGTTGAAACAATCTTTAGATGTCCATCGATTTCATTAACATCTTCCACAATAAAGGAAGTTCTATTTTCTTTAAATATGTCTGTTAAAACTACATCAGTTTCCTCAGGCATGGTCGGATCTTCAGGAAGTTCTTCCACAATTTCTTCTTCCTCTGTTTCAGATGGAACTTCATCCACATCAGGTAAGGGGGTGACTATAGTCCCCCCACCGGAAGGTTTTTTGGGGCTCATAAGGGTATCAATACCAAGATAAACTGTTAGAAGGAGAACGAAAAATGTGAATAGAATAAGAGAAAGATGCTCTTTAATTAATTTACCTTTGTTCAAATCGATACACCGCCTCTCTGAATACTGCTTGGAAAAATGAAATCATTTGATTCATTAAAATGTAAATTACGAAGATAATTAATATGCCAATAAAGATTGTGAATAGACTCAGGAGTATAATCCGAATTGTTTCTTTACTTTCATAATTATTAAGTTCACGAATACTGACAAACAAGAGTGTGAGTACCCATGCAATGATAATTGTGTGTGAAAAACTGAGAACGAAAGCTTCATTCAATGTTAAGTAGTTGCTAATAAACACAAGAATAGGATTGATAATAATATAAGGTGTCAGTGAATAAACAAAGCCATGAATTAGATGTCTAAAGCTGGACTTTCCATCATTGATAGTCATCACTAAATAGCTCGCACTCACAATGAATAAAAAGGCTACCACTGTGATAATCACATCCGTAAATACAGTATATTCACCCTGATTTACAGTACTGAAAATAAAACCTGTGAAGTATTTTGATAATACCCACACTATCAAGGCTAAAGTAGCCAGAATTAGTACTGAAAGATTGCTCGTTTTTCTTTCTTTTTTTATTCCATAGGAACCATCAATTGGATGTTTCATGAAATATAATGCAAAATTTAATTCCTGATAAAGTTTGTTATTTTTAAACCATGACTTTATCTTATTGTATATTTTAAATTGATATTTTTGATTGAGTTTCTTAAAGACTTTTATCGCTAAGAAAGCACCTAAAGCAAGTCCTAGAAAAGGAATAATATTTTCGCGAATTTGAACATTCCTCAACTCCCAATAGGCATCTGAATACCCAGGGACATTACGTGATAAGGAGTAAGATGCTAATGCATCATCATAGTTCTCTTCCTTAAAAAACGCCTCCCCCATTCCTAGGTTTGCAAAGTTAAACAAGCTGTTAACTTTAAGTACTTCTTCCCAGATTTCTTTACTTTCAATATAGAAACCATTCTGGTATAAAATTAAGGCTTCGTGAACTTTATCAGAGAATTCTGTACTTTTAAAGTACTGTATTTCTCCTTTAGTTTGATCTAAAACATAGATAGTATTACTTTCATCCACATCAATTGCTGAGGCTTGAGAGAACAAACCTAAACGTTGTTGTCCTACATCTTTTCCACCAAATACAAAGAGTAAATCAAGGTTACGATTAAATTCATAAATATAACCATTGGATGATAAGACAAATATATTCTCATATGGACCAATAGTAATACTCGATAGTTGGCGATCTGTAATAGAGGAGGAAACCAATTTTAGACCTGCCATATTGAGTTTTTTAATCCCATCTTGGTTGTCTTGTGGTGTAATTGTATAAATAAGTCCTTCTTTATCCATAGTCAAATTGACTGGACTATTGGGAATAATATTTAACATTCTACTGAGTTGATCTTCCGTAAATATCATTTTTCTAAAACTGGTTAGAAAACTAATAGAAGTCATGTTTGGAGCAAAGTATCCTAAGAATTCTTGAGGTGTATTCTTATTCAACTGAATCAAGCCATTACTATTTCCACGAGAAATAACATAGATATTGTCTCGCTCATCGGCTGTAACTTTTATTGGAGTAAAGGGTGCTGTTTTCCCAAAAGACGGATGTTGTGGTCTTTCGAAAATATATTGCACTTCACCTTCCATATTAAACTCAATTACTTGGGCTAAAGATTCATCTGCGACATATATTTTGTCATTGACCACACTAATACCCATTGGTTTTTTGAGTATGGATTCCCCAATAATATTTACGAGTTCTCCTTGAGGAGTACTCACAATAACACGTGAATTGCCTGTATCGGCGATATATATTTTGTTTTGGTAAATCTTCATATCTTCAGGTTGACTGAGCATTTCAGTACCAAACTGAACCAATCTACCTTCAGGTAAATATGCAGTTTGTGTCTCTGTAAATTTCTTGTCACCATCAATTGTAAATGTTTTATAAGGTTCTTCTGCGCTCACGGATTGTAAACCTGACAGGATTAGTAAAAGTAGAGCAATCGCAGAGATTAATAATTTCTTAATTCTTTTCATTGTATACCTACTTAATTCCAGAGTGAGACATCATATTCATTACATTACTTTGTAAAACAACGAATAGTACAAGGTTAGGGACAAACATTATCAGTGAAGCTGCAGCAGCTACACCCTGTCCAGCAACGATATTAGAACCTGAGGCAAGTGTACTCATATAAAATGCTAAGGTACGAAGGGAGTCTTGGGTCATAAATAATTGTGATGTTTCCAAATTATTCCACACCATTTGAAAGGCGAGAATAGTGACTGTAGCAATTGCTGGTTTAATCAAAGGTAGCACTACCTTCCGATAAATTTGAAACTCAGATGCTCCATCAATAACCGAAGCTTCAATCAAGGTATCTGGAACTTGATCAATGAACTGTTTCACTAAAAACAGAGCAACAGGCATCACAAGTAATGGGAGAATATGAGCGAATATTGTATCCTGTAGGCCTAGTAATTCTACGACTAAGTATCGGGGAATGGTAACAGCTGTAGGAACAAACATTAAGGCTATATTATTAATTTCTAGTAATATATTTTTTGATTTAAATCTTTTTTTAGACAGAATATAACCAGCCATGGTTGAGATTAAAATTGAAAGAACCAGTACCACAACAGTAATTAGTATACTGTTAAAAACATAGCGACTGATTGGAATACTGCTAATTTGCGATTCCCTAAATAAGGTTCGAAAGTTCGAAAGGCTAGGACTTTGAACAAAGAACTTGGGTGGATATGCAAAGAGCTCATCCATGGGTTTAAATGCGTGATTAAATATAAACACAATGGGGAGTATCATAAAAGCGACGAATGGTGCTAAGATGACATAAAATTTTAATTGTGATCTATCATATTTTTCAGGATTTGCTCCTGCTTTTTTTAATGCCATTTGAATCACCTATCCTTCACTAAATATTTTCTTTGCAAAATAACTAAATATGTAAATAATTATCAAGAGTACTACTGAAATTGCAGCAGCATATCCCATTTCATATCTTAAGAAACCATAGTCATCAATATGATTTACAATTAACTGACCAGCATATCCAGGTGTCGGATTGGCTCCTGTTAACTGAACCCCAATAATACCATTGGCGAATGTATTCACAATTGCCATGACAGCTCCAAACAGCATCTGTGGTTTCATCGAAGGGATTGTAATATAAATCAATTCTTGGAATCGATTCTTTATTCCATCAATTGCCCCTGCTTCATAAAGTTCTTTATCGATATTTAAGACCCCTGCCATCATAGCCAAGAAGCCTACACCCATAGAACTCCATAAGGCAACTAAAATCATAATAGGCATAATATATCGCGCATCTTGCAGCCATATAATGGGTTCATTTAATATTCCTATATTCATCAATATACTATTTACATATCCTGATTGATTACCACTAAATAATACAGTCCAAACAACTGTCATCGTAACTCCAGCGGTCATGGATGGAGAGTAGAAAATAAGTGACAATATGGTACGTGGTATTTTGGGAAGTTGTGCTAAGATCCATGCGAGTAGAAAGCCTAGTAAGTATCCCCCAGGTCCTACTATAAGAGCAAAAATAACTGTGTTTGGTAAAACATATTGCATGAATATATCATCTTGAGTTAGTAGGTTAATATAATTGAGAAATCCTACAAAAGATGGCATTTCAATCGTATTAAAATTCGTAAATGACAAGCCGATAGCTGTCACTACTGGAATAACAATAAAGATTAGAAATAATAATGCATAGGGAAATAAATACCAAAATGTTGATTTATTCTTTTTCATTGTCTTTCCATCCTTCTATTGTCGGTGTTGGATATTCTTTAATGATTACTCCATCTTTGATATATCCAAATTCTTCAAGTTTTCTATTAGTTTCACGATTGATTCGTTTGCTTGCTAAGTCAATTGCTCGACGTAAATCCATACCATCTAATACAACAGAGTTGTAAGCATTGGAAACTTCTCTTTCCAACATATAAGTTCCTAATACGCGGGGAACTTCTTCAATCCATTGTGATTGTTCTAAAATAACGTGTTTATGTTGTGTTTTCCAAGGCAATTTCGCAAAAGATTCCAGGTTTGCTGTGTTCCACATGTATTCTTTTCCATAGGATGTTTGCAGTGTAGTCCCAAAATCTGTTTGTGTTTCTGCAGATGACCACCATTTGATAAAATCCCAAGAGGCATCTTTATGTTGGGTATCTGAGAAAATAATACTACTTTCAGCTCCCCCTGATGAAGTACGATCTACAATCCCTTCCTCATTCACATATCCAGGCATCAATGCTATATCCCACAAGTTAGCTATTTCAGGTGCTGCATTGGTCAAAAGGTTATAAGCCCCATAATCAGCAATCCCTGCGGGTAAAGAGCCATCTCTAAATTGTTGGTAAAAACTAGGCACATCATAAGGTAAGTTGTATATGGTGAATAAGTCTGTCAATTTTTTAAATCCTTCAATTGTCTCTTTAGAGTTTAATTGAGTACGATTAATCGTTTCCCCAAAGAAGTCACCCCCATTTTGATAGATAACTGGCATAGTACCTGCAAAAATTTTCATTGATGCCATCCCCGCAGTAGGATAAAAGAAATTTAACCCTTGTTGGTGCAGAATAGGTAAGTTCGCCACGACATCATCCATCGTGTCAAAAGGTTGCATGCCAATATTATCCAAGATATCTTTTCTATAAAACATGACATAAAAATTCATAGTTTCTGGCATAGCATAAATGCTATTTCCAATAGTTGCAGGGATATGAAGTTTTTCAGGGAATCGACTAGCGATTGCCTCAAAATCTTCAAACTCCCTTAGATCCAAAATTGCATTTCGAATGGCTAAGTCAAAGGGTAAAGCATAATTTACCCCTAAAGCAACATCAGGAGCATTCCCAGCTGCATTGGCCAAGATTAACTTATTGGAATCAGGCATAATAGATAAATCTACTTTAACTCCCGTTTTTGGAGTAAAATCTTTATCAATCATATTTTGTAAGATTTCTATATATTGTCTTGGTCTATTTACCCATACCTGCAAGTTTTCACTATCCTGTGAGTTTGTCGTATAATCTTGACTTCCAAATGAAGTGAAGAATCTTTTGATACCATCCCCCATTTTATGGATTAGACTTGCTTTTTCAGGTGTATCTTTACTATTTTGAATTAAGAATATCTTATCTAAGGAAAGACCATTATTGTTCATTCCTTCTAAAAAACTACCTAAATGAGCTGTGATGGAGTTAGATCCAGTGCTAAGCTCATTGACTCGAATATGGATTTCACGCCTTTTTGAAACAATGCTTTTGAGTTGTTTTTCTGCGATCTTTAAGGATGCAAAGGCACTCATAGTTTTATCCGTATTTTGTAGCTCTTGTGCTTCGATATATAAAGTATTAAGGCGTTCTATCCAATCATTGAGCTGGTTTTCCACATCTGGAATATACTCAAGAATCTCAAAATTTCGATTTTTATCTACTACATTTCCTACCAAGTTTTTAATAGTGATTGATAATGTTTGAATTTCACTGATGATACTCTCAATTTCTTGTAGAATATCTTGTAAAGGTGAAATACTGAGTTCAATGCGTAAGGTATGTTTTCCAGGACTTAGATTAAAGACTAAGTTTCCGTTCTCATTATGCATGATTTCATCTGAGAAATTTCCTACATAAGGAAATGGATAGTTTTGGCTACTTTGATTCATCAACTGTCCGTCGATATATATATTCGCAAACACGCTAAAGTCCACTTTCGCATCTTGTAGGTATCTGAACCCCAGATGATAATCGCCGCCTTCTACTTCAAATTCATATTCAACAAACTGGGATGCTTCTTTAAATGATAAGCCATCAATATAATTTAATTTTTTATTCTTATTATTATAAGGTGTTAAGTCTAAATTAAACCAACTGCCAGGTCGTGTTGAAGGGCTATTTTGATACTTAGGTTTTTCTGCCTCAATAACTTCTTTTTCTTTCCCTTGTAAAACCTCTACTTGATCCTTTGGAAGAGCCACATACTCCAGTTTTTCTAAACTGAGTGAGGTGATTTCAATACTTCCTTCAGTACTTTTAAAGCTTAAGGTATTGATTCCTTGGTTTAATGGAATGAGTAATGGATCTTGTTCACGTCCACTACTATCTTGAATATAACTTTTTTGAAAATCATTAATACTTTCAATATCAGGCACAATTTCATTATCATAACGATCTAAGATAACTTCATCTTTTCGTTGCCACAAGTTATTAAATGTTATATTACGAAGCTCATTATAGGGAAACGCCCCATTTATTTTAAGTTCTAAAGCTGTTGGAAGGACATTGTCATTTGGAATACGGTAAGTTACCTTGATGATATAATGTGCTTCAGAATCCACATTAACGATAACTTCCTTGACTTGGTTATAGTCTAAGGTAAAACTTTCTTCATGTTGAATGGCCTCACCCTGATATATATTCTGAATAGCTGGTTTGTATTGATAATAACCATCATCTTTTTTTAAGGAGTAAGTACTCTCTTTATTTTCAGCCTGAACTGTTTGTGTAAAGATTGTTGTACTCAAAAGACAAATACTCAGTGTGGCTAATATAATTTTGCTTATTTTTTTCATTTTCTTTATTCCTCTATTGCCCAAATTGTCGTATTGTCCTCACCTTGAAGACTGATTGTTTTTACCATCGCTTTTCGTTTTACATCCCACTGCCTTAAAGCAACTCCTTTATAGCGAATATTGTTAAGTGTGAGTTCAACGAAATGTCCCTCTTGTTTAAAATCAAGATGGGGATCTGCTTCCGTAATATCAATAGCTATCGACTTCTCAATATTACCAATTATTTGCAAATTATTCACGATATACTGATACTTTCCTGAGGCATCACTTTCATAGGACTCAAAATCAACACCACTATACCGAATGGGTGCAATAACAGGCCAATTATCTTGATTCAAATGAACTGTATGACTTCTCAATTCATGAGCTTCACCTCTACCGGGGAATCGGGTATGAAAAACCATCATAGTTTTATCAATATCTTTATCATAAATAAAGGATGCGCCGCCGGGTGAAACATATCCGAAGTTCATTTTTTTATTGTCTGAGTCTGTAAATTCAAAGTCCCCCATTAGTTTATTACCAAATAGATTAATCGCTTCATCATCAAACATCTTTTTTACGTTGTCACTGACCTTATTTATGTCTTGTCCTTTTGCATCTAGATAGGGACCTGTAACCTCTTTGGCACGAGCAACACGCGTTTGATAACCATGTCCACTTCCTAAGCCACCAAAAGATGCATAGAAATAATAATAGTCACTGGTTTCGTCATATATAATATATGGATTTTCGATTCTAGAGTGTTTACCACCAGTAATCCTTTTTCCATAACCTTGTCCGGACTTGGGCATCTTTGTTTTTTCATCAACTTCCAAAATGAAGATACCGCCTGAATAAGACCCATATACCATTTGAAGTTGTCCTGTCTTATCATAAAAAAGTGTCGGGTCAATAGCGTTAGGGTGAATATTAGGATCATATTGAATATTTCTTTCCGGTTCATAAGCTAAAAGCTTTCCAGAGCGTCCAGATTTCATAATGATACCTTGGTTTTCATAGGGTCCTTCAACTTTATCTGATACGGCATAACCTATTGCTGCAAGGGGTGATGAACCTTCACAAACACTGTAGTAGAAATAATATTTCCCATCTTCAAGTTGAATGATATCCCCTGCCCAAAATGTATCTGTTTTAGCCCATTCTAGAGCTTCCTTCATATCATCTTGTACTTGGGGAATCATGAGATTTCCATTTTTTACTCCTGAACTAAATCGAGTAAAATCAATATAATCTTCAGTGTATGCTGAATCTAAATGCGAGCCAACCATGAAAATCATAGATTCTCCTTTAATTACGGATGGATCATGAACTCCTGTCACCTTATATCTAACTGGAGCTTCCTCAGGAGTTGTTGTTTCAAAAAGTTTTGAACTTGATTGTGTACATCCTGATAATAGAATTATGGATAAAAATGTGGATAGCATTTTTTTACTTTTCATTTTATATCTCCTCATCATGTAACCGCTTATACATTCAAATTATACCATGTTGTACGCACATGTCAATAGAAAAAGGGGAATAGAATCCCCCTTGTTCGTACATCTAAGCTAAATCATAGAATTTATATACTATTTTGTGATTATATCGCTCATTTTCATTAACTACTTGCACCTTACCAAAGCCTAAATTGACATCATTGGGTAACATTTGTGGCTCAATTGCAACCGCTTGGTGTAGTTTTGAAGGCCCCAATCCTTTAAAGTCATTCTCCGCTTCGAAGTAATTACCAGTGTAAATGACCACATTATCTGCAGTAGATGATATTGCAACTCCCAGATGACTCTTCATCGATTCTAAATATACAGCATTATCATTGATAAGAAATGGATGATCTAAGTTTCCAGTAATTTCATACTGGGAATCATAGTTTTCCATAGCATCCTTCAGCATTCTTTTTTTTCTAAAGTCAAATGGACCATATACATCAACATACTCACTCGGAGCTCCACTTTCATCTAAAAGACAGACTTTTTTGGCATCCATCTGTAGGAAGTGATTTTCAATGGTATCACTTTGATCCAAATTAAAGTATGTGTGTTGTGTCATATTAAAGACTTGTGTAATGTATGTCAATACATCGTATTCAATGTTTAGCGATGAACCCATTAAACTAAAAGTCACGTTGACCAGACAGTGGTTATTAAAATCATCAGCTTGAAGGGAGACTTTATTACTTTGTGTATGAGTTTTAAGCTTAAAGTTCAAGGTATGAAAACCATTCTTTGCTCCATGTAGGTGATTTCCACGATCATTGCGTTCAAGCTGAACTTTCTCATTTCCCAAATAATATTCACCATTTTTGATACGTCCTGAGTGAGGACCAATAATACTATTTAAGTAATAAGTGTTTTTATTTTCATAGTCATCCAGATTCTCATATTGAAGTGTCGTTTCAATCCAATGGTTACCTTGGCGATATTGCATACTCAAAATGGAGGCCCCTTGTGAATGGATTGAAACTTTTAGATGTTCATTTTCTATTGTATAAATCATAAGTCTTCAAATAGCCAAACCATCATGTCGGTGATACCACGATTAGCCCATAAATAATAAGGGATGAGGTTTACCTTTTCATGACTCGCCTGTGCTTCTTTCTTTCTTAAATATAGTGCGTTTTGAGTAATACTTCTTTTAGCATCAACCACTAAATTATAACGACTTCCAAGCGTATCACTTTGCCAATTTAAAGCAATACTTTCTGGATTAAGCTTATATTTATAGATTGCATCCTTTTGGTCAATCGACTCACCACAGTAGACTAAAGGACCATACTGGAATGCGACTTTATTGGCATTATGAACTACATTCGAGTTGGTATAGAGTGCAAAGGGTTGGTAATCCAGTTTAATATCGATAGCGTGATGTCCAATATCAAGTGTTAAGGGATTATCCATAACCTCTCCATTGATGAGTATTGTTAGTTTATTAGCCCAATCTGGCTTACGGATATGGATATTTACGGCTTTATCTTTTATCTCAATGTCCAAATGATTGTTCATGTGTTTAGGAAAACTGCTTGTTTGATTAATATTTACATTGTCATCATGATAGTGGGAATCACCTAACATATGAATATAGATTTCATCATCCACTCTTGAGTAAAAGTAGGAATCAATGGAAGCTATAGTTCTTGATAGATTTGGAGGACAACAAGCACATCCCAGCCACTCTGGTCTTTGCCCCTTTACATGGCCCTTATCAGGGCTATATCGATCTTTAATAAATTCTAAAGGATTAACATAAAAGAAATGCTGACCATCTTGAGACATCCCTGCAAGCATCCCATTATATAAAGAACGTTCCATAACATCGATAATTTCATCATCTTGTCGAAGTTTAAACAGTCTTTTCGCACTGTTAGCCATACCTATTGCGGCACAAGTTTCGCAGTACATTGTGTCGTTGGGTAGTTCATAGGCTGCAGCAAAGGCTTCACCTTGAACTGTCTGACCGACCCCACCGGTAACATACATTTTACTTTGTGTAATATCACTCCACAAGGTTTCTACGGCTTCTTTCATTGCATCATCTTTTTGGTAATACGCTAAATCTGCCATCGCTTCCAACATGTAAAGCATTCTTACCGCATGACCTCTAGCTTCTTTTTGAAGAATTGGTTTTGTATAGGCTTGAAGATAATCTAAATTTGTTATGGGTGCTTCACCCTGCGCTTCTTTCTGTTGATTATAGAAGTCTATATTTTCTCCTCTAACATCAATAAAGTAGCGACTGAGTTTTAAGTATTTTTCATTTTGTGTTAGTTCATAAAACTTGATAAGAGCCAGCTCAATCTCTTGATGCCCATCTGCTCCCTCAATTTTTCCAGGTCCAAAATTGTCAATGATATTGTCGACAAAACGGTCTGCTATTTTTAATAACTTATCGTCTTGTGTCGCCTTATAATATGCAACAGCTGCTTCAATTAAATGGCCTGCATTATAAAGTTCATGACTGCGGTCTAGCTCTTTATATTTTAAATGGGGTACTTTTAATTGATAAAATGTCGAAAGGTAACCATCTTTTTCTTGAGCCGCCTCAATAATATCAATAACATCATCTACTCTTTTTCTCAGTTTGTCATCAGAGTAGTTTTCTAGTGTATAGGCTGCCGCTTCAATCCATTTATAGACATCAGTATCTTGGAACCACCATCCGTAATGTTCACCTTCCTCCATACCAGCAGCAATTTTAAAGTTTGTTATAGCTTGACTTCGCTCATGAGGCAAGGACATGTCTTCTCTTTCGCGTTCAATGGTAATGTCTTTTTCATCCAACATGACTAAGTATTGGTAATCTAAGACAACATCTTTTATGAGTCGTTTGTATTGTTGCCAAAAACCGTTTTGTTTCATATGATTGATCTCCTTAATCTAGTATTAGAATGTTCCTACTTTATTTCAATCGTACATACAGACTTTGAAGGTAGGTTAATTGATAGTTTATTTCCATCAATTCTGTAATCCTTAAAGACTGCTTTTTGAACCACTTCAGGATTTTCAAAAGTATTATGAGCATCCATTGTTTCGCCTGAAATAAAATGTGCTTCGATACTAACAATTTCTTCATCGAAGATATACTCAAGCTCTTTGTTATCTTCATGATGAAAATTACATACTGAAAGAGTAACTTTATCATTTTTAATAGATGCAGTTTGTGTTATATACTCATCTTGAGTTCCATGAACTTCAAGTGAGGTCGCATCATGATGATTTTTGTAAAGTTCAAAGACGTGATATGTAGGAGTTAGAATCATTTTCTCTTTGTCCGTCAAAATCATCGACTGTAATACATTAATCATTTGTGCAATATTTGCCATGTGGACCCGATCAGCATGTTTGTGAAATATATTTAGTGTGATACTTGCAACCATGGCATCTCGAATCGTATTTTGCTGATAAAGAAAGCCAGGATTTGTATCTTCTTCAACTTTTAGCCATGAACCCCACTCATCAACAATTAATCCAATTCTTTTCTTTGGATCGTATTTATCCATAATTTCAGAATGTTTTGTAATAAGCTCATCCATTTTTTGGGCACTTTTTATCAGGGAGTACCACTCATTCACTGGAAATCCTGTAGCAGGACGTTTGTTGAGCCACTCATCTGCAAGTGCATAGTGGTGTAAACTGATACCGTCCATATAGGGAGCGGCTTTTTTCATGAGTGTTTCCATCCAGTGATAGTCATCAATATTGGGTCCGCATGCAATTTTATATACTTTATGGTCACTATATTGACGTACATAGGTTTGGTATTGGCGATATTTTTCAGCATAGTATTCTGGTGTCATATTACCACCACAGCCCCAACTTTCATTTCCCACGCCAAAGTAATCCAGTTTCCAGGGCTTATCTTGACCATGTTCTCTTCTTAAATCAGCCATAGGAGATTCGCCATCAAAAGTAATATATTCTACCCATTCTGACATTTCTTGAACACTACCACTACCAACATTACCATTGACATAAGCTTCAGTATTCAGTTGCTTGACGAGTTCGAAAAACTCGTGAGTACCAAAATGATTATTTTCAACCAATCCACCCCAGTGGGTATTCACAATTTTCTTACGTTGTTGCTTTGGTCCTATCCCATCTTTCCAGTGATATTCATCTGCGAAACAGCCTCCTGGCCAACGTAGCACTGGAATGGATAAATCTCTTAAAGCGTTCACAACATCTTGTCTTATCCCATTTTTTTGATTTATACTTGAGTCTTCTCCTACCCAAATACCTTCATAAATACAACGGCCTAAATGTTCTGCAAACTGTCCATAAATGTGACGACTTATCGTTGGGCCATTTTCTTTTGAATTAATTAAGTATCTTGATTTCATTATTTTTCTCCTATTTTACAGGGACCCCAAAAATAGGTAAACCATTTTCATCCCATTCAAATTTTTGTACTCGAGCATGTCGGTTTGGATTGTCTAAAGGATCGCCTACATTACTTTTGGTAGGACGTGCATGATAGACAATTAAATCGTGCTCATTGTTTTCATCTTTAGTAAATGAGTTATGACCCGGGCCATATTGAGAATTTTCTTCAGAAGACACAAATACAGGAGTTTTTGACTTATGCCATGAATATCCATCCAGTAGGTCATCATGAATATTGGCCCACAACATTCCTATTTTATAAGTATGATCCGTAGCGCTAGCAGAGTAAGTAATAATTAGCTTATCATCTTTTATGATGGCAGCTGGCGCTTCATTTACTCTAAACCCTTCACACTCCCAGTCAAACTCGGGTACTGAAAGTAGTAAAATCTTCCCTTTTAAAGTCCAAGGATTTTCCATTTCGGATAAGTAAAGATTGGAATTATTAGTAATAGCAGGCTCTAGTTGACACCATGAATAATAAAGTTTTCCGTTGAGTTCAAAAACAGTTGCGTCAATTGCAAAACTCTTTTGATGGGTCTTTATTTCTCCCTTTTCAACCCACTCGCCTTCTAATGGATTAGTTGCCTCACATTCAATTACAAACATTCTGTGATGATAGTTTTTGTCACGAATATGTGCATGATTACTGGCAGCATAATAGATATACCATTTTCCTTGAATAAAGTGGATTTCAGGAGCCCAAATAAGCTCACTTTGAATTCCTTCATCATGTGCATGCCAAACAGTCTTTACTTCGCCATCTTGTAAATCATTCAAGCTTTTTGCGCGACGTACTTCAATAGACTGATAACCTGGTACAGAACCTGTAAAATAATAGTAACCATCGGTATGCTTATATACCCAAGGATCTGCTCTTTCAATAACGATTGGATTATTATATTCTGACATTTTTTCATCTCCTTAAACTGTGAACGCTTTCACATCACATTCAATTATATACACTTATCCGTATATGTCAAATATATAACTGAATATTTCAACGAAATATGTATAGTTGTTCGTACAATTATATAAATAATAGGATTAATTAGTGAAATCGTTGGAATTTTTGAATAAACTTGTAATGATGACTTTCATTAAAAACTGCCTACATTATACTTTTTTACCATAATAACTATAAAAATTCGATAAAAAAAGGTTGAAGTGCACTGCACTTTCAACCGATGTGACATAACTAATCAGCAAAGTTATCAAAGTAACCTTGAATATAAACTACAGGAGTACCTTTATCCCCAGATCCACTGGTTAAATCACAAAGTGACCCTACCAAGTCAACAATTCTTCTTGGAGTAGTACCTTGAGATAAACGATCATCTACTTCTGCAGTCTTCATTTGAATTTCTTTAGTAAGAGCATCTGATAAGGCTTCACCACTAAGATCTTTATAGTCATTATCTGCTAAGTATTTCAATTTAATTTCATGGGGGGTTCCTTCTAATCCTTTAGTAAATCCTGGAGCGACTGTTGGATCTGCTAATTCCCAAATTTGACCCATAGGATCTTTAAAAGCACCATCACCATAAACCATAACTTCCACTGTCTTTCCCGTACGCTTATACATCAGATCTTGGACACTTTGGACCATTTCAAAGTTGTCACGTGGGAAAAGTTTTACAGATTCTTCAGATGATTTATTTGAACCTAATAGGCCATATTCTTCATTATATCCCATTCCATCAACTGGAGTGGTTAAGATATCATCAAGACTGTATAATTTCTCTACGCCATTTTCTTTAAGAATACGGCATGTTCGTTTATTGGAATGTATATCCGTTGCAAGAACCGACTTTGTGTAATCCAATATCGTTTTTGCATTATTAGAAAAGATTATCTCAAGCTCACAATTTTCTGCCTTTACAATATCTGAATAGTACTCAATGTAATCCATTCCTGTGAAGGGATGTGTTGTGGTTGGGAAGTGTTCTCTAAATTCTTTCAGTGATAAAACATCACTATATGGATTAATACCCGATGCATCCAGTTGATCCAAAGTAATGAGACCATTTCCAACCTCATCCGAAGGATACTGAAGCATTAAAATAATTTTATCTGCACCACGAGCCACAGATTTTAAGATTGTAGAAAAGCGATTACGAGATAGTATTGGAAAAATAACACCAATGGGGTCATTATTAAACTTACTTCTAATATCTTTTGCGATAGCATCTACCGTTGAGTAGTTCCCTTGGGCCCTTGCAACAATGGATTCCGTCATACCAATAATATCTTGGTCCATGATTTCAAATCCTTCAGCAATACTTGCCTCAATGATACTTTCGACAACAATGTGAGCTAGGTCATCTCCATCACGGATTATCGGACAGCGAATGCCTCTTGAAATAGTTCCTACTTTTCGACTCATTGTATCTACGCCCTCTCTATATGGCTTTGGCTTAACACCGCAGTAATAATAGCATAATTTGCCTTATTCTTCAATGTAGGGGCATAAAAAATCAAAGGTTTTTTGGTCCATGTTTTTGAATAATATCATCATATTGAGCCAATACTTTTTTACCTTTTTCTAAGAGAACATATTTTCTTAAAGTAAAACTATCCTCAAGTTCTTCATCTGTGCAATTTTCTAAAACGCGTGTTAAAATTTCGAGACGATTACCAGAAAGTGGTAAAGCCTTACTTTTTAAAATTCGTTTTAATTGCGGCACAGTAATCAAATCCAATGTTTCTTTTGCGCTGGATAGGCGTATATATTCTTCATTTAAGAGTTTATCAATACTATCATCATGATTTATTCCATAACGATACTCAAAATAATTGACGACATGACTTTCATTTGTGTAGTTGTTAAAACCGATGCGCCACAATAAGACGATCTCCCCTGGTAACAAGCCTTCTTTTAAGGGTGTCATATTAAAACGGGAGACTTTACCGTAAGGAAATTTCTCCGGATAAGCCTCCCATAATTCTAAATCCCGATCCTCACTGATATAAGGTTGTACTGGATAGTCTGCATAAAATTTATGCTTGACCATTTTACTCACCTACAGTAATAGAACCAGTAACAGTTGCACCTTTGCCGTCTTTATCAAGGTTTGCACTGTCTTTGATTTCTTCAGATGCAAATGTAAGATCTCCATCAAGAGTTGTTCCTACAAGAGCAAATCCTTTTGCCTTCACAACAACATTACCTTTAATGGTTCCATAGAATACAGTAAAGTTTTCTGAATCTACTACAAGTGTTGGAACCGTTAGCGTAAAGTTATCAATGATATTGAAATCTTTATCTTGAGTATGAAGCGCAAGTTTACGATAAACTGCATTGGCTTTATCGCCTTTATCATGGAATGTACCACTAACAGTTAAATCCTCTTCTAAAGTGACATCATTTAAGATTGCGGTAATCCAGTTACCCTTACTTGCTAGAGAATCTTTAAGTTTTGCACCAGAATCTACAATGGAAGCAACACTAGTAACATCAGGTGTGTCATCCTTATCTTTGCTTGATCCACAAGCAACCAGTGTTAAAGCTACTATAAATAAAACTAATATTTTTTTCATGTGAAAATCCACCTTTCTTTAACAACTTTAATATAACGTTTCTGATAGTTTTTGACAAGTAAAGTGTCTTGAACTCGTTAAATAAAAGCGCTCATTACTTTTAATTATGTTACAATTAATAATATGAAAGGTGTTGAATTTATGTTAAATAAAGAACGTTCCATTCAAAGATTTATGGAACTGGTACAAATTGATAGTGTGAGTTTAAACGAACTGGGTGTTGCACAGTACTTAAAAGAATATTTCGAAAACTTAGGATATGAAGTATTTGAAGATATGCGTTCAAAAAAAGCAGTTCCTAAAGGTAATACAGGAAATATTGTTGTCAGAGTTCCTGGAAAAGGTGCCATGGCAAAAAATGATATTATTATCTTGCAAGCACATATGGATACTGTAGAACCTGGCAATGGTGTCAAACCTTCAATTACTCAAGATGGACGATATGTTGTATCTGATGGTACAACCATCTTAGGTGCGGATGATAAAGCAGGAATCGCCCAAATCATGGAAGTAGAGGCTGTGCTAAGAGAGCAAAATCTTGATCATCCTCCGCTTGAATTCTTATTTACAATTTGCGAAGAAATCGGACTCTTTGGTTCCTTCAATGTGGACACAGAGCTTGTGAAAGGCCGCATGGCTTATGTTATTGATGGTGGTGATGGTCCTGGAGCAGCAATCATTGGTGGACCGGATTACTATGACATCACAGGAACTATTTATGGTAAAGCAGCCCATGCAGGTATGGCTCCTGATACAGGAATTTCTTCCATACAGGTCTTATCACATGCTATTTCAAATATGAAACTCCTTAAAGTTGATGAAGATACCACAACAAATATTGGTCGTGTACACTGTGATTACCCGACCAATGTGGTTCCAGAAGTTACTACCTTTGAGATGGAAGTGCGAAGTCTTGATTCAAATAAAGCCCAAGCACAATTGGATCATGTTAAGGCATGCTTAGATGATGCTTGCGAGAAATTTGGCGCTCGCTTGGACTATCATGTTTCTAAATCACTCTCTGCTTATAAATTGAGTGATGACAATGAGGTCTTGAAAAAATATCGTGAGATGTGTGAAAGACACCAACTGGATTATCGTCCCATTGTTATGCGTGGTGGAACCGATGTAAGTGGATTGGTTGAAAATGGAATTGATGCAATTTGCATCGCAACAGGTGGCGAATTTGCTCATGAACTTACTGAACGATTAGATATTGAAGAGTTTTTAGCGGATACACAACAATTGTTGTGGCTGGTTACTGAATAATAAAT